>JAIPGJ010000157.1 GCA_021736185.1 Fidelibacterota bacterium | reverse complement strand
GTTTTCTCCCTCGCCCGACGGCTCAGTCGAAAAGGAGTTATGAGGGTTCGAACCAATCGAGGTGTCCGTCATTACAGAGACTTATAGCTTGGCTGGGAAAAGGTCCTTGCTTTTAGACCAATAAATCTTTGGAGGACATATACACACCTTTATATTGCCGCGCTTAAAAGGACGACCGTCCTTTTAAGCCACGGCGAAGCTGAAAGCGAAGACGGTCAAGCCTAAGCCGTTTTAGTTGTCTCCTTCGACCAGCCCCTCCGGCTTGGCAGGCGAGCTCACAGATTTGTGCTTTAGCGACGATTTGGGGGAAGTAGAGTAATTGGGTGTGTTGAAAATTTATCTCCTGCAGTAATAACGATGCAGGAATTGAAAACGGAATATTAAGTAAAAAGGATTGATCCTTATGTCTGGAACTTTGCGGATGCGTGTCTTTCTGGTGGTCCTCCTCATCGGAGCCGCTGGATATATGTTGAAAGATACCATTAGCTATTACACGATGAGCGAGACCCAAAAAGAAGCCCTTATGGAGAGCGGTGAGCTGGACGAGATCCGCAAAAATATTATTCATCAGGGTCTGGATCTCCAGGGCGGTATGCATGTGGTACTGGAAGTAGATCTGGAAAAATTAATTAAAACCCGGGTGGAAGATGGGGACGCTGAGATCGACGCCCTGATCGCCAACAGTCTCAAAGAAGCTCAAGAAAATGAGCTGGAATTCTTCCCCACCTTTGCCAGGAATGTGAATGCCTCCAATATCAGGCTGGCCCGCTATTTCCCCGTGTATGAAAAAGGTCCCAATTCAGACGTACTGGATGCTCTGGAAGCAGACGCCAAAGACGCTGTAGACCGTGCGGAAGAAATTATTCGTAATCGTGTCGATCAGTTTGGTGTCTCTGAACCCACCATCCAGCGCTCCGGTGATTGGAGAATCGTGGTTGAACTGGCTGGCATCTCCAATCAGGCCCAAGCCCGTGAATTGATCCAGGCTACAGCCCTCCTGGAGTTTGTCCTGATTCAGGAAGATCCCCAATTATTGGATGAAGTCATCCGCAACATTGATAAAGCCTGGGCTGCTGATATGGATAGGGACTCTACATCTGCTGATAACGAAGGTAGTGATTCAATGCTTGCATCAGATACAAGCGCAGCAGAGGCCGCTCCCAGTCTGGCTGATGTCCTTTCAGGTGAAAACGGTGACTCTCTGAGCATTACGGGAACAGGAGATGTAGGTCGTCCTTTCTCCTCATTGATCAATGTGGGCAGCAACACCATCTGGGTTCCTGAAGAAAATGTTCGCTCCATCAAACGTAAACTTGAAAAGCCAAGCATTGCTGCTGCCGTCTCATCAGATAGTCGACTGGCCTGGGGGGTTTCACCCCGGGATATTACTGGTGATGGTCGTATGCACCGGGCCCTTTACCTCATGAAGGCAACTCCTGAATTGACTGGCGATGTGGTCACCGATGCCCGGGAATCCCTGGGTGGCTTCTCTGGAGCTGAATTTGTCGTGCATCTTAGCATGAACGATGAAGGTTCTCGCGAATGGACGAAAATTACTGCTGGGAATGTAGGCAAACGCATTGCCATTGTTATGGATGGGAATGTCCATATGGCCGGTGTGATTCGCGATAAAATTTCTGACGGTCGTACTCAGATAGAAGGCATGAACGATCTTCAGGATGCCAAGAAACTGGCCGTTGTCCTCCGCGCTGGTGCCCTGCCTGCTCCCATGAATATTGAAGAAGAACGTACCATTGGTGCTTCTCTCGGTGCTGATTCTGTGACTGCTGGAACCCGGGCCACCGTTATTGGCTTTATCCTGGTTATCATTTTTATGGCCATCTATTATAAAGGGTCTGGATTGATTGCAGATTTTGCCCTGTTCCTGAATCTGGGTTTTACTCTGGCTGTGCTCTCAACCTTAAACGCAACCCTCACCCTCCCTGGTATTGCTGGACTGATTCTCACGGTAGGTATGGCTGTGGATGCCAATGTGCTCATTTTTGAGAGAATTCGTGAAGAACTGCGTAATGCCAAGACAGTTAAGAAATCTATTGATGATGGATTTAACCGTGCTTTGACCACCATTGTGGATGCCAACCTGACCACCATTCTGGCTGCCGGTGTCTTATGGCAGTTTGGTAGTGGAACCGTCAAGGGTTTTGCCACGACGCTGTTCTGGGGCATCCTGACTTCGATGATTACCGCTATTTTTATAACCCGTACCATTTTCATGGTCTTGACAGAACGTAAAACCATGACCAAGTTGAGTATCTGAGGAATTTGACATGTTTGAAATAATTAAAAATGTAAATATTGATTTCCTTGGTAAAAGAAAAATTGCCGGGATGCTTTCTGGTGCAATTATTCTGGCGGGGCTGTTGAGTCTGGTTCTCCATGGGGGTCCCCTCTATAGTATTGATTTCGAGGGCGGGACCGAAATTCAGGTGCGCTTTTCCGACCCCACTTCGGTTGAATCTGTCCGCCAGGCCTTATCAGATATCGGATATGGCGATGCGGCTATCAAGAATTATGGTGAGGTAGATGAATTTCTCATTCACGTAAAAACTGCCACGCAGAGTGATGAACAGGTCACTACCATTCGTGAAGCTTTAGGGACTATTCATGCGGGAGACAATTATGAAATACGCCGCCTGGAAACTGTGGGTCCCAAAATTGGCAAGGAGCTCCGGGGCGATATGATATCAGCGGTGCTCATTGCCATGGCTGGTATCGTCATATATATCTCTATTCGCTTCCAGTTTATGTATGCCATCGGTGCCATCGTGGCCCTGGCTCATGATATATTGATCACTCTGGGACTCTTTTCACTGCTGAATATGGAAATTTCACTGACAGTTCTGGCCGCTTTTCTCTTTATTGTGGGTTATTCCTTGAATGACACCATCGTGGTGTTTGACCGTGTCCGGGAGAATGCCAAGGAGAAGCGCCATGACAGCTTTTTTGCTGTGCTGAATTTGAGCTTGAATCAGACCTTGAATCGTACGATCATCACCTCCATGACGACACTCACCGTGGTGCTCATCCTGCTCTTCTTTGGCGGTGAAGTCATCCGACCTTTCGCCTTTGCCCTCACCGTTGGACTGGTAGTAGGTACCTATTCCTCCATCTTCATTGCCAGCCCAGTGGTCCTGGCCTGGGATGAGAACCAGAAGAAAAGGAAGCACAGCTGATATTCATCACCTGAATTCAATAATCGTTCTATTTCGAAGCACCCCTCGGGGTGCTTCTTTTTTCATTTAGATTTTCCATAAGGTCAAACTGAGCATGTCATCCTGAGCTCCGTCGAAGGACGACATGTGAAGGGTCCTAACATGTGAAACTTGCTTCTCCATTTTTTCCAATTAATTTCGCTAAACCTCATTACAATCGGGAGAAAGCATGAAAACAGGATATGTCTATATCTTGCAGTGCGCTGATGGATCCTTTTACACAGGCATGACCAACGATGTTGAAAGGAGACTCTTCGAGCACAACACCAGCAAACAACGATCGTACATTTCGAATCGGAAACCAATCAAGTTGGTATGGGTGTCGGATGAATTAGGAATTCAGGATGCAATATCGTTGGAAAAACAGATTAAGGGTTGGCGTAGAGAAAAGAAGATCGCTTTGATTAATGGAGAGTATAATAAATTGCCCGAATTATCTGTTGCTTACTGTAGGAGGGAATGAAAGCTGGGGATCCGTATCCTTCGACGGGGCTCAGGATGACAGGTCAAGAGAGCCTCATGTAAAATGAGATTGATGAGTTACCAGAATTATCGAAGAAAGTATTTTAAGATTTTGTTGTGGTCGAGGTCCGGCACCTCGATACAATCGCTACGCGATCACTCAGCGGTCTTTTAGTCTCTGGGCATCGAGTGCCCGAAGGGTGTACCGAGATGAGTGGTTAAGGTCCGGCGCTTCGATACAATCGCTACGCGATTACTCAGCGGCCTTTTAGTCTCTGATCATCGAGTGCCCGAAGGGTGTACCGAGATGAGTGGTTTAGGCCCGGCGCTTCGATACAATCGCTACGCGATCACTCAGCGGCCTTGGTACCCAACAATTATCGGAGGTTTTGATTGTAGGTGCCACAGAAGCAGATTAGTTTGGGAATAATTGTTAAGTGGTTCTCTACTTATAGTCATAATAAGGTTGATTCTATCATGATACGAAATGTGTCTTCCATAATTCTGGTCTTCTATATCAGTTTTTTTTCAATTGCCCTTGCAGAAAGCAATGAAGCAGCCAATATTGACATTTCTTATTCCTATGGTGCTATCAAATTGTTACCCAGTCTCATTCGTAATTCCAATCTTGTTTTTGATAGTGATGAGCACTATTCTGATATATGGATTGAAGGTGGCTTTACAATCTCTGATAGACTCTCCTTTGAGGGTGCCCTGGAGCTCACTGATCAGCCCCACCAACTCATTGGCACCAAATTTTCAAGACCAGACTATCCGCTCTCCACCGGTCGCTTTCAGAAAAGCGTCGTCAGCTACGCCAGCAATGATCTCACTGTCAGCGTAGGTCGCGATGACATGCTCAGCGGTCCGCTACGTCCCAATATCTTTAGCTACCCTAGCTTCGGAGATGGATTCTCGTGGAGATACAATTGGAAAGGCTGGTCCTTTAAACACGTGTTTCAGGTATTACCTGCCGAGCAGGCGAACAATCAAATATTTAGACGCAGCATTTCATATCATCATCTGGCCAAAACGCTCCATAGCTTCACAGTCGGAGTGGGTGAATACTTCATATTAACTGGAGAGCACATAGGATTAGATCTTAAACGTCTTAATCCCTTCCTCCCATATTCCCTGAATTCACATGATAGTGTCGCCGATTATTACCCGGGCTTCGTGGGGGATTCAGATAATAGTCTTATCAAACTATTTTTAAACTGGAGCAATCACAGCTCTCAGCTTGCTGTAGGCTTGTATGTAGATGAGTTCCAAATCGATGCAGTGGACCGCGAGGTATATAATGATGCAATGTTGTTAAGTTTCTCAGCAAAACATGAAATCGAATGGTTCGGAGCTTTGAATCAAATAAGCTGGGGGTTTTCAGCCAGTAATCCAAATTTTGGACAACATCCCGGCCCCTTCACCACCACCACATTCGCTGCCTATCCTCTTTTTGAATACACTCCTGGCATGAAATCTTTGGCCTATTTTGATGCTCAGGTTCCAATGGGTAAAGGGTTTCAACTCTTTATGGGGAGTTATAC
>JAIPGJ010000020.1 GCA_021736185.1 Fidelibacterota bacterium | reverse complement strand
GCGCAGATTCCACAGCTTTGTAGTCACGAACATCCAGTGCCAGAGGGAATACCTCACCGCCAGTGGCTTCTTCAAGTTCCATGGCTGTCTTTTCAAGTGTTTCAATTTTTCGACTGGCAATAACAATTTTTGCCTGGAGCTCCAAAAAGCGTTGAGCCATGGATCGACCCAATCCTGTGCCACCCCCAGTGATAAAAATGGTCTTGTCCTTAAGCAGGTCATTTTGAAACATGGATATCTCTCCTATGTCATAACCTGCTCGTCTTGAAACATCAAAGCAAGAATTTTTATCACCAAAATGCTGACATGGTGCAAAACATACGTATATTGCTTGGTATTGTTAATTATTAATAGGTCATTAAAATACAAAAAAATATTTTTCCGGCATTCACTATTTCAAGATATCAGGATAAGCTCATGAAGCACCTTCTCACCCTCATAATTGTTTTTGTATTCGCTATTCAATCTCTCATTGCCTCTCCTGGTGAGACTGTCGAAGGGACCATCATTGACAGAGATACCCAGCAGCCCTTACCTGGCGCTAATGTTATCCTCGAGGGAACCAGTTTAGGAGCAGCAACTGATGCTGAAGGCCATTTTTACATAAAAAACGTCCCTGCAGGAAGTTACTCTGTCAGAGTTCATATGATTGGTTACAAGTCCCAGGCAAGAGCCAACATTCACGCACTTTTAAACCGCTCGACCGTGGTCAATATTGCTCTGGAACCCACCATCCTGGCAGGAACTGATGTGGTGGTCACCGCAGGATATTTTGAGCGTGTCAAAGATGCTGCCACCAGTGTCCGTAGTGTCGATTTTGAAGAAATTCGATCTGATCCAGTGGGTGCCTATGATATTCTTAGCATGATGCAAGCCTTGCCTTCCGTGGTGTCTGGAGCAGATCAGTCCAACGAGATCATCGTACGGGGAGGCTCTCCTGGTGAAAATTTATTCGTCATGGATCATCTGGATATCCCCTACCCTGTTCATTATCCGCAACAGGGAGCTGGTGGCGGACCCGTTACCATGGTTAATACTGATTTCATCGAAAGGATAGACTTCTTTGCCGGTTCTTTCCCTGCACGATATGGCGACAAACTCTCGTCAGTTATGGACGTAACGGTTCGTGAAGGAAGTCGGGATAGCCGCGAGACCAAAGTAAGTTTTGATATGGCAGGATTTGGAGCCAGTTTTGAAGGCCCACTCAATCCCAGGAGTTCATATCTTTTTTCAATAAAACGCTCATTCCTTGATTTTGTCATCCAGCAGAGTGGTCTTATGGCTATTCCTAAATATTGGACCTTTCAAGGGAAACTAGCCTACGATTTGAGCCCCAACGAAAAATTGTATCTCAATTATCTGGGTGGTATAGATGCTATTGAAATAGTTGGAGAAGACAGTCCACAGCAAAGAAACGCGGAGAATGTCGGCTATCAAAGTCAACAGCATACCCTTGGATTAACCTATAAAAACCTGTTTTCAACCCAGGGATATGTGATTGCTTCGCTGGCTCAAAATTTTATTGAAATGGATATTGACGCCTATCGCATTACCGAGGGTGGAGGGCATGATTCTTTTTATCGAGGTTTGAGTGTAGAGAAGGAACTTATTCTAAAAGCTGATTTTGTGTACAAATTCAATAGGAAGATTGAATTCTCCACCGGGTTTAAGGGTATCAGAGCACCCAATGATTGGGATTTTGCCTGGCATAGTGATGAAATCAATTTATATGGATATTCCCATGATACCACGTTGGTCCCCGCACTGCCCATCTCCGAGGCTGTCTTTTATGCGGAATATTTTGGTGATACCAATGCTGTGGTTCTCCCCATCCAAGTGCTCGATCTTGTTGATTCTGCAGATTCAACCATTACTAAGACCTTCCAGTCTGGTGGGATTTATGCCCAATTTAGATTAAAACCAAGCTATCGCACTGAAATCACGCTGGGCGGCCGCGGCGAATACAATGCTTATCTTAAAAAAGCTAATTTTTCACCGCGACTCAATTTTTCCCAGCAAATATACCATAATCTGAAAGCAAATCTGGCTATAGGTCGATACTTTCAAGCGCCTTTCTATGCCCTGCTGATGCAGGAGGGTGACTGGGGCAGGAAGCTTGATTTTTATTATGCTGATCAGATCGCTCTGGGCTTTGAATTCCTGCCAAGAGAGGACCTGCGATTCACTTTGGAAATATATAATAAAGAATTCAATAGCATGCCCAGAGCAACGGTGAGCCCCGACACAGCAGGCAGAGATAGCTCGAGCCATTTTGCGAATATAGGGGCGGGACGCTCAAGGGGTTTTGAAATTTTCCTTCAAAAGAAATACTCCAACAACTGGTATGGATCTTTCAGCTACAGTCACTCCATCTCTGAGGGTATTGATCCGCGACAGGCAGAGACGGTCTATTATCCCTGGGATTATGATTATCGAGATGTGCTCAGCATTGTGGGTGGCTACAAAATAAAATACATGGATTACGATTGGTACCAGCGCTACAAAAAGACCACTATTGCTGCTGTGACCTCATGGCTGCCTCTGGCACCAGCCGATGAATTTGAAATAAGTATCCGCTTTCGTTACTCAGGGGGTAAACCCTATACACCAAAAATCTATGACCACAATACCAGACGCTGGTATGTGAATTCTGAAGCTTATAACACAAAACGTCATGATGAATATGTACGCTTTGATATCATGCTGCTCCAACGCTTCTATTTTGAAAAACTAAATCTGGTGACTTTCTGGGATATCATGAACGTGTTTAATCGAGATAATCCCTGGGAATATGTTTATAATGAGGATGGAACACGTGATATAGCGCTTCAATTTAAAACCTTCCCCATTGGTGGCATCACCCTAGAGTTTTAGCAATAGAATTAATTCTGCTTTTTTAACCTTCCGAAGGTTTAAAACCTTCGGAAGGTTACCTTAGACCACCATTTTTAATAATACAAAAATAACATACAATATTTTTCCATTCTCAGCGTCTATATAGGTGACATGCAAAGCGAAAGATCACAAATGGCAGTAACACCCCGACAGAAAAGTACGCATCGGAAGGGTACAATTGTCATTGAGGCCCGCCGATGGTTGCTCGATTCAGTTTCTGGAATGGTACCCCGTTATGAAGACGCCGAGGATATCGTTCAGGATGTGTTCCACCAGTTTACAGCTGCTTTTGATGAGCTTCGTTCATTGGAAGCCAGCTCAGCCTGGTTGTATCAAGCTGCCAGGAACAAGGTGAGTGATTTTTATCGAAAACGCGCCCGGACGATTGAGGGAAGTCACCATGCAATACAGTCAGGTGATCTTGAGGAGGAACAATTTTTAGAAAATCTCCTCCATGACCCCGAACTCCATAGTGCCTTGCTCCTGGAACAATCGCAGCTTCGAGAACAACTGGAAGCGGCTATTGAGGCCCTTCCTGAATTGCAGCGGGAAGTGTTTATCTGGCATGAAATTGAGGGTCTGAGTTTTAAGGAAATCGCTGAACTTACAGGCGCTTCGCAAAACACCTTGCTCTCCAGAAAACGCTACGCGGTCTTGGCTTTGCGCAAAAAACTGAAAGCGTATTATCCATAAATAGAAAGGAATAATTATGCGTTGTCCATCAAAACCAGCAAAATTTATCGGAATAGGATTTTTGGTCGTCTTTGGCATCTTTGCCATTGGATCAGTTATCATGTTGTTATGGAATGAATTGATACCTACCCTGTTCAATGGTCCCTTAATAACCTACTGGCAAGCCCTGGGTCTCCTGATTCTGTCAAAGATATTATTTTCAAGCGGCCACAGTGGAAGTCGTCATGACAAACACTCCAAGCACACACCCTGGAAATCTCATCTAAGGGAGAAAATTGAGCTGAAGCACAATGAGAATATTGCGACTGAAGAGGGATCTCCATCAACGTCTGATGACAATGAAATAGGATAAGAAACTGAAATACAAACGGAGTTCAATCTTATCCGGAAAACCATGGTCTCAGACTTCACCCAATTTCCCACCAGTCTGGATGCTATCCAGCAGGAGATCTAAACAGTTATAATTGAGAAACCGGTGAAGCCTAGACGGCAATAATGCTTTGAAAGAAAACGAGGTAAAAAAAGAGGCTGGAAAATTTCCAGCCTCTTTTTTAATTCCCCATGTTCTGCAGGACCTATTTATAATACATATTCAAATAATCCTGTACCATGCGTGTGCCTGAAAATTGAACGCCGGTTTTAATCGATTCGCGCATCAAACTTAACCATTTTGCTGGATCATCGTAGTAAGTAGGGATGACCTGCTCTTCCAACAATCGATAGAGGTGGTCTGCATCAGCCGCGTCATTGGCATTGCTCGCGTCTCCGATCGCCCAGCCGTTGATGCCATCACGGCAGCCCTCGGCCCACCATCCATCCAGAATGCTTAAATTAGGTACTCCGTTGAGTGTCGCCTTCATGCCTGAGGTTCCCGATGCTTCATTGGGACGGAGTGGAGTATTTAGCCAAACATCAACGCCGGCAGTGATCAAATTGCCCAGCCACATATTATAATTTTCCAGGAAAACTATCTTCACTTCCCCCAATAACTCTTTGGCCTGGAGCACAATATCTTTGAGAATTTCCTTTCCATGATCATCCCTCGGATGAGCTTTCCCGGCAAAAATAAATTGTACTTTCCCTTTGGCGATTCTCATTAATCTTTCCTTATCATGAAAAATCAACCGGGCGCGTTTGTACTCTGCAGCCCGTCTGGCAAAACCTATGGTCAGCCGCTTTTCGGAAAGGGCACGCTGGGTTTGGGAGTTTGCATAATCAAGCAGGAATTTCTTTTGACCACGTCTGGCAAATAACAGTTCCTCATCTGGAACGGAATCAATCTCCAGCAAGCGGGTGGGATCCTGACGCCATCCAGGCAGATTTCTATCAAACACCTCCCTGAATATTTTTCCAACCCAATATCTATGGAAAACACCATTGGTAACATGACCAATATTAAAATTCGGAAACTGTTGTCTGGCAACCTCACCATGGAGTTTTGAGACTCCATTAGCACTGCGGCTGAAGTGAAGTCCGAGTTCCGTCATATGGACACGACTGTTGAGCACCATTGAGGGCAAATTCAGGTTGTCAGGAAGAAGATCACCAATCAATCGTTTGACTCGTTCAGAAGCGAAATGATCATGACCAGCAGCTACAGGGGTATGGGTTGTGAAGTGGCAGCGTTTTCTAACCTCTTCCTCATCACCATTAAATTCTTTTAATAGCTCCAGAGTAAGAAATGAACAGTGGCCTTCATTCATATGGTAAGTAGAAAAATCTTTGTATCCTAAATTGCGCAAAGCACGTATACCTGCAAAGCCCAAAATCGCTTCCTGGAGGATACGATGATCCTTCCCACCAGCATAAAGTCTCAAAGTGATACTTCGATCCTCTTCATTATTTCCATCCACATCTGTATCTAATAATAGAATATCAACGGCTGTGCCATTTATTCCAACGAAAGTGTATTTCCAGACATGCACATGGACTTCCCTGCCTCTCAACGGCAGTGTGATGGACCCATCCAATTTTTCCAGCAGTGGGTCTGGCTCAAAACGAGGATAGTTTTCGGTCTGATTGCCTTCTTCATCCATTCTTTGTTTGAAATAACCCTCTTTGTACATGAGGGTGACGGCAACCATGTTTACATCTAAATCTGCGGCAGCCTTGATGTGGTCACCTGCTAATATTCCGAGTCCCCCACTATATGTGTGCAGACTGGGAGAAATCCCAATTTCGGCACTGAAATAAGCAATAGTTGCTTGAGTCTTTGACATTTATTCCTCTTGTTTATTTAAATTTATTGATACTCAGGAGGATATCTAAGCTAAGAGATTCTCCCGGGTTAAGGTTTAATTTCCAATGTGGTAATAAGGCAGAAGCCTGGTAAACACGTTCAAAACCTGCTTCTGACATAGAGATGGTCTCAATAGGTGAGCGCCATAATTGACAAGCCTCTGAGAATCCCACGTGAATTTTAAAATTATCCCACTCGTTGATGAGAGCAACGTGTTTTACTCTTGAGGCATTCCCATGTGAATTCAGGAACCCGGCATGCAAATCATTTACCAGATAGTAGCGATCCGGGCTACTCCCTCCCAGGAGTCCAAAGTTCAGCTCCACGCCGTAGAGATGGTCAAGAGCTGCTGGTCCCACGTTTTGAATAGTGATATTGATTGATACCTCATTGTGATGAAGTTCTAATTTTTTCTCAATTTTTATCTGAGACGGTCCGACTGTGCCCAGAGTTGTGATCAATACACCTGCCTCGCTCTGTTGCACATGACTGGATTGGATGGAAAAATCTTCCTCCAATAGCCCTCGGTAGTAGTCATCTTGAGACTGGCCCGGATTGAAAACATGATCAATGAGCCCGTGCCGCCGATAAGTATCAACAAATAATTTATCCTGAAGACCTTCTTCTTTAGTTAGAACAATATCATGAATGGATCCACTGGCATTGGGATCATTGCTGGCGCTGGCCAACTTATCGTGATAATGTTCGGCGTAACGCTGCAAGTAATTGGTCACATTGAAGTATGCTGGTAGCCAGTCAATCTCACGGATGTGGCCTTTATCCGCGGAAATAAATAATTGTATATTGTCCGATCTCAAACGGTATTCTTTAACTCCATCGCTATCAAGATCAACCAGTCCAGGGAAACTACCGCCTAATGAGAGAAATTTTTCTTCTGCTTTAAGCAGGTGTTCAAAAATTGCATGGCGAAGATGGGGAAGATAAAGTCCACCAAAAACGCCGTGCCAATAAGCACAATTGCACTGGGCTCGATAAAGATCATCCCGGAGCGCCTGCGGAACGCCCCCTTTACTATCAAGCTGTTCAAAATTAAGAGAAAGAAATTGAACTCGTTTTTGCATCCAGTTGGATTCAGGATATTTGGTGAAAAAATTGCGCCACATGCCCCCTTTGATAAAAGGTCGATTTTCATCGGCTTTCCCCTGATTTTCGAGCTCATGGATAAAATGATCCATTTGACGGCCCAGGGCTGTAGGTAGAGTCCACTGTGACATCTCGAAATACGAGGATGTGGGTATATAAACCAGATCACGAGGGATGTGGTTGGCATGATATTGTTTAAATGTTGTGGTACTAAGCCACTCGGAATTCTCACTTAACAGGGTAAAAAATCTTTCCAGCCATTTGTGTTTGTAAACGGTATCCCAGGTACCAGGCCATATACCGAATTTTTCACCATCATCTGCCATTACCACCAGGCTCTCGCCATCTTCGGATGCATAACTTTTCAGAATATCAATGGCTACTTGAGGATCCTCGAAGGGCATGGCATAGCGCATTTTCTGACTGATGGGGAAAACGCTTAGAATTTTACCCTCCTGTTCAGTGTAATAGTATCCATTTAAATTTTCGGGGTCAGCGCCAGTAGTCAGAAAGTGATAGTCATCCACCACCATATATTCAATTCCAGCCTTATTTAAGCTCTGGGCAAGGTGTGGCTCCCATACGCGTTCTGTGAGCCAATTCCCCTTGATATCATAATTCAGTCTTTGTTGGGCCCAGTCATTCATTTTCTGGATTTGTCCAATTTGATCTGCCTCAGGTATCATGGCCAGGATAGGTTCATAGAAACCGCCGCCCAACACCTCAATATTTCCTCTATCTACCAGCTTTTTAAAGAGTTCAAGAACATCCTGGCGGTGACCCTCAAGCCATTCGATGAGTGATCCGCTAAAGTGAAAAGCCATGCTGATATCCCGGAATTTCTCCAGAACTTGAAGAAACGGTAAATAGGAACGGTCGCAGGCATCATGGAATACGTGATCGAAATTTCCCACAGGTTGGTGGTTATGTATTCCAAAAATGAATTGAACTTTTTTCATGCTTTCCCGTTCCCGTTTAAAAATAGATTAATGTGATACGCTTATAGACAACGAAGCCGGTTGCACATACAACCGGCTCCAATTGTCTAAATAAGGATATTTACTTACATACCCTTAAACAGGTTAATCAGGTCAACAACGCGATTGGAATAACCCCATTCGTTATCATACCAGTTTAATGTCTTCACGATGCGGTTGCCAACAACTCGGGTATACGCAGCATCATATATGGAGGAGTATGGATTTCCGATAACATCGGAGGATACCAAATGCTCCTCGCTGTATTGAAGTACATTCTTGAGACGATCTGTTTTACTGGCCGCAAGAACAGCTGCGTTAATATCTTCGACTGTTACATTGCGATTCACCTCAACGATTAAATCTACAACTGATCCATCAGCAACGGGTACGCGAGCAGCGATACCATCCAGCTTTCCCTTTAATTCGGGAAGCACTTTTCCAACTGCCCGCGCTGCACCGGTTGTAGTGGGGATAATATTTTCAGCAGCTGCACGGCTACGACGCCAATCTGAGTGAGGTACATCAGCAAGACGCTGATCATTGGTATACGCATGTGTGGTTGTCATCACACCTTCAACTATCCCAAAAGCATCATTAAGGACTTTAGCCATTGGGGCTAAACAG
The DNA here is from genome assembly GCA_021736185.1 of Fidelibacterota bacterium. Taxonomy (GTDB): domain Bacteria; phylum Fidelibacterota; class UBA8477; order UBA8477; family JABMPR01; genus JABMPR01. The sequence continues at coordinate 23,854 of JAIPGJ010000020.1, read as the reverse complement.
TTGGTTGTACAACTGGCATTAGAGACAATTTTATGCTCAGGTTTCAGACCATCTTCATTTACACCCAAAACCACGGTATAATCCACTTCATCCTTTGATGGTACGGTGAGGATGACTCGTTTTGCACCGGCGGTCAAATGGTTTGTCAAGGATTCCTTGGTTCTAAAAACACCGGTGGCTTCGATAACCACATCGATATCCATCTCTTTCCAGGGTAAATCTGCAGGGTTACGTTCACTGATCATTTTGACCGTATCATTGGCGGTATGGAGTATATCACCTTCGATATGAACGGAAGGGTCACCAAAACCACCCATGACGGTATCATACTTGAGGAGGTATGCCAGGGCTTCACGATCAAATAGATCATTAATGGCTACCACATTAATATCTTTACGTTTATCTAAAATACGAAATACGGAACGACCAATACGACCGAATCCATTGATTGCTACTCTCATGCAGCACCTCCTTCTACTCCGAGTCTTCCATAGGCAAGTGCCAGATCTACTAAACGCCCGGCCTGCCCAAGACTGTTGTCATACCAGCTCAGAGTTTTAACCATTCGTTTACTTGATTTCATGGTGCCCTTTGTATCAAAAAGCAAACTGTGGGCATTGCCAATAACATCACTGGATACAATGGGATCTTCAGTAATTTCAATATATCCACTGAGGGCTTTAGCGGCCTTACGCATGGCAGCATTAACTTCCTCGATGGTCGTATCGCCTTTGGTAAGCACACAGGTCAGATCAAGAAGCGATCCCATGGGCACAGGAACATTCAGGGCTGAGCCTTCTATTTTTCCTTTAAAACGGGGTAAAATGTGTTCCATCCAATACGGGCTGATGTTGACATTGGGAATGATATTTTCAGCTGCTGAACGACTCCGTCTGAAATCTGCAGCAGCGGTATCACGCAGTGGTTGATCACTGGTATAGGCATGGATCGTAGTCATCATGGCATATTCGATACCAAATGCTTTATCGATGATATCCAGCATTAAGGCCAGCGCGTTTGTCGTTGCAGAGGCCGCAGAAACAAGTGTATCACTTGCTTTGATTGTCTCATCATTGACACCCATGACGATGACGCGATCAATAGTATCCTGAGGGAGGGAACCTAGAATGACACGTTTAGCTCCAGAATCCAGATGAGCTTGCATGCTTTCCCGGGTACGGTATTTATGGGTTGTATCAATGACGATATCAACATCAAATGCATCCCAGGGAACATCTTTGGGCTCAACGCCGTGGATCAATCGAGCTTTATGGTCACCCACAATCAGGAAATTGCCTGATAGTTTGGCATCCACTGGATCTCTTCCATCGTTTTTTAGCAAATAGTGGAGGATATCGGATCGACCAATATCACTAATTGCTACAACTTCCATTTCGGGCTGGCTTAAGCTCAAGCGATAGACATCTCTGCCGATTTCGCCAAATCCCATCAGCCCGACTTTAATCTTACTCATAGTACGTGCCTCCGTTTCGCTCCCTATTCAAAGGGCAGCGATTGTTAAAGGTTAAATTAAATATCAATGATCAATGGTTCTTCGGGTGAATAATTGCTTCGTGATCTTCGCTGAGCAGATCGTCCAGATTGTGGATCTCGCCATGCAGCATATCGGTAATAACTGGGTTCATGTCGAGGTGATAACGCTGACCAAATAGAGTGAGATCGAGGATGATATAATTCAGGGCAATGGCCACAATGGCTGAATTCCTGGTCCAGGCTACCTTATTGGTGGGTAACATATCCACGCCGCCCAGAAGGGCTGAATCATGATCCACTACCAGCAAAATTTTGCTACTCCATACATCTTCGAGACGACGACTATCCAGATTGTATGCGAACACCGTCCCCACGTCAGTTGGAATCTGACAAAAGGAAAAAATGACGACACTCACGCCGCGCTTTTCGGCAGCAAGCAAATCGGCATGGAGTCTATTGTACTCATTGAGCCAGATGGAAAGATAAACAGATTTTTCTGCATTCTTGATCATATGTCTGGCACGGTCAATCATGCTATCATAGCCACGGATATTCCAGAGATCGCCTACTTCAAGATCTGTGTTGACATTTTTCAATGATTCTTTGAGTGTATCCAGATTGGTGCTGAAATTATTCTCCAGAACATCAAAAAGGTGATCTGGTGGAAGGGGGATATAACGGGTTGGGTTTGAGTCAACGCAACTTACCATTCCAGTGCTTTCCAGACGCTTCAGAATCTCATATATTGCCGACCTGGGAATCCCTGATTTGCCACTAATTTCATAGCCAGTTGCAGGATTATTCTGCAATAAGCTGAGATAAGTTTTAGCTTCGTTGGATGTAAATCCAAATGACTTGAGAGCAGGGAGTAGCTTTTCATTCATTAGCGTGTCTCACTTCTTAGTTACGCTTAATATATCCACCACAAAAGGTGTGCATAGGTTTTTTTAATCGGTTTAAATGTTTTATTCAAAAAAACTGAAATATTCGTTTTCCTTTCATCATACTTGACTGTGCAATAGATTGCTCGCCATGAAAAAATTCACAACGCTCATCACCCATTACCCGAAGACCATCATTTTCATAAATATCCTGGTAATAGCGTTGCTATCCTTACCCATATACAGGATTCATATCAATCCTGATCTTCAGGCACTCATCCCTTCTGATGACCCCGATGTGATACGTATGGAAGAGCTTGAGGAAGAATTTGGCGGCTTAGATGTTATACTAATCAGCTACCATGCTCCCGATGTATTCTCAGGTGAAAGCCTGGAGATGATTAATCAGCTGACCTGGGAGCTGGAAGCCCTGCCCCAAATTGACCATATCATCAGCCTCACCAACTATGAATCAATTCTCAGCGACGATGAATCCATGAGCGTGGACAAATTCATCCAGGAAATCCCAGCCACCCAAGCTGAGAGTGATTCACTTGCTTCAAATGCAAGTAGTGATCCCATGCTGAATCGTCTTCTGGTTTCTGAGGATCGCCAATACACTGCTATTATGGTTTTTTCCAAACCTGAAGCGGAGGAAGTCAGTACGGTTGAATCACTGCAATCCGTTTTGCTGCCCTATCAAAAGCAGAATCATGATTTGAGACTGGGTGGTATGCCTGTCATCAGAGCACAAATATCTGATGATATTGCTCATGATACGCGCACATTCATCCCCGCCGGCATGGTTCTGATTGCGCTCTTACTTTATTTCAGTTTCCGCTCACGCCGAGGCGTTGTCCTCCCCCTTCTGGTTGTTCTCCTGTCAATTATGGGGACTTTGGGTTTGATGGCCTGGTTCGGCCTCATGTTGTCGGTCATTTCGAGCATCATGCCCATAATGCTCATTGCGGTGGCCAGCGCTTATGGTATACACATTATTACCCGCTATTTTGAGGATTGTGCTGAGCTGCCACCTGAGGCAGATACCAGGGAAGTGGTTGCCAGTGTCATAGAACATATGCTAAGACCTCTGTTTTTGGCTGGACTTACCACGGTGATTGGATTTTTATCCCTGCTCTCCCACATCCTGCCTGCTTCACGAGAAGTGGGCGTTTTAACCGCTTTTGGCGTCCTATTAGCTTTCGGGATATCAATTACTCTCATCCCTGCAGTTCTGGTCCTCACAAAAAAACCAAGCCTGGAAAGACAGTCAAAGAATACGACCAATCGATTGCTCTCCAGAGTATTGATACGCATGGGTCGCCTGGTTTTCCATCATCGCAACCTTATTTATGCAGCCTTCGCCATACTTACCCTTGTTGCAGCAATTGGCATCCCCTACGTCGAATTGGATAGTAACCCGTTAAACTATTATGGCCCCGATTCCAAAGTGCGCATTGTGAACAACATCATTGATTCACATTTTGGCGGCAGCACAACCATGTCAGTAGTCATTGAGGGAGATATCAAATCTCCAGACGTGTTGAGGCAGGTGGATCAAATCCAGGAATTTCTAAATGGGCGTGAGGGCATTGGCTACACCATGGCCATCACAGATTTCGTTAAGCTCATGAATCAATCCATGAATGGCGGTGATCCTGCCTATTATAGAATTCCTGACTCCCGTGAGCTGGTTTCACAGTACCTGCTGCTCTACTCCTGGGAATCCAGCGATAGCTACTTGGATTCATACGTTGACTATGATTATCAAACGGCCCAGATCGTCGTTCGACTCAATACAATGGATGTATATTACATGGTCGATCTCCAAAAGGAGCTCAACCAATTCCTTGATGAGTACATCCATGTAGAGAACCATCCTAAGAGCGAGGGTTATGCTGTCCTCCTGGGCAACCTCATGCCCATGATGGTCAAGGGACAGATCCGTAGTTTGGTGCTTTCCGTTTTACTGGCTGCCCTGGTTACCGGCCTGGTGTTTAGGTCTCTGTCAGCAGCCCTCATTAGTGCCATGCCCTTGGCTTTTGCCATTACCGGAGTTTTCGGTCTGATGGGATATTTAGGTATTTACTTGAATACGGCTACTTCCATGCTCAGCTCCATTATGATTGGTATTGGAATTGATTATACCATTCACTTTCTATTCCGCTTCAGGACCGAAATACGTAATGGCCTTGGTGATGAAGAGGCCATTGTAAAAACCTTGAGTACCACTGGTCAGGGTATCATCATAAATGGCTTTTCTGTCATGGTGGGTTTTGCTGTTTGCATGTTATCCACTTTTATCCCCATCTTTTTCTTTGGCTGGCTTATTTCAGTATCCATTTTCATGTGCTTGATTGCAGCTTTGACTCTGCTACCACTGGTCCTGATCCTCGTACGACCAGCATTTATCTTCGATAAATAAATCCATTAAATCTTGCTTGCATGCTAAAGAAAATTGCCTAAATTGGAAACGCATGACACTAAAAACGTTTCCAACGACTCCGCCTGAGAATACACCAGAAGGTCCTATCCTGGAGCACGGGCTTGATCTCATTTTTCGAGATGGAGTCAAGGGATTCACCGTGGAAACCCTGGCCAAAGATCTGGCCATGAGTAAAAAAACCATCTACAAATTTTTTCCCAGCAAAGAGGTGCTCCTGGGACAAATATTCAAGTATGTCACCACCATTATCGCCGCCAAATTTCATGCTATTCTTAAAATGGATATCAACCCTTTGGACAAGTTTGAAACAGCCATTAACGAAATCGTAAAAACGATTAATCGCGTTTCAATTTCAAAGATCAGTGAACTGAAAGTAAGGTATCCACATATCTGGCGAGAAATTGAGATTTTTCGATTGAATCGACGGGAAGATTTCCTGACGATTTTTAAAGAAGCCCAGGAACAAGGCTATGTTCGAGAAAACATAGATCTTGAACTCACTTCCATCATATTTATGCAGATTGTCAACGATGTTTTTCAACCTGAATTTTTCCTTAAACACAATATCGGTGTCAAAGATACCCTGCTGGCTTACCGTGAGTTTTTTTTACGAGGAATTGTCACTGAAAAAGGACTTAAATACCTAGAGGATAAAATATGAAACAGTGGTTTATCAATCAGTCCGTGGTTCACCCAAAACGTAGCATCATAAAATCCCTATTAATCACCCTGCTTATGGGAACTGGTATTCAGCATTTTGTCATCGAAGACGATTTTATGAAAATGCTGCCCCAGGATATCCCGTCCATGGTCACCTGGAATGAACTTAAAGACGAGTTCGGAAGCACGGAACTCATGTTCCTTGGATTCGGGAATCGTGGTGTCGACGCCCTCAATTCTAAAACCCTGGCCACACTCTGGGATCTCTCCCATGAAATGGAAACCATCGAAGGGGTCGATGAGATCATGTGTATCTCCACTGCGGATAAAATGGAGAGTCTTGATGGATTTCTTGAAGTCTCCTCCATGCAGGAATATCGAGATCTGAATGATGAAGAGATTGCAGCCTTACGAAAATACCTGGATGAGAATCCAAAAGTTAAAACCCGGAGCATAGGGTCTAAAGGGGATTACCTGAATGTCATTATCCGTCCGCTGGTAGGCTCAAAAGGCAATCTTCTGGTGGGCGATCTTACCCAAGCGGCCGATAAATATCTGGGTGATTATGACGTCCATTGGGGAGGTCAGGCTTATCTTACCGGCACCTTGCCGGCCCTGATCCGCGTTGATGTGATGAGCCTCATGCGTGCTGGATTGATCGGGATGCTGCTGATTCTCCTTTTTAGTTTTCGCAATATTTCCGCCGTGTTCGCCGTGCTTGTGACCATTCTTCTTTCCATGGTTTTTATGATTGGCTTCAACGGCTGGATGTTTTACCTGACAGGTTCAGACGCCTTTTTATTCGGCATACTGAATACATCCATGCCCATTATTCTATTAACAATAGCCAATTCATATGGTGTCCATGTTATTACCAAGTTTTTTAGAAAAATGCGCAGCAACAAGGATCCTCGAGCCGCGGTTGAGGCGAGTCTGAGTTCACTCATACTCCCTATTTTTCTGGCAGCCATCACCACCATTGCCGCTTTTTTGTGTATGATATTCGCACCCCTGGAGTCTCTCATGGGATATGGCATCTCCATCTCCGCAGGTATCGTTTGGGCCTGGGTGCTCTCCACTGTTTTCCTCCCCTCTATTCTGGTATTAAAAAAGTGGAATCCCAAAGCCAGCGCAGTGTCCAATGCCAGCCACTTTGAAAGATTTGTCATCGCCTTTGGTGAACATGTCATCAAGCGACCTAAAACCGTTTTAAGTGCCGGCGCTGTCGTTATTATCATCGGTGTGGTGGGCGTCTTCAAACTCAATATTGAAGTCAACTTGAAATCATTTTTCAAACCGGATAATCCCATTCGGCAAAGCCTGGATTTTATGGATGATGAGATGACCGGAACCATGGATCTTCAACTGCTCGTCAATGCTGATCTCCGTTCGCCTGATGTGTTAAATCAGATTGTAAGCATTCAGGAATTCATGGAAAAACACGAGTCGGTTACCCTCTCCTTCTCCATTGCCGATGTGATCAAACAAATGCACCGCATGGTGAATGATGATGATCCTGCTTTCGAAACCATACCGGATACCCGGGAAAAGATAAATAATCTGTTCACCATGTATTCCATGTCAGGTGATCCAGATGATTTTAGCTCGTTGGTTGACTACGATTATAAGAAGGGCCTGGCGACCTCCATGATGCGCTCCATTTCTACCAGGGATGTGGTTAAATTGGTTGATGAAATCGAGACTTTCCTTCATCAAGATGAATACAGTAGCCTGAATATCACCATTACCGGCATGCTCATTGTTTTCAGAGATCTGGTTGGGCTTATCATACGCAGTTCCTTCATTAGCATATTCGCCTCAATTCTGATCATTGCATTCATCGCCGCCTATTTCTTCAAACACTGGATATGGGGCATTTTCGCCGTGGTCCCATTAAGTTCAGCCGTCATTTTGAATTTTGGACTTATGGGCATCTTTGGTGTTGATCTGAACCACGTCACAGCATTATTATCTGCCATCATCATTGGGGTCGGCGTAGATTTTGCCATCCATTATATCAGCCAGTTTCGCACCCATTTACAGCGCTATGGCCTAGATGGAGACCTGAGTAGAGAAACCATGCGTGATGTGGGTTTCCCGGTCATATTGGATGCGGCTTCCAATATGGCCTTTGGGGCATTATTGTTTTCTGAGTTTGTGCCCATGAAACATATGGGTGGTCTGATGGTGTTTGCCATGGTTTCCACATCCATGGCAACCCTGACTTTACTCGCGGTGCTTCTGGAAATGAGTAAAAAGTATTTAGCCCGTATTGAGGGTGTTAGCGTTCAAACATGATAATTATTTTACAAATAAAGGGATTAAAAAAATGAAAATAATCACCAAAACTTTAGCCATCGGTCTCATTTTCACTTTACCCCTGGGAATCCTGGCTCAGACCGGGTACGACATTGCCAAGGCCATGGACGACAAACCGTCACCAGCGGATATGAAATCCAACATGACCATGACCCTGACCAATAAACAGGGCAAAACCAGAGAATCCACCATCAGATCCATTTCAGCCGATGACAATCGCAAACAAATCATCTGGTTCCTGGCTCCAGCCGATGACGAAGGAGTGGCCTTCTTAAAAATTGAGCATCCGCAAGAGGATGATGAAATGCGGCTATGGCTGCCTGCATTTAAAAAAGTTCGCCGTATCAGCTCCAAGAAAAAAGCTGATTCTTTTATGGGTTCTGATCTAAGCTATGAGGATATGACATCAAGAGAGCTGGACGAGTACACCTATAAGCTGCTTGGTGAAAAGGTGGTTGACGGGATTGACTGCTATATCCTGGAAAGCACCCCCAGGGAAGGCGTGACGCGTACCTATAAAAGATTCGTCACTTATGTGAGCAAAGCTGACATGGTGGCCATCGTCGATGAGGCCTATGACACTCGTGACCAATTGTTGAAACGTCGGGAGATGAAATTTCGCAAAGTAAAAGATTACCAGCTCCCACTTGAAATTTATGTTGAAAATGTCCAAAAGGACACCAATACGCGGCTCACCTTCAGTAGCCAGGAAGTTGACACGGGTGTGGATGCAGACCTTTTCCAGGAAAAGAATTTGAAACGAATGCCCAAATAGGTTATGGTGATCATCCAAAGAGATTTAAGGACCAAGTAATGAAAAACCTCATCCCAAGCATTTTTGTTGTGGCGCTGCTCCCCCTGACCACCTTTGGTCAACTGGATATCTCTGGTGATCTTACCCCCTCAGGCATGTTGAGAATTAGTGACGCTTCACTGATTGATCTCCCCTTTCGTCTGGCTAATCTCTCTGTGGATTATGCCAGGGGAGATTTTGAATTTAAAACGGTCACCGCCCTGGAGACGCGCTGGAAAGATCCTGAGTTCGATGCAGATATGCTTAAACTTAGGGAAGCCTACCTCATGTGGTACCCAAATTTTGGTGAAGTAAAACTGGGCAAAATGATCCATGCCTGGGGTGCAGCGGATGCGAATAATCCAACAGACAACCTGAGTCCTTATGACTATTATTATATGTTTCTCACGGGGACCGATAGAAAACTGGGATCCCTAAGTCTGGCTGTGAAAACATATATGAACGATTTTCAATTTGAACTGATTGCCCTCCCTAAATTTGTGGCAAATCGCTTCCCCCTGAATGAACCCGACTTCCCCATAGACATCCCGGTTCCTGCTGATGCTCACTATTTTTATCCCGAAAATGAATTTGAATTTGGCACTCGCGTTCAATACGCCATGGGCATCGGAGATGTGTCTGCCTCCTATTTCAACGGTCATGATCGTTCATTTTCCCCGGCGGGAATGGAAATCGATATTAGCCCTTTGATGCTGGGTGGAGCTCCTGTATTCACCAGCCACCTTACCTATCGGAAAACCGATGTTCTGGGTTTGGATGCTGTCCTGTTTCCTGGTAATTGGACCTTGAGAGGTGAGTTTGCCTACTTCCGTACTAAAACCCCTGATATTGATTTTGCCATGTCAAAATTCACCTATGATGCTGAATATCTTCAATCAGTGGTTCAGGTTGAATATGCTTTCCCCAATACGGTTCAACTCATGGGACAATATGTGAGCAATCGAACACAGAAAATGGCAGCTTCAATGGAAAAGGATGTAAATTTTCAAGCACTGGAAACCATGCTTCAAGACACCAGCAATCACGCTCTGGATCCACTCCGATCACAGTTCTCACAGATGGGCATTCCTGATTTTTCAGCAGGTATGGGGACGCCCTTTGCCATGATTGCTGATCAGGTCATCATCCTATCCTCCATGGTTACCCTGCTGGACAACTCGCTTGAATTGAGAGGAATGCTCATGGTCAATCTGGACGACACGGGTTATATGACCAATATTGGTTCCACTTATTCTATCGCAGAAGGGCTCAATCTTGAAACCACTTTGGCTTACTTTATCGGCGGTGATGAAGTGGGAAATCGTTTTAAGGAACTTGAGGATTTTTCGAACTTGACTATTGGACTGAGTTACAGTTTTTGATGAATAAATTTGATCGTAAATATAAGAAAATAGCCAAGGGGATCTCTCCCATGGATCTCACCAGCAACTTTTCTCAGGAAGATCTGAGCTGGGATGACTTTTTTACAGATAGATCAGGGACGAACTCAAGCTCCTTGTTCCTGGGCAAGTATTCTGAAGACGGGATTAAATTTATTATTGAAAGATTTGGTCTTGATCGGCAAGCCCGCAACCGGGGGATTCGACACCTCGCCATTGTAGTGGATACCAAGGACCCCTATCGTCACCGCTTAACCATTTACAACGGACGTCATAGAGACCGAGATCATATCGTCATGGATTTTGTGGCGAAATACCAACACCTCGTACCAAAACAAATAGATGCTGAGAATGAATACTCACACCAGTTAAAGGTTTTAGTTGTGGAATGGTTGCTATTGCAGAACCCAAAAGCAGATTTTTCGCCCCGCAAGCCTCAACTGCCGGGGCAGACCTATCCAGGACTTGGTCTGGGAGACCAGCTGATGGCATTATTCACTCTCATGGGTCACCACCTGAAGGTTGATGGCATTATTAATGTCCCGGAATATTTTCATACGGGTCTCATCTTTAGTCGACGATTCTTGTTTTTAAGTCCTTATGTCCAGGCACTCGTTCAGCAAATTTCACAGGACCTCTGGAAGAAGTACCGCCTGGCAGTGATAGCCTGGGCGAGTGCTACAGAAAGCATCATCAATATTGAAACGGGTGAGCCTCAAATATGGGAACCTCGCCGGCAGATCATCCCACTGCAAAGCCAATTGCGACAATATTTTAAATCGGATGGATATATCCAGATCGCCCGGAGTCTGAAGGAGGAGAAGGTTTTCTCCCTGGACGAAGAAAAACTACGGGAAGCTCTGTCCAAAATGGAACAGCCCCCTTTTAAGTTTTAAACCAGATCAAAGATTCTATCAGGGTTGTTTTACCACAGAAGATTCCCATTTAGTCTGCTGTATTTGGCTATCTCCCTCTTTCGCAGTCGGGAAATAATTTGCCAGCAAAACGGAAGTCAGGAGCAGCAGAATGGTCAGCATGACCCGGACTGGAACATTTTGTTTTTGCCTCTCGCCGCGGAATGATTTCATTGATTAAACCAGTTTTCTTTTTCAGCTTTAACCATTAATCTTTCGGCCAGAACTCTTTCATACAAATTTTCAGGATAATAGGGCAGGTCTGGATTTGGTTTTGTCGTGATCACCTTGGTTAAGAGCTGGTAAAAGAGATTTTTGTCTTTGGCTCTGGGACAATAGTATTGAGCCATTAAAGTGTAATTTCCCAAGTAATCCGGTGATCTTTGAATGGCCTCATCAAAGGCTCTCTTGATCCGGGCAGTATCCTTCTCAGTTTCCGGATCACGACCTAACAAAGCGCCCTTGAATCGGTAATAAGCTCCATAAAAAAATGTCGAATCCAGCACATTGATATGCTCTAAGGTAGCCCAGATAATTTCCCTTTGCCCCAGCCGTACCAGGCTGCTTTTTGTAGCTAGCCATTGCCCGTAATTCGCCATCCCCCAATACAAGGCTTCAATAAAAGTTTTGTCAAGTCCACGGATAGCGATGCTCTCATCTCCTGTGGAAAAGAGCAGGTTTCGGTAATTGCTGTTCTGATTCAGGACGGTTTGGCTGACTTCATAGCCTTGCATGAATAAGTTATCGCGTGCTTGGGGCGCTTGAGTCAGATATTGGCCACAGAAATAGTAACTTCTTGAAAGTTTCGCCCAGATTTCAATAGATGTTGAATCAGATGCTGCAAGCTGTTTAAAGACATCCAAGGCAGCTTGTGCATTCGCTGTATCAGCCCTCAATAACCAGAGACTATCAGCATATCCTAGAGTAATTGTGATAGGTTTTTGAGGCTTAGGCAAGCCAGACATGTCAGTGAATGAACAAGAGAGTAGGATGGAAGTTAAAATAATAAAAATGAATCGTCGCAAAGCGTCAGAACCTTCCCTGTTCAAGTTTCCCCCCTGTTAAAAATCGGCCCAATATAGCTTGCAGGGCTTGACTATTACAAAGCTTGTTTATGTAAATATTTATTAAAATATAGAACGATTTCTGCCTCAGAAAAACAGATCGAAGTCAATATTATTTAGTCTTCCGCGAGGATCAATTCTACTAGGATGACCAGGTCTCTCACATCTAACGTGGCATCCTGATTGGTATCGGCTAATTCAGCCAGTTCAACATCTAGTACAGCCTCAGAGATGATTGACTCCAGCAGTAATACTGCATCAGAAACATTGAGCAAGCCATCCCGATTCATATCACCAGTGATAAAACCTGATCCCCATCCCAAAACTGTCAAATTGTCAAGACGAAAGCCATCACCTTCAACATAATTATCACTTGCCAGCTGAAAACTCAATAATAGCTCTCTTGAACCCGTGAAATGGGAGAGTGAAATATCCTCCCTGATCCATCCCTGAATCCCATGATAGCCTGGTTCTCCCAGGGGCTGGACTGAACTTCCATTCCCAGTATCTGTATATTCTCCGCTGAGAGGCAACCAACTGTTGCCGCCGTCATCGGAGGCCAGGACCTGGCAAAAGTCATAATTCAATTCAATATCCCAGCTGGCATCAAAGCGGAGAACGGGATTGCTATATCCTCGAAGATTCAGTGGCGTACTCAGAATCATGGTTGAGACGGATGAGCCAGAATAGTTCGCTAATGGCGAATCTGTCAAATAGTGATTATCGCTGCCTGATGAGGCTTCGGTTCCCCAGGTCTCTGAAGTCCAGAGCAGGTTGCCTGCTTCAAAATCATCAAACAGGATGGTATCCGGAATGCCAATAATCCAGGTAAAGGTATCTCGTTGGGTCTCAAATCCAGACATTTCTATTGATAAGATGAGCGTGGCCAATTCACCCGTTTGAGTATTTATTTCAAAACTGAGACCCTCACTGCCATAATCATTTATCGCCTGGGAAGGAAGACCTGAAACATCAAAGGAGCTTTGTGACGGGATGATGCTGCTGTCTGGTGAGGTCAGATGCAGAATGGCCGGTGAGTCGTCCGCCCCTAAACCTTTGTTCATCACTTCTAATTCGCAACTTACCACATCCTCAAATTCCAGGGGACCATCTGTAATGAGTTCAAAATTATCCAGTTCTATCCAGTTTCCGGCACACCCGGCAAGATGAATATTCATGTTGATATTGTCTGCTGCCAATTCAAATATCCTATCAGTGGGTGGCCAAAAGCCTCCATCTGCTCCAGCACCGACTTCTGGAGTAAAATTGATAATCCCCAAGTCACCATACATATAATCGACGGCATCACCATTGACCGTGTAGCCCACCGTTTCAGTTCCAGTTCCAAATAAATAGTCATTGTATTCAACCAGATCGTGACCCAATTGATTGTAAATTTCACCATCAGGTACTGGTAATTCTACAGCTTCATTATAGCTGAATGGTTTAACGAGAAGATTGCCATAACTGTGATAGTTGAACGCCGTTTGGAAGTCATGGTTGATAACAAAGTCTCGCAGAGCCTGAGTTTCAGGTTCTGAAAAAGATTGACTCCCGCGATAAGTGGTCCCGCAGGAATCAGGACTTGAACCCAGATCATCATATCCCCAGAAGTAACCCCAGTTTCTATTCAAATCCACTCCTGGAGAGCTGGTGCAACCGGGACGCCGATTCTTGCGGTGCATTCCCCCCCCATCTGGATGGGTGAGTTGATTAAAAACGTAGCCATCTGGATTGACAACCGGGATGAACCAAAGTTCTCTCTCATTGACGAGAAAGGTCATGGTGGGGTCCAGATTGTAATTTTCCGCCAGAGACCAGGCAAAATGCATTAAGGTCATCATGGCTGCAGGTTCACGGGCATGGGTGAGTGAGTTATAAAGGACCTCGGGATCACCATCCGGTGCGTTGGGATTATCTGAGATTTTAAAAGCCCAGATATTGCGACCCTCATAGCTCATTCCGACACTTTGTTTGGCCGAGACAATCTCTGGATAAGTTGCATGGAGAGAATCCATGCTGGCAATAATCTCGTCAAAGGTTAAATATCCACCCATACTCCCGTAGCCCAATTCCCTAAATGTTCCCTGGCTCAAACGGGATGCATAATGTGAGCTGAGATCAAGGACCAGATTTTCTGTAGCAAATCCCAGGCTTTCAATCGCCAGCTTCTCATTCTGATTTACAATAGCATCAACATATACTCCAGGTCTAATCTCAAGTGCCTCTGGATCAACGCCTATCTCCTGGAGCTCAAAAAGGGTACGAGGTGTATTCTCTGACCACACCCTGATTTTATCGTAGGTATCCTGTGCCATTCCATAAGTATACACCATGAAGAAGATTAGAAAGGGAATGATTTTTTTATTCATTTATAAGACCACTTTGCTTTTATAAGGTTAGGGTGAAGACCCAGGGATTCGTGGCCAGTGTGTTGACCCATTCAGCATTTTCGTATCGTAAAATGCTGAGTTCAAATTTTAGCTGAAAGGGGCGAATCAAGGTTGATACCCAGTTTGTGCGTTTCCACTTCGGTTTATAGTTAAGCGCAAATCCAATATCACCAACATTGGTCCAGCTCTGTGCATTCTGGGATATCTGTCCCACATCCAAAAATATACCAAAATCCAGTAAGTCGGGCAAACCCGGCAAAGTCAGAAAGGTAATATCCATATTATTGGACCAGATATAATTCGCAGGTTGGTCTAAAGAGTCAGTATATGCTCTCATTCTTCCGCCACCCCTCAAATAATAATGAGAGCCAACTAAATCCATATCTTCGATATGTTGAAGACTGGATGCTCCCCTATCTAGATATACAGATCGATAATCCTGGGATGCGACACGACTCTTGACAAGATTTGGTGTTGTACTTGAATTGGCCAGGAAGTTGGTTCGGTTATTAAGCCGGAGAGCATCAAAGTTTCTGTTCCAGTTACTCATCAGAGATAACTGGTTAAAATCTGAGCCATAACTTCCCAGTTTCCCTGGAGAGCCATAAAGAGTCCCACTAAAACCATAATCTCCGGAATACAATTCGTCCTGCAATTCATATTGAATTCCCAGACGGGTAATTCCTGTTTGGTCTGCTGGAGAAACCTGGGCATCTTTTGCATCGGTTGATTCGATGCTCAATGTCAGATAGTGGAGGGGATCTCTCCAGAATTTGCTGGCCCAATTCATTTCAAAAGCCAGGAAGCTATAAACCATGGAACGCCAGACTTTGGCAGTACCTGACCAGGTCGCTTTAAAGGGGAGCCCCACATCAACCTGGCTGAATGAAATCGCTACATCAGGATTCCCGGAAGCGAAATTATGGTCCAGTCCCATTTGTACAAAATCTCCAGGTGTTCTATAAACCCGCTTCACTTTAACACCCAGACCGAGACCCGCTGAATCATTATAGCCAAACTTTGGTTTCCATTGATATAAATTCCTATCATCGGGATACTCGTCCCAGCCCTGATAATCATAACGCCAGGCACATTTTCTTTGACTATCGTTATCTCGTCTATCCACATCATAAAAAATGTTCTCAGCATCCAGGGTGACCCGAATTGGCTTAAAATTTGACTCGACTTCAATCACACCCTGGTCTCGATAACGAAATTCTTTCAGGGGGGCTGAAGCGGTTTCACCCGTCTCACCATAAACCGTTGCTGGAATAGGAACAAACATACCGCCCTTATTATCGACATTTATCCGGGTTGTGAAATGATCCTGATCATGTTTTGTGACTGACCAATCAACCAACTTATAATCGACATAATGCGTCGTGTGCAGCCATTGGTCAAAAAACCAATCCAATTCCTCTCCGCAACCATCTTCCATGGCTTTGATAAAACGATCTTCGTTAACGTGCTTGAAAGACCAGCGTGCGAAATAAAGCTGCATTCCAGCCAAGAATCGGGTTTCGCCCAGATAATTTTTGAGCATATCCAACATGATAGCTGGCTTTTCATAGGCATTGTAGTTGTAGGAAGAATAATCATTGAAGTCAAAACTATGGATTGCGATGGGCTCATTGGCGGGAGACAGCATGTATTCAATGGTCGGCTTCAAGTCCCGTTCCAGATACATTTGACGCGGCAAATGGTCAGCTTCAAATGGGGTGATATAGCCACGGGAAAGGGAATATCCATTATCTGGATAGTGCTGCTCCAGGTACCAGCGTGTCTGGAAAGTGGTGAAACCTTCATCTAGCCAGGCATCATCCAATTCATCATTGCCAAACATTCCATAGAACCAATTATGACCAATCTCATGGACGGCCAGGCTTTCACTATCGGTGTAATCCAGTACTATCATGGGATATTCCATACCACCACCGCCTATGGCCTTTGCAATGGTTATTTGAGGCCAGGCATACATTCCAAATTTTCCTGATAACCACTCCAAAGAATTTTGACCCCACCTGACCACATCCTTCGTCCATTTTTTACCAACTTCAGGTGTGAAAACAGCATGTACATCAATGCCATTCCATTCTCCGTGCTCGTACACAAAATCTGGAGAACATATCCAGGTAAAATCGTGGACATTTTCAGCAAGGAAACGCACTTGTCTTCGCTCTGTGCTATCCAGATCTGCCAGATAATCTTCTCGTGCGATTCGAAATGCGTCGACCCAATCCTCCCATAGCTTGGAAGTGTCCACAGTTACTGCTTCCCAACCTGGATCACCCTCAGTAACGATGCCAGTTGCAGCCACAATTTGATTGGCTGGAACATCAAGGTTCACTGAAAATTTTCCAAACTCGCCATAAAACTCTCCCCAGTCCCCAAAAGGATCATCGTGCCAGCCATTTTCATCATATACGACAAATTTTGGATACCACTGGGTGAAGTCAAACTGCTGTGCCTTCCAACCGGAACGATCGAAATAGGGGTGGATCATGGAGGTCCAGTCCAGGTTAAAAGAAAGGGTATCACCTGGGAGCAGGGGTTTATTGAGAACTATATCCAGGATTGTGTCGTCCCTGATAGTAAATGCAAGTTCCAGAGAATCACTGACTGCTTTTTGAATACGAATACCAGTCCAGCCCTTTTCGAGATCAAAGGGTTGACCATATGCCTCCCAAACTGACTGAGCGATGGTACCTTGATTGAAGGCATTGTGGTAAAGATGCATGAGAATGCGGTCCAAGCTGTCAGGAGAGTTATTCACATAGCTAAGATTTGAGCTGGCTTGAAGTGTTTTTTGATCGACGTCAAGATAGACATCCATGTCATATTCAACCCACTGTTGCCAATACTGCCCCATCAATGGAATCGTGAATAGCATGGATAAAAACGTCAGCATCCTGAATTTGTTTGCCATAAAATTATCCCCTCAACGTCAATACTCAAAAAATGTACTGTGCGATTTCATTGAATGATAAATCTACTCAAGACGGGCTTGGATGCTCACACTAAATCAAATCTTTTCATAAGTTGCGCTCCCCGGAATTCGGAACCATCCCTGGTGAGCTGGATTACTCAACTAATTTAATATGAAGTTCTTTGAGCTGTTGTTCATCCACAATTGAGGGTGCTTCATCCATCAGGGAAGACGCAGACGTGGTTTTAGGAAAGGCAATCACGTCACGGATATTCTCGGTACCTGCCAACAACATAATCAGTCGATCAAAACCAAAGGCAATCCCACCATGGGGGGGGGCACCGTACTTGAAAGCCTTTAGGAGGAATCCAAATCTGGCCTGGGCTTCTGCTTCATCCATACCGATGAGTTCAAACATGCGGCTCTGCATCTCCCGGGTATGAATCCTGATGGATCCGCCAGCAACTTCGTAGCCATTGATCACCAGGTCATAGGCCTGGGCTCTCACCGATCCTGGAGCGCTCTGCATTAGCTCAAGGTCGTCTGGATTTGGCGCCGTGAAGGGATGGTGCATGGCAATAAATCGCTGACTATCTTCGTCCCAGTCCAGCAATGGAAAATCCACTACAAATAGCGGTTTGATGACACCTTCTGGAATCAGGTTTTCACGTTTGGCCAACTCTAATCGGAGAGCACCGAGCGATTGGAGGGTCCTGGCTTCTGTATCAGACACAAAAAACAAAATGTCATTGTGCTCCAGATGCAGGTCCTTAATCAGCTCTGCTTGTAGTGCCTCAGGGAAAAATTTGCTAATCCCTGCGCTAAATGCATTCTGTTCCATTTTGACAAAAGCCAGACCTTTCAGTCCGTAGTAGGTACGTAACCATTCCGTAAGCCCATCAGTCGCTTTCCTGGAGTATTTATCCGCAGCATTTTTCAGCACCAGAGCTTTGACTCGCCCACCGGCGGCCAGATTATCCTTAAAAATGCCAAACTCTGTTTTTTGGGCATAGTCGGCAAACTCAACCAAAGGCAGGTCAAACCGAATATCAGGTTTATCGCTGCCATACATTTCCATGGCATCTTTATATTTCATGGTAGGAAATATCTCTGGTAAATCATAATCGAGAATATCCTTAAACATGCCGCGTGCCAAGCGTGTGGCGACCCCGAGAACATCACTCTGGTCAACAAAGGACATTTCGATATCGATCTGGGTAAATTCAGGCTGACGATCTGCACGCAAATCTTCATCTCTGAAGCACTTCACGATTTGAAAATATTTATCAAACCCGGAAATCATCAGCAATTGCTTGTAGGTTTGGGGGGATTGGGGCAGTGCATAAAACTTGCCCTTATGAATGCGACTGGGCACCAAATAATCCCTGGCCCCTTCAGGAGTAGATTTCATCAGCACGGGGGTTTCAAACTCCAGAAAGCCTTCTGCAGTTAAGCGGCTGCGGGCGCTGCCATAGGTTTTGGCTCTGAGGGCCATGAAATTCTGAAGTTCTGCTGTACGCAATTCCAGATAGCGATACTCCAGGCGCAGATCTTCGCTGCCACTTTCACGATCAGAAACCAGGAATGGTAATGGCTGTGACTCATTCAACACCTCAAGTTCACTGACGACTACTTCAATACTCCCCGTGGGCATGTTGGGATTCACATTTCCATCCGGGCGCAGCTGAACGATACCACGAACTGCAATAACATCTTCCATTCCCAGGCGCCTGGCGTTGGCAGCCAATTCTGCATCAATATCCGGGTTGAAGGTGACCTGGGTTTTGCCATAGCGATCTCTGAGATCCAGAAAAATCACACCACCATGATCCCGGTTTGTAGCAATCCATCCATTCAGGTTGACTTCCTGGTTGACATTATCAACTGTGAGTTCACCACAGGTCATCGTTCGTTTCAGTCGCATACTCGCTCCATAATTTATTGACCCTTACTTTTAAGCCATGCCACGGCAAATTTGCTTTTCAAGTTCAACCCCGCTAGCCGTCTCCCCTCTATACTGAGAGCTACGCCGTGGTTATCCGCCTGGGTTCGGGTCAATATCGCGCCGAAGCTACGATTTTGTCTGTTTTATCCTTGAGCATTGCTCGCATTTAGCGCAGGCGGATAAAATCGAGGCAATGTAAACCGCGCTGAGTGCACATCAATAACTGACATTTGAGTTAGGGAAGAATCTCCGAATAATTTGGCAAGGGTCGGGCGGGTTACTGCTTGCGCAGTCTCTGGATCAGGGGCAGGACATCCTCTTGTTCTTTTTTGAAGGATGGGGGGGTATCTACCCATTGCTGGTCAACTGGTTCAACGGTATCATCAGTGAATTCGTCACTCTCTTCTTCACCCTCAGCGCTTTCAACGACTATGGAGTCAAGCACTTCACAAAACATACTACCCTTGCCAAGAATCAACCAATTAAAATCAAGGTCATATTCTTCGGAGAGGGGAATCAGTTTGGTGCACTTGATTTCCCGCTCACCCATTTCCCAATAGATGATGGTTCGTTTTCCAAGCCCGCAAAGACTGGCCACTTCTCGCTGAGTAAGACCAACCGCTGCCCGAAATTCTCTTAATCGTTCTGCTACAGGTGACATGTTTCCTCGATTTTTGAACTGCAATAATATGCACCTTGAATGTTGAAAGTCAAAAGTAGAATAATGTGGTTTGTTATTAATTGAGAGGGAAGTTCAGAGTATTCCTTTGATTCATTGTTAATAATGATCTTTTAACTCTACAGAATAAAGCTCAACCATTTAGCTGAAGAGAATGGCTTGGTTTCTCTAAGGTAGTCCATTCGTAATATTCGTTGAATTCGTTGTAAGTATCATCTATTACCTGCTCAATTTGTAAAGGGTGGCGCTGCTTGGGGCATAACAATTGAGAGGAGAAATGAGAGTAAAACAAATTGGTGACACAATAACTTAGTATTGAATCTCAATTGATCATTTGCATATTCATTGTATGAATAAAAATCGGTTCCTCTTTCAGACACTGTGGTTGCTGTTGCTCTATTCTGTGTCCCTGGCCCAACAAAGTATTCACGGATTTATCCGCGAAAATGATACGGGGGAACCGCTTCCCTATGCCAATGTTATTCTACCGGACATAAATCGCGGGGCCTCTTCCAATGTGGAGGGGTATTTTGTAATCAGCGATATCCCTGTAGGGACACATAAACTGATTGTCTCCATCATTGGGTATTCCAAGCATGAAGAAACCATTGAATTACCCGCCAACATGAACTTGCGCCTGGATGTAAGATTGGATCAGTCAATCATCGAAGGTCAGTCGATTGAAGTCAGTGCTGAACGTGAAAAATTCAAGGAATTGGTGAGTACCAGCACAGTAACCCTGGACCGACGCGCCATCGAGGTCGCTCCGTCCTTCGTGGAGGCAGATGTTTTCCGAGCCCTGCAATTATTACCTGGTGTTCAATCACTTAATGATTTTTCTTCAGCCCTCTACGTCCGCGGTTCCACCCCTGATCAGAATCTGATCATGCTGGATGGAATCACGGTTTATAATCCCATGCATCTCGGCGGTATTTTTTCAACCTTTAATACCGATGCTATCAAAGAGGCCGATTTTCATGCCGGAGGATTTCCTGCACAATACGGTGGGCGGTTGGGATCGATCCTCAATATTGTGAATCGGGAAGGCAACACGGAAACTCTGGCCGGCAGCGCGAATATTTCATTAATTTCCAGTAAAGCCTTGATTGAGGGCCCCCTCCCCACTGGAGATTCAGAGCTCCTGAAGGGTTCCTGGATGTTGGCAGGACGGAGGACTTACTTTGATCTGATCGCCAATACAGCCTGGAAGTATCTGGTCAGGCCAAACATCAATGCCCTTGATCGGGAGGATACACCTGAGAATATCATCCCTTATTATTTTTATGATTTCCAGGGGAAGGCCAATCTGGACGTGGGCAGCGACCATCGTTTGACTTGGAGCTCATTTTATGGTGATGATGTTCTGAATTGGAATTATCAATCGGACTATTCTTCAGACGATTGGGTAGATGAGGGGTTTCAGGGTGATGATGCTTACTACTATGAAGGCAGTGATAGCAGCGTGTTTGATTGGCGTTGGGGAAATTTCACCAACAGCTTGAGCTGGCGCTGGATTGTTTCTCCTAAACTTATTGCCCGAACCTTTATCGCCAATAGTCGTTTTCGTTTTGCCGTCGATTTTGATTATGCCGATGAGAGCTATTTCCAGAGTGACTATGATACATCCAGCTCCAGATCATCCTTTGGCTTTGATCTCTTTGATCGCATCAATGATAATAGTGTGGAATCGAATTTAACCTGGTTGGCCAACGATGCTCACAATGTATTGACCGGCTTTCAACATAAGGAAGTCCATTTCCAGCTCGGGATGATACTGGGCGCACAGGACACTTACAACGGTGTGACTGAGACGTTTCGCGATACAATTATGTGGATGGAATCCAAACCAGCTGAAACTGCCTGGTACATCCAGGACCAGTGGGAAGTGAATCCCCTCCTCTCCCTGCAGACCGGCCTGCGCGTTGCCAGTTATTCTCTCCACGATACAACTTATTTTGAGCCACGCCTGGGTCTGAAATATTTTCTCTCAGAAAAGATATCTCTTAAAGGATCCATTGGTCGATACCATCAATTTCTGACCGTAGCCAACCCACCAGATGAAAACCTGAGGTTTTTGGATATCTGGTTTGGGATTCCAGCCGACCGACCGGCACCTCGTTCTGATCATTATATTCTCGGCGTGGAGTATTTGAGCAACTCAGACATTCTGATTCGAACCGAAGGATACTATAAGTCATTTGACAATCTATTGACCCTCAAACCTACTGATCTTATTGCAGTGAATGAAGCAGGGCAACTGCGGATTGATCCATTTAATGAGTTCTGGGAAACGGATGCCTATGCCCAGGGGCTGGAGATTCTGGTTAAAAAGCTATCTGGAAGGGTTCGCGGCTGGGCAGGTTACACCTATGCTCAAACCAAACGGAAATATGAGGGTCAAGATTGGTATTTTCCCAAATATGACCGAACTCACACGCTCAATGTCGTGGCCGATTGGGCACTGAATGATGCATTACATTTCAGCACCGCTATTACTTATTCCAGTGGAAATCCCTACACTGCAGTTATTGGTAGAACAGAGGTTTGGGCGGATAATTCCTGGGATCTGAGCAATTATTGGTACGGCCGTGAGAGCTTTCTCTATGGCGAAAAACACGGCGTGCGTTATCCCGGATATTTTCGCTGGGATGTCAGCTTTAAAAAACAGCGACCCTTCTATAATGGTAAGCTTGAATGGTATTTCCAGGTTTTGAATGTGACGAACCACCTGAACGTGTTTAGTTATCTCTATCGGAATCATGGTGAGTACAATTACCAGACCTACGAATATGAGAATAAAGGTGTCCAAAGATTCGGTATCCCCATGTTTCCATTTTTTCCAACTTTTGGGGTGAAATTTGAGTTCTAATCTGATGCAGAAAATATTTCCGGACATTGAGCAAGCCTGTGCTGAGCCCTTCAGCGGAGTTTATGCTAAGCCGAGCCGAAGTACTCAGGATAAATTCCGTCGAAGCATCGAAATGTCCTATCTACGCTTGAAGCGAGTCGTGAGTTATCCGGCATCTCTCCTATTTCTCCTGTTGATGGTTTCCTGTGGGAACTGGGGCTGGGAAGCCATTGATACCGATAATGAAGAGAAATTGAATGTTTTTGGTCTCATCAGTCTGGACGATTCGCTAACGAGCTTTGTCATTGTCCATAAAACTTTGGATACTGCTGGTCCAGATGCAGAGATCGTCGGCTATGATACTGTCTACTATGAAGCCTGGGAATGGTTTAATGAAGATACGGGCATGTTTGAAAGAGATACCTTCTGGTATAATCCTCCTTACATCAGGACCTTGAGAGAATCTCTATATCTTGTTAAGGATGCAACGGTAACCATCTCTGATGGCGATCAGATTTATCATTTTATCCGAAGCCCTGGCTTGGTGGCAGATCCCCGAGATGACTACTACTATGACGCTTTTTTTAATGACCCTGCTATCTACTTTAACACTGATGGCACTTTTGCACCCAGACCAAATACGGAGTACACGCTTTCAATCATCACACCCAGCGGTCATCACGTCACGGGTTCACTCACCACCCCGCCCGTACCTAAAATCAAGGTGGAGGAATTAGCAGACACCCTCTCGATTAATCGACTTTTCGCCGTGAATTGGCAGTATCAAGGAGACTTCAATGCCACTATTTCTACTGGAAGAGCATCAGCCAATTGGGAAAAATATATTTGCGGAATGGATCAATTTGGTGTGATAGAACCTGGAGATACCACCTGGACATCCACGATAGATTCCTGGTGTTTGGAAAATGAGCCCCCTGAGGAAATGGTTGTTCCCATGGATCTGCGACTACGCTACCTGGATGATAACTACTATCGCTACTTTCTGGCTAGCGATGATCAAGTCGAGAATATTTCAAACTTTCTCATTGGTGAGGGCAGTATTGGTACCGCCTACGGAATTGAAGGCGGATT
>JAIPGJ010000019.1 GCA_021736185.1 Fidelibacterota bacterium | reverse complement strand
GGACTCATTTAGGTGGCAGCTATGGCACTGCTGAAAATATGATCAATGCTGATCCCATGTTAGCTGATGCAGCCAATAGAGACTTGACTTTACTGGAAGGATCTCCTGCTATCGATGCTGGGACCGTAGGTCAGAGTATTGGTGATCCACGTTGGTGGCCTGCTACCGTGTTTGAAGTTGCTGCTGGAACCGATGCTATCTCAACCGCCCTGGCTGCTGCAGGTGCTGGTGATGTACTTGAATTGATTACTGATGGTGGCAGCTACCTGGAAACCAGTACGCTTATCATTGATAGAGAAATTACCATCCGCGCTGCTGCAGGTCTGACGGACAAACCAGTGCTGATAAGTGATTCTGATAGCAGCATGATCCAGCTTTACAATCATCTCAATCTTGCGGGCGTCATGCTGGATGGTGCACAGGGTGCTGCCGCATCTGACATGGCTTTTGACCCCTACGATGCTTCGGCCCGAATGGGATATGAGCTGGTTGTGGAGAATTGTGACTTCACCAATTTTACAACCGGTATCCTTGCCAGCAGAACGGGTACACAAGCAGAACTGGTCAGCTTTAATAACTGTTTAATCACCAACATTGGTGACAAGGCCATTGCTTTTAATACAGATGACATCAGTCCTGCTGGCGTCAAGAATCTGTCCGTCACCAATTCCACATTTATCAATATCGGTGACGATGTCATTGCTGTATATCCATTTGAGAGCGATGTGTCAGAGGTCAACCTGGTGGTTGATCAAGTCACTTTCTATGATATTGATGATAAGGGAATTTATCCTTCACATATTCTGGGCGCCATGGTGACGAATGTCATCGCCGCCAATCCTGCCGATGTAGGGAATACCTTCTTTTATTTCTATAACGGCTCAACCATTCTAAACTCATTGTACTGGAATTTCCCCGGAACCCATATCGGTGGGAGCTATGGTATCGCTGAGAATATGATTAATGCTGATCCGCTGTTTACAGATCCAGCCAATGGTGACCTTACCCTGCAAGCCGGTTCACCGGCCCTTGGTGTTGGTACCACGGGCTTGCCCATTGGTGATCCCCGCTGGTGGCCAGCAGGTTCTGTCGACCTGGTTGTTGTCGCTGGTACTGATGGCATAGCTGCAGCCCTCGCTGAAGCAGTCGCCGGTCAGACCATCTATTTGGTTACTGATGGTGGTGTTTATCAAGAATCCGCAACATTAATCATTGATAAAAATATTCGCCTCGCTGCTAGAGTTGGACTTGATGAAAAACCGATGATCATCTCCGGATCTACAGATGCCATGATCGAGTTTTCAGCAGACTTCGTGCTGGATGGTGTCATTCTGGATGGTGCCCAAGGTGGAGCCGCCACTGCGGTAGGTCTCACCAACACTCCCGGCACCTCAGGGTATAACCTGACAGTATTGAATTCAGATTTTGTAAATATGGTTGATGCAGCTGAAACTCAGGGGTTTGGCATATTTGGTGACCCGACTTCTGTTGTAGACTCTGTATTTGTGCAGAACAGCTATTTTGCCCACATCTGGGAGATGGGTATCAGCTTTAACGACCCAATCACAGCCACAGGTTCAGTCAATCACTTTGAAGTGGATAACTGTACCTTCTGGGATATGCACGATGAAGCAATCTATGTAGATGGCAGTGACTCAGATTTGAGTACACCCGATCCAGAGTTTCTGGTGAATCAGGTCACGGTCTACAATTGTAGTGACTATAGTATTATTCCCCATTATATCGATTATGCTGTGATTACCAATTCTATGGTAGTCCTGCCGGTGCTAGAAACAGCGTATGCTCCTGCCAAGATATATGGAATAAATTCCAGGATAGAGAACTTCCTCTATTTTAATACGCGTGATATTGATCTCAGTGGTGGTGCCACTGATTTTCAGCTGATTAATGTGGTCGTTCAGGAGGATCCTCTCCTGACTGATCCTGAGAATGGGGATTTCTCTTATCCCATGAGCTCGCCTGCTGTCATTGCTACTGAAGATGGCCCAGCACTTCTCGGAGATAGTCGCTGGTGGCCCGTGGTATGGGGTGCAACTCTTGACCTTGCCGCTGGGACCGATGTATTATCTGCTGCCCTTGCTGAAGCCAGCCCGGGCCTCACCATTGTCCTGACTACTGATGGTGGAACCTATGATGAATCAGCAACGCTGGTCGTTGATAAAGCAGTAAGAATAATAGCTGCCGAAGGTTTGACGGATAAACCAATGATCACTTCTGGTGCAACGGGTGCCATGATTGAGTTTTCCGCAGACTTCCTGCTGGATGGTGTGCTTCTCGATGGTGCCCTTGGTGCAGCCATGTCAAACACAGGCATTAAGAATGCAGCCAATACTTCAGGTTATAACCTCACCGTATTGAACTGCGATTTTCTCAATATGGAAGATGTCAATGCCAGTCGTGGATTTGGAATTTATGGCGACGTTTCTTCTGTTGTTGATTCCGTATTTGTCCAGAACTCCTACTTCGCCCACATACTGGATATGGGTATCAGTTTTAATGATCCTCTTACGGCAACTGGTTCTGTTAACTACTTTGAAGTTGACAACTGTACTTTCTGGGACATGAACTCAGAAGCTATTTATGTGGATGGTTTTGACTCAGATGTTGCTACTCCTGATCCAAAGTTCCTTGTGAATAAAGTGACTGTTTATGATTGCGGTAGTTACAATATTATACCTCATTACATTGATTATGCGGTCATCACAAATTCAATGGTGGTCTATCCAGTTTTGGAAACGGCGTTTGCGCCTGCAAAAATCTATGGCGCTCACTCAGTTATCGAAAACTTCCTCTATTTTAATACCCGTGACATCGATCTCAGTAGTGGCGCAACCGATTTTCAACTGATCAATGTGGTTGTTCAGGAAGATCCGCTGCTTACCGATCCAGAGAATGGTGATTTCTCCTATCCGGAGAATTCTCCAGCCTATCTGACTGTGGCTGGTGAGCGTGTGGCCATTGGTGATGATAGATGGTGGTTCTTGCTTCCAGTTGGTGTGGATAATGCTAAAGAGCAAATTCCAACGACCTATCTCTTAGCTGAGAACTATCCCAACCCCTTTAACCCAACCACTTTGATTGACTTCCAGCTGCCTGAAGCAGGTAACGTGAGTCTGGTTGTTCATGATGTATTGGGTCGGGAAGTCAATCGCCTGGTGAATGGTGAGATGCAGCCTGGATATTATCAGACAAGCTGGAATGGTCTGACCAGTAGTGGCACGAGTGTGAGTGGAGGTGTCTACTTCTACACGATTCGCAGTGGTAGCTTTGTTCAAACCAAGAAGATGCTCTATTTGAAATAACTCGAATGTTTCAAGCATTGATCCCAGGATGTATGAGGATCAATAAATTGATGTGAGATTCGCGGAGAATCAGGGTAGACCCTGGTTCTCCGCAATGTTTAAGCAACGCAATAACTCCAGGAGTACCGATGAAATCAAAATTTATATTCGCTTTTATCCTCATCTTATCGATGGCGATAAGCGGAATATCGCAAACTATTCACCAAATTGCAGCCGGTGAAAGCACCATTTCTGATACCTATGATGATGCCGCTGCAGGAGACATTATTGAATTGATTACCAGTGGTGGCGATTATGAGGAAGAAAATGATCTCGTCATTGATGCAGGAAAGCCAATCACAGTTCGGGCCGCTGCTGGACTGGCAGAGAAACCCAGATGGTCTGCCACCGGTGGATGGGCCCTGGTTCTGCCTGCTGATGGATTGACCCTGGATGGAATCATCCTTGATGGCTCCATCAGTGGGGGAACGCGAGAGGTCATTATTCGCTGTGCCGAACCAGAATGGTATGAACTTACCATTGGTTTTGATATGACCTTGCTGAATTGTGATTTTGTCAACACCAACCACGCCATCTATGGTGAAGATCAAAACCAGTTGGGAACTGTCACCATCAGCAATTGTACTTTTGTGAACATGGCTCGGTCGGCTATCCAGTTCAGCACAGGTGGAACGGCTCCCGGAGCTGTTAATCAGTTCATTTGTGAAAATTCAAGCTTCTGGAACATTAGTGGTTATGCGATTTATGTCCAGGCAACCAGCATTGATGCTAATCCTGCCATCGATTTCCAGGTTGACCATGTCACTATTCATGATGCAACCAACGGCAATATTTACCCCAGAGATATTAATGGAGCAGTCATTAAGAATTCCATTATGACCAGTTCTGCAAGCTCACCAGATCCAGCCTGTATCATTTTTGGCACCAGTTCTCAAGTAAGTAATATCCTCTACAATAATTTTGCTGCTGTTGGCTTACAACAAGGCGCCCTGGTCAGTCAATTATCAAATGTCCAGGCAGGAATGGACCCGCTATACGCCAGCGCTGCGGGTGGAAATTTTACTTTGCTCCCCGGATCACCTGCCTTGAGTGCAGGTGACGATGGCAGCCATCTGGGAGATCCACGTTGGTGGCCAGAAAATAATACAGAATATATCTTTGTTTCAGCCGGGACTGATGGCATCTCAACTGCACTTTCCAATGCTGTAGATGGTCAATCCATTCTCCTGACAACTGATGGGGGTACCTATGAGGAAAGCGCTACCCTGACTGTCACCCATGATGTAAGTCTCAAAGTTGCATCGGGTCTCACTTCCCGACCAACTATTGTCTCGGCAGCAACAGGAGCGATGTTTGAAATCTCATCTAATTTTACTCTGGATGGCGTCATCCTTGATGGTTCCCTGGGTGGTGCGGCTACGACAACAGCCATCACGAACTCACCAGGTACAAGTGGCTATAATCTTACTGTAACCAATACGGATTTTCTGAATTTTGAAAATGCAGAACAGACATCTGGTTTTGGAATATATGGTGATGTGACTTCCGTTATCGATTCAGTACTTGTCGAGGATTGTTAT
This sequence comes from Fidelibacterota bacterium, assembly GCA_021736185.1. GTDB lineage: Bacteria > Fidelibacterota > UBA8477 > UBA8477 > JABMPR01 > JABMPR01. The sequence continues at coordinate 27,688 of JAIPGJ010000019.1, read as the reverse complement.
TTTGCACATATCCTCGATATGGGAATCAGTTTCAATGATCCCGTTACTCCTACTGGATCAGTAAATTACTTCATGGTTGAAAATTGTACCTTTTGGGATATGAGCTCGGAAGCCATTTATGTGGATGGTGCTGATTCTGATGTTACCACACCTGATCCTGAATTTTTTGTCAATAAGGTCACTGTCTATGACTGTGGCAGCTATAATATCATCCCTCATTATGTGGATGGGGCTGTCATAAGCAATTCAATAGTTGTTCTACCTGTGATGAATACTGACTATGCACCGGCTAAGATTTATGGAACCAATTCACGCATTGAGAATTTCTTGTATTTTAATACCCGTGATATTGATCTCAGTTCGGGAGCGACAGATTTCCAACTAATCAACGTCGTCGCCCAGGCTGATCCGTTGATGATTGACCCTGAGAATGGTGATTTTTCCTATCCTGTCAATTCGCCTGCAGTCCTTTTTGATAACCTTGGAGTGATCCGCTTGGGTGCTGAAACATGGTGGCCCTGGATATCATTCCCATATGCCATCAGGTGGGGAACTTATCATAACACGCTCAGAGGATTAACCATAACCTGGAGTAATAGATCGGAAAATGACTCCCTGCGCTGGGGCTATACTACGGAATTCGAAATGGGAGCCTTCCCTGGAGTCCGACGTAATAATTATAGCTATGGTGAAGGTCCATTGTATTTATTTGACTATACTTTCCCAGTGTTGGACCCACTTACAGATATCTATTATTCACTTAAGTATAGTGGTTTGTGGGGCGAGACAAAATCCTATTCAACTTCTGTCGATACGGCATCAAGTCAATTCAGCTTTATTACAGGTGGTGATCAACAAACTGGAACCATACCCTGGCAAGCAATCTCCACCATGGCGTCGGATGAAAATGCCGATTTTTATCTCATGCCAGGAGACATTGTGGACAATACCCTGTATTCCGGTCTATGGGAAGAACAGTATTATGCCTATGGTGAAGAATTCCTTGAGAATTCACTGACTTTCTATACGCCCTCAAATCATACTTATTATGATACTGACTCCGGGATCGCATTCCTGAATCAGTTTGTACAGCCCGGTTTGGAGAAGTGGTTCTATTTTGAACAGGGTAACACCCTGGTTATCAATCTTAATTCAGAGGGGCAACTCTCCACCCAGATGTCGTTTATGGAAAATATCCTGGCCACGACCGATGCAACCTGGATCATTGTCTATTTCCACCGACCCTTTTTCACAACGGGTGGACACGCTGGAGAAATGGACGCTGCGATTCCCCATTGGTGGAGGTTGTTTGATGAGTATGGTGTAGATATCATTCTCAATGGTCACGAACACACCTACACACGTTCGAAACCCATCAATTTACAAGTTTCTGAATCTGAGCCAGTTGAAATGTACGGCAGTGCTGAAGGACAGGGAAGACTTCAAATGCAAACGGGCACCATGGGAGGCCCAATCTATAACAATTCACCGAATGGTTGGTGGCTGGAATACACAGAATCGCTATGGAACTATGTTAAGTTCCAGGTTGATGATGATGAACTGTATTTAGAATGTATCAATTCTGACGGAGAGGTCGTTGACAGTCTGCGGATGTCGGCAAATGGAACGTATCAGACTGATATTGACGATTCAATCAGCCAGCTACCAACGGTAGTTGAGCTATACCAGAATTATCCAAACCCATTCAACCCTACAACGACAATACGGTATACCCTTCCTGAAGTTTCTGATGTGAGTCTGACCATTTATGACATTCGTGGTTCTGAAGTCAAATCGTGGCAGTTGGACCACCAGACTCCCGGTATGTATAACCTGCAGTGGGATGGTTTGAACTCAGCGGGCTTGGAGGTGAGTACAGGTATGTACTTTGCTAAACTTAACTGTGGAGATTTTTCACAGGTGATAAAAATGGTCTATTTGCAGTAGTTATACCTCCTGAAGAAGGAAAGCCCCTGGCTTTATGCAAGGGGCTTTTTTGTATAGATGTGTAATTCGACCGCTCGTATTTCTATATTGACTGGTTAGATATTTAAATAATTTAATATCTAATTGTTTGACGACAATTAACCAAGTATATTGCCCATGCTGTTAAAAAGGGGCGTAAAATATTATCTGATATTTCTTCAGATCAAATCGCAATGAGGCAGATGAATGGACGTAGCACAGCCAGGGAATACCACGAGTGATGATAGGAGTGAGGCATTGCAGCTAATAGCCACCCCAAGAAAAAAAGAAATTGTAAAATACTTGTTCTATGAAAGTTCGGCAACATTGAAGGAATTAGCTGAGCTTCTCAAAATTACCTTTCCAACTGCAGCTAAGCTTATCGAAGAGTTACAACAGGAAAATGTGGTTCTTGTTCATGATGAAAGTCGCTCCTCTGGTGGTAGAAGATCTGCCCAGTATCATCTCAATCCACAGGCTGGCTACATCTTATGCGTGGATTCAGGTCGCCTCAACACCAAACTGGCAATCATGAATCTTGGACGAGAAATTCTGGCTCATCGAAATTTCAGAAGTCCTGTATTTAAAGGCGACAACGGATTCATTCCACTGCTTAAGGAAAGTGTTTTCTCCATGTTGGAAGAGACCGGTGTTTCAATGAAAAATATTCTGGGTTTAGGGGTGGGGATTCCGGGTTTCGTGGATTCCGAGAGCGGGATTAGTTATTCATTCCTCAATTATTTTGATAAACCAATTAGTATCACCCTGTCTGAGACCTTTGGTCTGCCTGTGGTGATTGCAAATGATGTTAATCTAATGGCTCATGCTGAACACCACTTCGGACTCGCTAAAAATGCTGGTGACGCCCTGATCATCAATCTGGGGTGGGGGATTGGCATGGGCTTTATACTCAATAATGAAGTTTATATGGGCGGTAATGGATTTGCCGGGGAATTTGGTCACATCCAGGTTGATCCTGATGGAGTACCCTGCCACTGCGGCAAATATGGCTGTTTAGAAACCGTCGCATCCGGTGAAGCCATTAGCCGTATTGCCATCCAGCGTCTCAAAAATGGAGAAAAATCATTACTCGCCTATGATTATGCTGATGATTTGAGTCAGATTACAGCCCGGAAAATTGTGAATGTTGCCAAGGAAGGAGACGAATTTTCCATTCGTCTATTACAGGAATCAGGCGAATCCATTGGTCGCTGTCTGGCCATAGTTATGCAAATATTAAATCCAAAAATGATCATTCTGGGCGGCAAGCATTCCCACGCTGGACGTCTCATCACGAATTCACTGGAAAAATGTATCACCCAGTATACCAATCCTAAAATTGCTGAAGATGTTGTCATTGTGCAATCTGACCTGGGTGACGCCTCAAATCTACTGGGGGCCGCCGGTCTCGTCATTGAAAAGATTGTCTGCGCAGAAGCATAGGCAGGTGTGTTTTTTTATTCTCAATTGTAACGGGTTTCAATAAAAGAAGCTATCCTTTCAGGGAGAGATAAAGTATGGATCATCCAAAATCAGACAGTTCTGGGCTCAGCAGACGAGATTTTATCCGTCTTGGTAGTGCTGTAGGAATTGGAACTGCTCTGGCTGGAGCAGCCTTATCCAGCTGTGCCAAAGAAATCACCACGCAACCCGGTGCTGCCAAAGTGGGTCCCATTGATAATGTCCGCTTGGGTATTGTTGGTGTGGGCAACATGGGCTCGGCTCATTTTCAAAACTTCCTGCGCATAGAGGGTGTGGAAATCGTTGCAGTCTGCGATCTCGTAGAAGACAAAGTCAAGCGCATGCAGGAATGGGCCACAAAAGCAGGGAAGCCTGCTCCCAAAGGATATTATCAGGGTGAAACAGACTTCAAACGCATGTGCGCTGAAGAGGACCTGGATCTGGTTTTTGCAGCGACACCATGGAACTGGCATGTACCGGTGATGGTCGAAGCCATGAAGAATGGGAGTCACGCAGCCACTGAAGTGCCCGCTGCACCAACTATTGAAGCATGCTGGGAGATGGTGGAAACTGCCGAAAAATACAATAAGCATTGCGTGATGATGGAAAATGTGTGTTACATGGAACCAGAGATGATGATATACAATATGGTTCAGCAGGGCGTCTTTGGAGAGCTCCTCCACGGGGAGGGTGCCTATAGTCATGATATGCGCAATAATTTGTTGGGGAGTGCCTATGAGGGAGACTGGTGGACACATGAGGTCATCGCTCGCAATGGGAATCTCTATCCCACCCATGGCCTGGGGCCGATTGCACAATGTATGAACATCAGTCGCGGAGATCGTTTTGATTATCTGGTTTCCATGAGTTCCAATGCCCGGGGTCTCCATGAATATGCCAATGAACATCTCGGTCCTGATCATGAATTCTCAAAAACAAAATTCAATTGCGGGGACATCAATATTTCAATGCTGCGAACGGTGCAGGGTAAGACCATTTATCTGGTACAAGATACTAATCTACCACGGCCTTATAGCCGTATTAATCTGGTGCAGGGGACCAAAGGTATTACCCAGGGCTTTAGAGACGCTACACATGCCAATCTGGTCCACGTAGAGGGCTTGAGTCAGTCACACAGCTGGGAACCGCTGATGAATTATGCCAACACCTACAAACATCCCCTGATTTCTCAAATGGAAGACCTCGCTGATGGTGCCGGACATGGTGGTGCGGATTTTATCGAGGATTATCGACTCATCTATTGCCTACGCAACGGATTGCCCACGGATATGGATGTTTATGAAGCTGCAGATTGGTCTGTTGTATCCAACTTAACTGAAATGTCAGTTGCCAATCGATCCCAGACTATTGATTTTCCAGATTTTACCCGAGGTCAGTGGAAAACACGAAAACCACTGGGTATCATCCATGTATAGAGGCCTTCATTATCTATTCATTCCTTTTATCTTCGTGATGGTTGCTTGCGGCAGCAAAACGACAGAAATTCCTGCCTGGCAGAACCCTGATCAAGCCAATATTCAGTTTGAACTTCAATTGAATAAAGAGATGTATCGCTTGAGCAATTTTGGCGAACCACCACAAATGGCATTGTGGATTGAAAGCATGGATGGCAGCCAGGTGAAAACGCTCTGGGTCTCCAGTCGACTGGCCCGGGGAGTTTGGGTAGGAAAAGTGGTCTGTCCCACTGCACTGCCCCATTGGATATCCAGAAGGGATATTGAAAGCAATGGGGGAATCCCTTCGTTTCTAAGACCCCTGCCAGATGGCATTACCGGGGCTACACCAAAGGAAAATCTTAAAGTATATGCTACGGTGGATCCAGATTCTGAATGGCGCTACTACCTCGAGCTGAATGTCTCTGGCGACTATAACGAAACATTTAAAGCAAGTAAATCAAATGGTACTCCAGACCCGGATGGGAATGGTCAACCTTCATTAATCTACTCTGGAATAGTCCGAGCAGTAAGTGGCTGGTCCGATACTGCTCAGCTTGTGGGTCGTACGGAACAAATGGTGGCCATCCCGGACATACTGCCTGATATCCAGGGCTATACAACGGCTGATAAAGTCCTTAAAGAGTTAAAAGTCACATTTATTGAACCAACAGGAGAAAAGCATGAGTAAGACAATTTTGATACGGATTATCCTGGTCGTGGCACTTTTCAGTGTCTTCATCGCCTGTCGTCCAACAGCTGGAGTGTCAGCTATCACCTACGAGGAATCGATGGATGCATTCCCCAATCCTGAACGGGGATTCCATCATGCGCGTGAACTACCAAGACCACAAAACTTCGACATACGGAATGAGAATATTACTCTCATTTATGGTCGGATTTCTGCCGATAAATTTCGTGACAGACCGTTCAGCGAAGAGTTTCTTCAAGACATTCAAAAGGGGTTTGATCTGGCACGTGAAAATGGGATTAAAGTGAACCCGCGTGTTGCCTACAATCATGGACATCATGAGGGTGCCAAGGCTGTTTATGGCGACGATGCACCCATTGATATTGTGATGACGCATATCAAGCAAATGGGGCCGTTATGGCGCAAGAATAAAGATGTGATCAATCATGTCGAAGCTGGTTTTATCGGTGGTTGGGGTGAATGGCATAGTTCAGCCAATGGGCTGGATAGCATCCACTACAAAAAACAGATTCTTTTTGGAATTCTTGATGAAGTACCCAAAGATCGAATGGTTGTTATCCGTACACCTCATTACAAACGTCATATTTTTACTGGAAACCCATTGTTTGGCGATTCTGTTCTCACACGTGAGCGAGCCTTTGATGGCTCAAACCTGGCTCGTGTAGGTCATCTAAATGATTGTTTCCTCGCGTCAGAAAATGATGTGGGTACCTATCCCTATGGTGAAGATGGTTGGACTTTGGGCGAAGAATTGAATTTTATTGAAGCAGAATCCCGCTATGTACCCTTTGGTGGTGAAACTTGTGGAATTCATGAACGGGCTGGCTGTGAAAATGCTGTCAAGGAAATGGAGAAAGTCCACATCAACTGGATAAACCGTGATTATCACCGAGGTGTGATCAAGGGCTGGCAGGAAGGTGGATGTTATGATGAAATTGAACGTCGCCTAGGCTATCGTTTTGTTTTACGTAATTCGTTAATACAGTCCTCCGTCAAAGCAGGTCAGCCATTGAACTTTATGTTTGCACTGGCGAATGTAGGATTTGGTGAGCTATTTAATCCACGACGGGTTGAGATGGTTCTCACCAACTTGGAGTCGGGTGAAGAGCTGGTCACGGAATTGCCAGATGATCCAAGATTTTGGGGTGCAGGATCTGAAGTTGAAGTAAAATCAACCATACCCATACCAGAGAATCTGGCTCCCGGTAAATATTCCCTTGGAATTCGTATGCCAGACCTGTCACCCAGTATTCATGATGATGTCCGCTACGCCATACGCTTTGCCAACAAAGATGTCTGGAATGCCGAAAAAGGCGTAAACATCCTCATACCGGCGCTCACAGTGAATTAATGCTGGATATGAGATGACCGATCATTGGTGGTTCGTTCCCTATCATGGGGAACGAACCACCAAGATAACAATCCTGCCTAAGAGATGCTCCAGCCACATAGTGGTCCATGAGTTTGCCGACACTACCCAGAAAATGAGTGGTTGATCTAGCAGACCATGAATAGAAAAGAGAGTTGCTCCAAGTGAATAATAATCGCCTGTTCCATCTGATCATGCCTGGGTTATTCCTGGTGATGGCCTGTCTAGGTCCAGAGGAGGAGACTCTTGTCCGTGTCGATCCCAACGACACACTGACCAACCCTTCCGACACCACGACTGCACCACCTGACACAACTGCAGATTCCTCATCCATATGGTTCAATATTCCACTCCTGGATTCAATCGAAAATGTACAACCCATGACGGGGATAGTCTACTGGACCACCTGTAGCCACTCCAATTCCGAGGCTATCTCCCTGGAATTCTCATATATGTTGTTTAATGCCATCGTTCAGGATAGCGGTGTCTATGATTGGGGTCCGGTTGAAGCCAAATTAAATGCAGTGGCCTCTAGAGGACATCAGGCCATCTTTCGCTTCAGATTTGTCTACCCAGGTTATCAGACTTCGGTACCAGATTACATTAAGAGTATTGATGATTACACCGAAACAGCGGGACTCTCTGAAGGTCGCACCACCCATTTCCCTGACTGGTCACATCCAGAGTTGAAACGCTTCACCCTGGAATTTCAAGAACGCTTTGCCCAAGAATATGATAATGATCCTCGTTTGGCTTTTGTTCAAGTTGGTTTCGGTCTCTGGGCTGAATATCATATCTATGATGGTCCATTTACACTGGGAGGGACCTTCCCCAGTAAGGCCTTTCAGGCCGAGTTCTTTCACCAAATGGATGCGGTCTGGGAACATGTGCCCTGGAGTATCTCAATTGATGCCGCCGATCCAACCTATTCACCTTTTTCGCAACAGACCGAATTATTGGATATTCCCTTTGGCGTGTTTGATGACTCCTTTATGCATGAGAATCATGCCAGTTGGAATCTTGGGAACTGGAATTTCTTTGATCGTGAACGCTACAGGTATTCACCTGCCGGGGGAGAGTTCAGTTATTACACCAGTTATGACCAGCAGAATGTTTTAAACCCCGTCACAGGCGCACATGGTACTTCCTACGAGCAATGGGCTCAGGATTTTCACATCAGCTATATGTTTGGCAACGACCAGCCTGGATATCAAACTGAATCCCGGATCAAAGAGGCCAGCAAAGCCTCAGGCTATCACTTCAAAATAACCGCATTCAGCGCCAATCCTGATTCATCAAAATTAAGTATCACCAATGTTGGGGTGGCTCCTATTTATTACGATGCCTATCCCACAGTGAATGGTGTCAGAGCAGATGAGTCCCTGAAATATTTAACAGCAGGGGATACCCTCGATCTTGAAATTCTCTCAGGTGGAACCGCTCCAGTGCTCACCATCGAATGTGATAAGTTGGTCCCGGGCCAAGTCATCGAATATGAGGCCCATCTGGAATGAGTGAAGCTGAAGTGCCGAGTTACACCATTTTTAAAAGCAAAGTCGAGCCTGAAATGGGTGGATTGTGGGAGGGGCCCGCATGGCGTACTATAACACCTTTGGATATTGCCAATTATCGACCTGAAGGGAGTAACCATCGACCCCAAAGCCAGTGTAAATTGCAATATAATTCCAAGGGTTTATATGGGATATTTAGAGTTGAGGATCAATTCATCAGGTGTGTTCATACTGAATTTCAATCTGATGTCTATAAAGACAGCTGTGTCGAAATTTTTCTGGAGCCCCAATCTGGCCGGGGGTATTTCAACTTTGAGTTTAACTGTTTGGGAATATTAAAGGCATCCTACATCACTGATCCCACAAAAATTGATGGAAAATTGAAGGAATATACAGAACTGAGGCATGAGGATGATCTTTCAATACAAAGATATCACTCCCTGAAGGACATTCATGACCCTGACTCCTCAAAAGCGCTAACCTGGTATCTTGAATTCTTTATCCCGTTTTCAATTATGAAGTCCTATTTGGGTCCATCAATTGACCTTGGAGAATGGCGCGGTAATTTCTTTAAATGTGGGGATCAAACGTCACATCCACACTGGGCTTCATGGACGGTTCTGCCCGTTTTGAATTTCCATTTGCCAAATTATTTTGGTCACTTGATCTTTGCTTCAACTTAATCTCTCCGATCACACCTTTTCTAGCTTCCTTCCACCACACTAAATTTCAGGATGATGTGAGCGATTGAACATGCCGGGTTTATATTGTCAGTGATAAACCCTGAAGCCAGACAAACAGAGGAAATCATATTATGAAATCTGAAGCGCTCATTCATGCCTACTTATTAAAGGGAGATGGTCATGCCCAAAGAATGAGCTGGGAGGATGTTCTGGCATGGAAACCTGCAGATGGAGTTATCTGGACACACTTCCTAAATACGGATCCCGACGTTTTACACTGGATGCATAACAATAGTGGACTCGATCCACTGGTTGCCGATATACTCATTTCCCAGGATACAAGACCCAGAGCAACCGCCCTGGGTGAAGGGCTGCTGTTAGCACTTAGAGGGGTTAATCTAAATCCTGGATCTGATCCCGAAGATATGGTCTCCATTCGATTATGGGTCAACAAGCAGAGAATTGTGAGTACCGTGAGGCGGAATCTGCTATCAGTTGGTGATATTGTTCAATTATTTGAACAGGGTAAGGGCCCAGGTAGTTCAGCAGATTTTATAGTGGCTATTACCAGTAGAATCATCATGCGCATGAGCGCTACCGTCGATGACTTGGAAGACCGAATCGGAGAACTGGAAGACCATGTTCTGGCCGACACCAGCAATACACTCCGCAATGATCTGGCTAATCTCCGACGAACAACCATTTCTCTTCGGCGATATTTGTCTCCTCAAAAAGAGGCCCTTAGTCGTCTTTTAATCGAGCAGATAGATATTTTGGACGATATTCATAAACTGCGACTCCGTGAAGTCAGTGATGGGCTCCTCCGTCATATTGAAGATATTGATGAAGTCAGAGATCGGGCAGCAGTAACCCACGAGGAATTAGTAAGTCGCGCTTCAGAGCAACTTAACAAGCGCATGTATGTGCTCTCAATCGTTGCTGCCATTTTCATGCCCCTGGGCTTTTTTACCGGATTGCTGGGTATTAATGTAGGTGGGATCCCCGGGAGTGATTATTCAGGAGCATTTGCCATTTTTGTTGGCATCCTGATTTTACTGGTCACCGCACAGATCACCTTCTTTAAATGGAAAAAATGGTTCTAATTCAATTTATATACATCGATTCCACATAAATCAAAATCCCAAACTTCTCAAGGTGTTAGATCGCATAGAGTGCTTCACATAAAATCACGGATATATTAAGTTACAGCTTTCGATCTAGTTCGACAGAGTTTGTCAGTTATCTTTGAAGATGCTTCAGGAGTCCATGTCTTTTATGCTTTTGAAGTGTATAACAAAGTGAGGGATCATATGAAAACCAAATTTTGGGTGGTACTCATTTTCATAGTTTCCCTTCAATCCTGTGCAATTTTATCCCTGGTGAAGTCACATGAAATGATCGCCGGAGTTGAGATTGTCAGTGTGGAGGATATCGAGAATGAAGAAGCCATATTCAAACGAGAAATTCGAGGGGTCATCCCAGCACCCTTTGAAACCGATGAAGAGTGGATTATTGCTTTTAGAGCCATTAATAGCAAAATGAAACTCCCTGGTATCAATACCCGTATAAAAATCTTTCTGGAGGAGGATAACTGGGAAATCGGTACCCCCTATGCCATAGGCAGATTTGAGGAATTGAAACAGGCATCCATCAAAGTGGATGGTCGACTACTCAAGATAAAAACCAAGCCTTGATCCTGCATTTCTTAACCCCATTGTGCCTGACTGCTTAGATAGTCATTACTTTTGAGTCGAGTTCAAAAAGCACTTTCCCTGCTGGGGGGAATCGTCGTCATCCTATCGATTGGTGTGACCGTCCTCCTGTTATGGCTGACCAGTGCAGATGGTGAGAATTATCTAAAAAATTATCTTTCCCGATGGATTAAATCAGAACTTCATATTCAGACAGATATTGACTCGTTAAGCTTGGATATTTTTAGCCAGATTCGCCTGGCAGGTCTCGCGCTCGAAAGTGTCGAATTTGAAGACACCACCAGGATCGAAATCGATGAACTCCGAATACGATATGATCTATCAGGTTTGTTAATCAAACGTATCATAATCTCCGCAGTGGATGTCAGTGGCGTGCAGCTGCAAATGCGAACGGATACGAGCGGGAATTGGCTCCTGGGGAGTCTCCTGACCCCTTCTGATAACAGTACTGGCTCAGACTGGTCCCTTGAGGTACAAAAAATACATATAGCTGATACCTATGTAGATATCGGAGACAGGCAGAGTGGCCTCTCACTTATATTCCCCTCAGTAAATATGGATGTCACAGAACCTGAATCAGGGCAATTTCAATATGAAATATCAGTCGGCTGGCTGGACGAGAGTATGCCTGAACCCAGGATCGCTCCAATAAATGCATCCGGCTCACTTACGAATACTAAATTCATTATGAAGAGCTTCTCCATGATTCATCCCGACTTTGATTTGCGGGCTAATCTGGGGATTATCCTGAGTGATTATACCTGGACGGACCATAGCACTGTCAGTTTCAAGGGCTCACCAACGCCCTTATTGAAACCAATTTCAACTCTGATGGGTGTGGAATTACCCCTTCCTTCCGGTCTTTTTGATGCAGAGATATTGATGGATAAGCTCATTGTAGCCCCCGAAGTGAGTTTTACGGTCAAATGTGATGCTTTAATTCTAAATGATTATCCACGGGTAGATGGAATCCTGGCAGGTTTAGTCACGACGGAGCAGGTGACCATCGATACATTTGATGTGGTTATCCTCAAAACTCCACTGCAAGGTAGGGGGTATTTTGCCTTTGACAGCCTGAGTAGCTTTGCCATCTCAGGAAAATTGCCAGCCACTCCCATTGAAGCAAGTCTGGCGGAATATTATGGAAGTGGTGATGATTATACAGGCATTGTAAAGGGCGAATTCCATGGAAACGGGCAATTGCTGGAAATTCAGAATGTCAACATGAAGGCAACTTTTGATATTTCTCAGGCTTCCTGGCTGGGGAAGCCTATCAAAAGCACAACCCTATATGCAAGTCTTGACCAGGGCCAGGCGTCGCTGAGTTTTAATCAGGGGCAAAATCAACTTCATGTAAGCGCCTCGCTGGACTCGCTGGAGCATTATCAAGCCAAGCTCACCTACAATCTCCCGGATTTGGCACCCATCATGTCTTATACACCTGCTGTAGGATTATCAGGCAAGCTGGTGGGATCCGCCGAAGTGAGATATGCAAACGAGAGTTTTATCTATAAGGCGGATCTCCGGGGAACTGCGCTGGAATACCAGGGAGTTCACATCGATAAAACACATTTCAGGGTCAAAGGAATAGATCAGGACTGGACTATACTGGATGGTGAAATTAGCTCTTATCAGAGCGATCTGGCCGTGGTGAATCGATTTATTGAAGCTCCGATCTTATCCGGGCGCGCCACTTACCAGGCATCAGTAAAAGGAACCCTGGATCAATTGACTGGGAATGCGAATCTCTATATTAGATCGCTTCAGGTCGATTCCCTTTCAGTGGATTCAGCATTTGTCAGTTTATACGTTGAACCGGATGTGATCAAGGTGATAAATGTCTCAGGCTACCTCAATGATCAACGGGTTCTGGCCAGTGGCGCAGCTAACTGGCGGCGCATGGATGCGGACATGGTGCTTTTGGTTGAAAATCGTGAAGATTCCAATTGGCTGTCTCAGGGAAGCCTGTCAGTTCAGGCCCATCAATCAGATAAGGGTTCGTCCGTCAAACTGAAGGGCAAGAGCTTTGATCTGAGTCTCCTCAAGTATTTGCCAACTGACTATAATCAATTCTCCGGTTTGCTCAACTTTGATTTAACAGCCAAGCTGGGGTCTACATTGGAATGGGGCAAGCTGCGTCTGAATGGCACTGATATCACCTTCCAGGATCAGAATTTTCAGTCAATCCGCCTGTCCGCCTATGTGGATTCCAATTGGATCAAACTTGACACGCTATTCATTGAGCATAAATCTGAACGCTTATTTGTGGCTATGGGATTGCCCATCGATTTGCACACCAGGACTATTCGCAATCACAGTCCCCTTACAGCAAACATTCAAACCAATAATTTTGACTTAATCAGACTGCAAACTTTTCTTCCAGAAAATGTCTCCATTTCAGGTTTTGGAAATAGTTCTCTCAGCATCAAAGGAAATTTGACTGCCCCACATTTCTATGGAAAACTTGACCTGAAAGACATACAGATGGATTACCCGGGTTTCCCTCAAATGTTTTTAGAAAACATCACTGCGGAGTTTGACAGTCAGAGTGTGTATCTAAAGAAAATTGATCTAGCCATAGACTCACGCAACTTAGCCATCAGTGGGCAAGCAGATATCTACAATCCGGATAGCTATTTCTTAAAATTGGACCTGGACGCTGGATTACAGGGGAAGGTACATCTCAGCTATCAAATTACGAGTGGTGTTAGTGCTGCTGGAGTTCAGCTGGAAAATGCTGATATGAGCATCGCCAACTATTTTCTTGAAGCGGGGCAGGAAATACAGGGTGTCGCAAATGGAAAATTGGGGGTGAAAGATTTGAGCGGTAACCGGGATGTGCGTGGAAATATGTCGGTTTCAAAAGGTCTGGTTCGACTAAGCAGTGATCTACCTGCGATTCAGGACATAGAATTGGGCGTATTTATTTTGCCTAATCGGATTGATATTAAACGACTTAAAGGAAATCTGGACAATATTCCTTTCTCATCTCAAGGTTACATGGAGCACACTCAGTGGGATCAGTTTAAAATTGACCAGTTTATTGAAATTGCCGGTGTAAGATCGCTCACGCTCAAAGGATATTTCTCCACCACGAGTCTCGATCTGAATGTGGAAATTCCCACCATGAATCTTTCTGCCTGGCGCCCATTATTTCCTACATTAGAGAAACTATCGGGGGAAGTAAGGGGCAATTTATTTATCAAGGGAAGCCCTGAACTACCGCAAATAAATGGAGACATCTATGCAAATGACCTGGCCATGGATTTGCCCTATTTTGACCCAGAGCTAAGTCAGGGAAAAATTGTTGCTCATTTCCAGGATCAAAAAATACGTCTGGATTCTCTCTCCTTCAGACAGGGAAAAAATGGCCGTATATTTTTAGCGGGAGAGTTTGAATATTTTGCTAACCAGCTCCCCAGGTTTGATATGAGAATGCTGGCCTCTCAGATCAAGCTCAAGGAAGCCAATGTCATCAAGGGGCAAATAAACGATATAAACCTGACTTACAGTGGTCAGGATGAAAAATATATCTTAAAGGGTGGAGCTAAATTAGGATCAGTCAGCATTCAGCAAAGGATCACCCCGAAAGATATTCTCAAAATGGCAAGCACCTCGGGGAAACCAAAAACCAGTCCTCCAAAAATATTAACTCAAACAAAAATCAATTTTAAAATTGATGAAAGTGACCAGCTTTCCATTCAGAATAATCTTGCCCATGTACGCTTAAAAACAGATTTAACCATTTTGGGCACTTTGGCCCAGCCGATTCCCACGGGTCGAATGAAAATTCAAGAAGGATATATACTGTATCTTGATCGACACTTTGAAGTGACTGCAGCCACTCTGGATTTTCAGAATCAATATGAGCTCAATCCTATAGTCGATCTCCACGCAAAAACACAGCTCAAACCATATCAAACTCGATCAAAAAAAGAGTACACCATCTATATCGATCTGACGGGCCCTATGGATAAGGCAGATTTTGTCCTTCGCTCGGAACCAGCCCTGGATCGAACGGATATTTTAACGCTTTTAACCATGGGTGCAACGAGACAGGAACTCAGTCAATCAAACCCTAACATGGATAATGCAAAGATTGGAAAAATTCTTCAGGATCGTTTGTCTGACTATAGTTCTCAAAAAATATCTGCTTATACAGCAGATAGAATTGGCACCTTTATGAATCTGGACAATATTTCAATTGAGGGGGATTTGTTCAATTTTGGTTCCTCCTGGGGTCCGGAATTGGTTGCTTCAAAGAAAGTTGGTGAAAAAACGACCCTCACTTACAGCACCTCCGTGGGGCAGGCAACCACACAAAATGTGAAGCTGGAATATGAATTGATTGAAGGTGTTTCAATCGAAGGGCAAACGGATCAAAAGGGTCGTTCAGGTCTCGATTTAAAATTTGGATGGAAATTCAAATGAGACAGGTTCTGATCGTTCTCCTCCTCACTCTAAGTTTACCGGTTCTTATTCTTCCCAAGAACAAAAATCAATTTAAAATTCATAAGGTAGAATTTACCGGGAATAAAACATATAAGGATGATGCCCTGCATAAGGTTATCATGTCAAGGCCATCGCGCTTGTTTTTCCCGGTGATTTATAATGAAGACATCTTTGTGGATGATCTCGATGGACTTAAAAATTTCTATCAACGACGAGGCTTCTTAAAAATGGATATCCCTGATTACAATGTGCTCAGGGATTCCGCTAAAATGCGTGTAAATATACAGCTGACGCTGGAGGAAGGGGAGCGAACAGTCATTGATGCGATTAGCTATCTTGGCAACACCTCGATACCTGATTCGATCCTGGTCATGGTTAGCGGAATAAAAGACAATGATCCCTTTGACGCTGATGTGATCGAGAAAGCTCAGTTGACCATGCTGCGATATTATGCAGATCGCGGGTATCTCGAAGCAGAAGTCAAGCCATCATGGAGCCTGGACTCCTGGGCGCTCCATGCCATTCTGGATTTTGATATTGATGCAGGGCAGCAATACCGGGTCGGTGACATTCGAATCAAAGGCCTTGAGAAAACCATACCTGGAGTTGTGATTCGTGAGGTCACACTCAAGCCTGGAGAAATTGTCAGCTACTCCAAAATCTTAAAAAGTCAAAGAAACCTGTACCTTACGGGTCTTTTCGAATCCGTATTTATCGACCCGGAAATTAACCAGGCTTTACAGGATACAGCCAAACAGGACCTGGTGATCGGCCTGAAGGAAAATCAAGCAGGAGCATTCAATATTTCTTTTGGCTACGGGTCGGTTGAAGGACTTCGTGCCAAATCCGAATTTACTCAAAACAATGTAAAAGGAACCGCCAAAAAAATCGGTCTGACTGGACAGATCTCTCATATTCAACGCCTCATAGTACTATCGCATACAAACCCTAGAATTCGAGATTCATTCTGGCGCATGGACGCCTCACTAAAATATGATTTGCAATTTCAACCGGTTTATGATTTAGAGTCCTATGCCTGGGGTCTTGCAGTGCAGAGACAACTCGATCAATTCATTTCAGTAACTTTTAGCCTTAGGGATGAATTCAATCAGCTTTCAAATGTAAAACTGGATACTTTGAGTGGGGAGGGGACCGACGATGTTCATAGTCTTAAGCTGAGACTATCTCGCGATACCCGCAATAACCTGTTCAATCCCAAGCAAGGGAGTCTCATCGAATGGGAAAACGAAGTGGCGGGTGGACCGGTGACTAGCTCTAACAGTTTTTATAGATCCATATTCAAAGCTCGTTGGTTTAAACCAGTTCTGGACAATTCGGTTTTTGGTTCTGCCATTGAAGCCGGATTTGTCACTAGTTTATCCGGTAATTTAACCATTTCGCTGCAGGAAAGATTCTATTCAGGTGGACCCAGTTCCCTAAGAGGTTACGCCTATCGTGAAGTGGGTCCTCATGACTTAAATAATAATGCCAAAGGTGGATTTTATAAATTGATCTGGAATGTCTTTGAGCTGCGTATACCTGTATATAAGGATTTCAGTATTGCCACCTTTTCAGATATTGGCAATGTGTGGTGGGATTATCATGACATATCCAAGGGGAAATGGGCTGTGGACTACGGTGTGGGGTTTCACTACAATACCCCCATCGGCGTGGTTCGGGTTGATATCGGTTTCCCCGTGGGCAATATCCCTGTGAATGACCGAGTCCGATTTAATTTTAGCATGGGTTATGCCTTTTAATTTCATCAAAAAGACCGAAACTCAGCAAAGAGGCAGGCTCGGGACATCCTTAATGTACGATCTGAGTAAGACTGGTCAGTGTTATTTGTTGTGGGGAATTTCAGTAGGCGTAAAGGGCAATTGGGCTTGCGAGAGTTGGCCGAGTAAAATTTCCGTCATTTGACTGGCAAAGGCAAACTCATACCTGATGTCCAGGACATAAGCCTTTAATCTCAATTTGAGTAACGATTGTCCCTGATGAATTTCATTCTTAATAATGATCTGAATCGGTTTATTTAAATAGATGTATTGTGACATAGCTGCCGCCTCATAAGCCAGCTTGCGAACCGCTGTCAGGTCAACATCTGGTTGCAGGTATACTTCTGAAACAACCTGGCAATAATGTTCTCCAGAGTTTGAATTACTGACAGAGGTGTTCACGATTTCACTATTGGGGATGGATACCAGACTATCATCAGGAGACGTGATGCGAACCGTGCGCATGCCGATTCCAACTACTTCGCCATAGTGACTACCGACCTGAATTTTATCTCCCACTTGAAAGGGTCGATCAAACAAAATCATGATGCCGCCAAAGATATTCTTGAGAATATCCTGGGAGGCAAAGCCCACTGCGATTCCAGCAGATGCAGTCAATGCCACAATGGTGGCTATGGGGGGAGCCAGAAGGTCCACAATGATGATGTATAATATGATGATCCAGCCCGCAATTCTCAGTATGGGAACCAGTCCCTTGATGGTTAAGCGAAATTTGATCCACCGCTCACCCAGACGCTCAAGCAGTCGGGAGAGGTATTTGATAAGAGCGAAGCCGATAAGTGCCACAAGTATAGCCCAGATGACTTTATCCCTGGTAATTGACCATTCGGGCTGGGCAAGGTTCACGGCTATAGGTGAGGTTTCGGATATGGAAACGCTCTCTGCAGCGACCGAGACGCTGTCAGGTATACTTGGTCCCGGGTTCAATTGTGAAATAAGCGTCGTGGTGAAACCAAAGAACAGGAGCAGAGCAGTGACTATTTTTAGTTGATAATTCATGGTTTTCTAGTGAATAATGTTATGAAGAATTAGGGTTTTTACGACGGGACGATAGAGGAGATAATGTATTTGATATCCTCCTGATTTTCTCACCAGCATCCCGTTTTTCTCAAGTCGTGATATTTGCAGCAGGCTGGTTTCGTAATCTTGATGAAATACTCTTGCATGATCCTCTATGGTAAGAACTTCATGCTGTAAGAAGGCAGCAAAAGAAAAAAGATCCTGAGCAGGCATATGGGCCAGAAAGGTCGGATCAAATTCTATGAATGGCGCAATAATGAATCGGTCGGATTTTATTTCCTGCACTGCTTTTAACCAAAATATGATGGCCACAGTTAAATTCCCTGCTGCCAATCGGTTTAATTCTTCAAAGAAGTATTTTCTTAACATATCCTGCCGTTCGTGATCAGTACTGAAAGCTTTGAATCGTCGATTCCTGACCATGGATTCCGGGATTTTAAATTCTAGCTGATATCCACTGACCCGGTGCCGTTTCATAATGACATTTTCAATGGTATCGTTATCCAATTCCTGAAGCTTAATGATCTCCTGGAAAAAGCCACCAATTTTAATGATACGTTCAAAATAAGCCCAACTATATAAGCCGCACGATACGATCCAGAAAACATGCTTGGCTGTTTCGTTCATGAGCAGCAGGAATCGTTTTATTGCCTCGAAACCACCGGGATAGCGCAGGAACATATTCTGAATATTCTCGACAATAAAGACCACCTGGGTCGGTTTCTGGTTTAGATAGTCAGCAATTTCTTCTATCGTATTGATCTTCGGTTGATTAAGACCTTCACTGAGAATGCTGCATAATTCTGGAATAGTATGAATAGAGGCAGATAGATTGATTCTGTAGCTGGTAGTAGCGCTTAAATACTTGGTTTCAGCCATGTTCAGTAGACTGGTGCGACCACTGCCGCTTTCACCTACAATAGCTGTTGATGAATGACTTCCGATTTTGAAATCACTATAATTTTTCTGGATTTGGAGTAATTCCTGCTCCCGTCCAATAAAAAATCGCTCATCCACAGCCGGTTCAAATCTAAACAGGCGCTGATAGACAAATGGCAGCGCATCAATCTGTCTGCGAGTACCGGATAGGTAGAGATTCAGCTGCTTATCAATATCGGTTGGGACGGTAGCGAGCCCGGTGATCTTGCGTATACGGCGATACCAGCCAAGCATGGCATGATATGCACTGGCAATATTGGATCTGATATGAGGCCATAGAGAGCGCAGCATTTCCAACACTCGAAAACGGAAAGAAAGCAGCTTCTGTTTTAGTTTGGTCCTGGTTACACGAATCTGTAGCTGAATAACTTTCTCGTTATCTGCCAGTTCTTTCAGACTTAGACCCGCATTTTGAGAAATTAAGGGTAGGGTCTCCTGACAGAGCATTTGAATATGTTGACTCTCTTCAATCAATAAACCCAATTGTCCGCGGGTACGCTCCAATCCCTCAACAACTACAGTGTAGGCTCCATCAGTAGCGCCTTGATGTTCTTCATCAGAAAGCAATTCAAGCGCTGCACCCAGATTAAATTCAATAATTTGATCAATCTCGGTGACATCGCGACCCAACTTATCCGTTTGGTCATTTATACTATCGCTGAAAGCTTCAAATTGCTCAGATAACTTGGGGTACACTTCGCCCAGTGCCAGAGCCTTGATTTCAATATCCATAAAACGAGTGGATGGTTTCCCGTTTGACAGTCGTTGTCCCCTGAATATTCGATGACTCTCCGGCAGTTGGTCCATCAGGTATTTGACCTGAGAGTTCAAACTATTCAGGCGTTCAGACAATCTTGCTTGTAACAGACTGTCTAAAATCCGAGGCAGGAGTTCTCGACGAAGATTTCGTAATAATTGACGATTTTCACTGGCGATACTCCGCTTCAATTTGCTTTCAGTACTGGACTCGAACTCACGAAACCTTTTCAAGGCATCATTAATGACCTGATGGGGGTTAACAAAGGCGGGGAGGATCTGGTGCGTGATTTGGTCCCGAATGGCCTGCAGGCCAGCCAGGAGTCTTAGTGAAATTTGAGTCTGGAGCAAACCCAGCTCCAGATCTATATGACGATCCTCCTTTTCCCCTTCAAAATAGAGCAGCCAGTTATGGCATGACTTTTCCAGCCTTTTTTTATTTCTTCTCAATCTATTTTCAATTCGGGGGTGGTGGTTCAGTAGGTTGGGATGCAGCCAGGTGCCAATAAACACCCAGTTTGAGGCCATCTCTTTGGATATGGCAATCTGAATGTCTTCCAGTTGATCATCTATGTCCTTTTCAAGGGCATCTATGTTTTGAATGAATTCAGACAAGCCATCCCAATTATCACGAATCTCCCGCAGTTGATTGAGGACCTCATTTAATTCCTTTTTTTTGAGTACGCGATGCTGCTCCTGGAGCAGCATAAGATTATAGAGATGACTCAAAGTACGTTCATGCAGTAAAATGATGTTTTCAGCCATTCCTACAACGAAATGGTCCCAGATTTTCTGGAGTCGTTCAGTTACAGGCAAGTGGATCATTGCATCCAAATAATCACGATAGGCTATCCGGCGCTTAAATTTTGGTTTGCCAAGTTGCTTTTTTTTCAGGATTCTTCTAAACTGGTTCTGAGTGGAAACAATCAGCTCCCAACTCCTAAGTCTTGTTCTTTGTGCGGATTTCCAGATTTTTATTTGAGTCGAATCAGTGTCTAGCGTCTGAAGATGCTTATGCGGAATAGACACACTGAATTGTCGTGAAACACCTTTGATAGCTTCGTTGTATTGGTCATCCCAGGCCTGTAATAGGCTTTTAGGATCATAGTTAGTTTCAACATTTGGCAGATTTTTAGCTAATTTTAAATACTGCGGGATGGTGCTCTCAAGCTGCTCCAGCAAAACTGGAAATTTAAACTCCCCCTTGAGTTGATCTTCCAATGCATTTTTGCTGGTCTGATCCAGTTCCTGATGGGCTTGAAGGAGATCACGAAAAGCATCAATCCACTGCTGAATTACAGTGGATCTCACCGTGAGGAGGGCCTGACTGCAGGCTTCTGCATCCTGGTGCAGCGACTGATCCCTTTTTGTCTCAGCAGGATTGAAAAATGAACTTATTATGCTTGTATCCTCCTTTATTGAGAAAGGCTGAATATAGGATCATAATAAGAGAAAGGATTTTTTATTTTTAACCAAATATTTAAGGTTTGATTGCTTAAATCATAGGGTCAAATCCCAATTCATATTGGAAATAGCAATTCAGTACTTAGATTTGATATAATGCCACAACTATATATTGAGCATCTCAGATCATCGCGATTTATGAAAATGGTAATGATTATCATTTTTATTGCCCTATTTCATGCTGAATCCAAAGCAGATTTTCCCTTACAGACACATGGTTGGCTCACTTTGGAATCCTATGTTCATGGCCAAAAAGATCAAAAAGATCTGAGACGCAGCCATCGATCAGAGTTTATTCAAATTGTGGATATATTCACCTGGAAAGCTTTTACTTTCACTCTATTAATGGGCAATACCACTGATATTTCCCAATACCCGGACTCCATCTATTATCTGGATCGCATCATCTACACCTATACTTACGGAGGGCGACTGGATATGGGGAAGTGGGTCATCCGCGGTGATTTGCATCATGATTGCATCCATTTGATAAATCGACCTGAGATTGCAGGATCGACCTGGTGGAATGCCTATTTACTGCGCATCGGATCCAAGGGAGCTTTTAACCTCTATCTGGCCGAACCTCCTCCTGATACCCCGCTGTTAAGTATGAAGCGTTTTGATGGACGCATAGGGATGGCTTATTATAAAAAAGCCGCCCATTCCCTGCGGGATGGCCAGAATCATAACTTCCATTACGAATTCAGTAATCTTTTACGCTATCAATTCGGTAACATTAAAAATTCAATTATTTACGCTGATTTGAATCAACAACTTTGGCTCAATCGGGATGATACCACTGAATACAAGGGATCAGTGACCATCAATATTCTCCTTAAGGGCCACTCCCGCTATGCCGGACTATTTTATGAATATCATTTTTATGATACTTTTGTAAAAGATCTTGAGAATCATTTGGGTGAAATCGGCTTCAGGATACTCTTCTAGATGAGAAGCTTATACTTGCGCAGATTGTTTATTCTTTTCCTGCTGTTGGTGTTGCCAGGGAAGCAGGTTTTGTCTAAGGGACCTGAGCTTATGATGTCCACACAGGGCTACATGCTTTTTGCCCCACATATCCATGGTCTGGCTAAATCTATTAGCACCAATAGTGGGTATCGACTTGAACTGAGAGCCCTTACTGATATTATCAAATGGAACCAGGCTTATCTCAGTTTCATCACTGCAAATAAAACCCTGATCAAAAGTTCTGTGGAAACGGGTCCTTTTACTCTGGATGAAATTAAATATTCTTTGAGCCCGGATCTAAGGATCGAATATCCAACCTGGCTCCTGCGTATTAGCTATCTCCACGAATCTCTTCATACAGTAAGTCATTCAACCTTTGGAACTACACAATGGATGAATAGCCTCCAAGTGACCCTGGGTTCCAAAGGCTCTAATTACCTCTTCATCTGGGAAGAATACAAAAATGTTCATGACCGCTTTTTGAATCATCTCGATGCCCTTGCTTTTGCCGGTGTATTCAGGAAAAGCAATGGATCCATGTGGGTCGGCCGAAATCATGACTATAAATATAAGGTGGGCGGACGTCTAAGATTGCAGATCGGGTCCTTTAATAAATGGGCATATTTTATGGGGACTGATCTGACTGGATGGTATCGTGAGACAGGGGATTGGGAAGGTACAGGTGTGTTGAAACTGAATATGTTCCGCAAGGGCAAGCAGAATTTTGGTGGACTTTACTATGCCTATAATTTTTATGATTCCTTCCTGGCCGACAATGAGCAACATCTAGGTTCTCTTGGTTTACAGATCATTTTTTGATTATATCATCGCCCATAATGAATCGGATATTTCTATCACAAAAGCTTTTGTGCCTTCTCCTGCTTACAGCATTCCAAGCACGAGCATCCCAAAACCCACAATTCACCTTCAGCTATTGGAATGATAATTTTACCTATCAAAAGCAACTAAGCTATCTCATCCCGCCAGGAGATGATGATTTTATGACAGCCAGCTGGCGGCTTGAGATTCAGGTGGGGGATTCAACTGTCCACCAGGGTGGCGAATTCTATTATGCTATTTTCACCAATCGTGATGAAATGACACGCTTTGACATGCTGGCAGGTCGCTGGTTTCGGGAATTTCAACAGGAGCAATGGAAGATCAAATATGGGCTTGGAGCTCTTCTCAGAGGGAATTTCGGAGGTGCGAATATTCAAAATGCCTTCCATGAATGGCAGGGTTATGAGCGACTTGATTTGGAATATCTCCCGAAAGACCGAATTGGTTTACTTCTTTACGGACGCATCGCCCGATATGTAGCCCAGTGGAAGCTGGCCAATCTCCAGATGTATTCCAGCATGGCGTTGAGGATTGGTGCTGGTCCCAGTAATTTTCGCCTGGGTCTTGAATACGAGACCAATCAGGCTTTCAAAGATATACCAGTGCATTGGCTCATGATGGTCCGTGCGGGATATGCCTATTATATCCAACCCAATCAAATCATCGAACCGTATTTTTCCAGGGGGCCTGTTCTTGGTCTTTTAGCTGGTCTCCAGTTCGTGGACAAATTTGGCGTGTACCTATGGATGACTGAGAATCAATACGGTCTCAACGATCCTCATTATGGACTGACCTTGAGTTATCGTTCAAATTCTTTAATCCCACCCAAATTACATTCCATTATGTTTCCATAATGAACTAATATGAAGAGCTATACAGGAATGAAGCGCTGATGTGACTACCTGTGTTATATGATGAATTAATACCCAACTGGAAAATAATGAAAAAAAAGAGTCTAAAAACAAAACCTATCATTGGCTGGCGTGAATGGGTCGGGCTGCCTGATTTTGGTATTAAAAGCATCAAAGTAAAAGTCGATACTGGAGCCCGATCTTCATCTTTGCATGTCTATGACTTGCATGAGTATAAGAAAGATGGTGAAACATGGGCCAGATTTAAGGTACATCCTGTCCAGAGAAAAACAGTCATTACAGTGGACGTTGATACCAGGGTTCTTGAATATCGGCGAGTAAGAAGTTCCAGCGGAAAAGCATCGATACGCCCGGTAGTGATCACTTCCATAGAACTATTAGGGGAAAGCTGGCCGGTGGAATTGACCCTGGCTAGTCGAGACAAAATGGGCTTCAGGATGCTGCTTGGCAGAGAAGCCTTTCGTGGTCGTTTTCTGGTTGATGCTGGTCAATCTTATTACAATGGCAAACCTAAGCGAAAAAAAAGAAGTTCGGCTGAAAGTGATACTCAATTAAACCAAGGAAAAAATATATAATGAAATTAGCGATATTGTCATCTAACGCCAAGTGCTACAGCACAAGACGACTTCGAGAAGCAGCAGTTCAACGGGGCCATAATGTCAAGGTTTTGGATACTCTTAAATTTGCTATTGATCTTGAGGAAGGTCATCCTGATCTATATTTTCGGCAGAAACGCCTTTCTCATTATGATGCAGTGCTGCCAAGAATCGGAGCATCAATCACCTATTTCGGCACCGCTGTAGTCCGTCAATTTGAGCAGATGGACGTTTTTACCGCCAACCCTGCCATTGGCATTGCCACCTCAAGAGATAAACTGAGAAGTCTACAGATACTCAGCCGTCATCATATTGGGATTCCACAAACCACTTTTGTACGTGATAAGCGGGATGTTTTACCAGCCATCCGCCGCGTAGGTGGTGCTCCAGTCATTATCAAGTTAATCGAAGGCACCCAGGGGATAGGTGTATTGCTGGCTGAAACGATTAAAGCAGCCGAAGCCATTATTGAAATGCTCCAGAGCCAAAAACAGAATGTTCTGATTCAGAAATTTGTAGTGGAAAGCAAAGGCAAGGATATTCGCGCCTTTGTTGTCGGGGATAGAGTGGTTGGAGCTATGCGGCGTACAGCACAGGGACAGGAATTTAGAAGCAATGTCCATCGTGGTGGACTCACGGAAGCCGTTGAATTGAATGAAGAGTATCATGACACCGCTGTACGGGCTGCCCAGATTATGGGCCTTAGAATCGCCGGAGTTGATCTGCTTGAAGGCAAGCATGGTCCCCAGGTTCTTGAAGTGAATTCATCACCTGGATTGGAGGGTATTGAAGGAGCTACTCAGTTGGATATAGCCGGGAATATCATCGATTATATTGCTGCGCATGTTAATTATGCCGATATAGACTTGAGACAAAGGCTCACAGTGAGTAAAGGCTATGGTGTGGCTGAAATCCACATTCCTAAAACATCTAAATATGTGGGCAAGACCATCACAGAATCTGGATTAAGAGACCGAGATATCAACGTATTGACCCTCTATCGTGGCACCATAGTTATCCCGAACCCCAAGGCCAGTCGCGTCCTTGAACCAGAAGATCGTTTATTATGTTTTGGTAAACTTGAGCTGATGAGGGAGCTTATTCCTGCCAAGGCCCGGAAGAGAAGACGTGCAGAGATTCAAGATCTACCTGATTTGCCAGCTGCTGAGGAAGTATTGATGAATCCCAAAGACCTGGCTGCAAGCCATGGTACTCCACTGGAGGTAATTGGCGATGAATGAGCCGCTTCAACGGAAATCTATCGATATGTGGTTTGGTCATAAGATATTGCCTGGAGAATCACGAAATGTGACCCTTACAGTAGGTGAGAGTTATAGCAGTATGGACGTTCAAATACCCATTCATGTGCGTCGATCAAAAAAAGAAGGACCGGTTGTTTTTGTCACTGCAGCACTTCACGGCGACGAGATTAATGGCACGGGAGCTGTACGCCAATTAATCCAGGATGATGAATTTCAGTTGAAATGTGGAACCCTCATTCTGATCCCCGTTCTGAATTTGCTGGCCTTTGACAGACACAGCAGATATCTCCCTGATCGTCGGGATTTGAATCGCTCATTTCCTGGAACAACAGGTGGCAGTTTAGCTTCCCGCATGGCACGAATCTTATTTGATGAGATCGTCGCCATCTCTGATTTTGGAATTGATCTTCACACTGCCTCGATTCGTCGCACCAACTATCCCAATGTTCGTGGTGACCTGTCAAATCCAATGGTTCGAAAGCTAGCCAAATCATTCGGCAGCGAGATTATTCTCAATGGTGTTGGACCGGTGGGTGGCTTTCGTCGTGAAGCGAGCAAAGCAGGCTGTCCAACCATTATTATGGAAGGTGGCGAAGTTTGGAAAGTTGAACCTACTATCGTGGAAACAGCCGTACGTGGAGTAAAAAACGTACTTCGCAAACTCGGGATGTTGGAGGGGACCCCTGAGATGCCTAAGTATCAATTGATTATCGAAAAATCAAAATGGATTCGGGCTGATTTTGGAGGATTCATGCAATTCCATGTATCTCCAGGGGATATCGTTGATCAGGGGCAACCCCTGGCAACCAATACCACGCTTCTGGGTGATGATCAGAATACCCTGGTTGCTCCCTTTGACGCCGTTGTCATTGGCATGACGACATTACCGGCGATCAGTCCGGGAGAACCTATATGTAATCTGGGAAAACTGCCGACAGGCGCAAAACCCAGGGAGCTGAGGCGTCTACGAGAGACCGCAGATGGTCTTGAACAAAGAGTGATTGAGGATCTTGCATCCAATATGATTGTCGTAGAACCGGATGATAATTAGTAGATTATCGTGAAAGATGGGAATATTTAATAACAATAAGGATCAGTTAATGGATTTGCAGAACGTTCTAATCGCAGCAATTATTCTCGTCATTGCAATTATCGTTGTTCGGGTCGTACGCTTTTTTCTGGAACGGTATTTAGATAAGGCTTCTGAAAAACTCAATGTTGATCCTACAAACTATAAATTTTTCAAAAACACCCTTTCTTCACTGATATATCTTTTGGCTATCAGTTTGAGTATTTATATGATTCCTTCTTTGCGGACTTTGGCGATTGGATTACTGGCCGGGGCAGGAATCTTTGCAGCCATTATCGGTTTTGCCTCCCAGGCAGCCTTTTCCAATATGATCAGCGGTGTCTTTATCGTGATATTTAAACCCCTGAAAGTGAATGATGTCGTAAAAATTGGAAGCCTTTATCACGGTATCGTTGAAGATATTACTCTCAGGCACACCATTATTCGCGATTTTGAAAATCGACGTATTATCATCCCCAATGCCATTCTAGGTACTGAAACCATTATTAATTCAAATATGAATGATATGCGGATCAAGCGACATGTAGATTTTGGAATTAGCTATGACTCAGACATCGCCAGGGCAACGAGGATTATCCAGGAAGAAGCCATAGCACATCCAAAGCAGATCGATGGAAGAAGCGAAGCGGAAAAAACGGCCAACATTCCAGAAGTCGTCGTGAGGGTCATCGGCTTTGGGGATTCTTCCGTAAATCTCAAGGCCTATGTTTGGGCTGAAGATCAGATGTCAGCATTCGAAATGCATTGCGATTTGAATCGCAG
>JAIPGJ010000156.1 GCA_021736185.1 Fidelibacterota bacterium | reverse complement strand
AGATATTATTGATATCAAGGAGTGAAAAATGAACTCAAGCATGAAAACGGTTGCCTCATTTCTCGGAATCTCGATTATTTTTACAGCAATCATGACCAGTTGTAGCAATAAAGTAGACTTGAATGCTGGAATAAATCGGCTGTATAGTACGGATATTCGATTTGCTCAAATGTCCCTGGACCTGGGGGCGGCAGAAGCCTTTAATCACTTTTTAGCAGAGGATGCCATGAGTATGTCCCATGAGCAAAATCCTGTTATCGGTCGCGAGCAGATCTATCAGGAAATGAAGCCTGGACAAGACGATTATCAGCTTGCCTGGGAGCCTCAGCACGCCAACGTGGCGGCATCTGGAGACATGGGATGGACCTGGGGCAAGTATGTACTTAGTTTTATGGATGATCAGGGTGTTGAACAAAAGCGTTTTGGTAAATATCTGAATATCTGGACCAGGCAGGCGGATGGACAATGGAAAGTTGCCGTCGACATGGGGAATTCAAGCCCTGCTCCAGTAGAGTAATACAAATATAGTTAAACTTTAGAACGGAAGAAATTATGGATGTTCAAGCAATTTTAAAGCAGATTACAGAATATTTTACGACTTATTCATTGAATATTCTGGGAAGCTTACTCATTTTCTTGATTGGTAAGTGGATTGCCAAAAAATTGGTTTCCTTACTCAGGAAACTCATGATCAAGCAGCAGATTGATGAAACCCTCATTCGTTTTCTTGATAATATCGTTTATTACACCCTGCTGATCGTCGTCTTAATGGCAGCTGCTGACCGATTGGGGGTCAACACCAGTTCCTTCCTGGCCATTGTTGGAGCGGCTGGCCTGGCTGTAGGTCTGGCCCTGAAAGACTCTCTGGGCAATTTTGCCAGCGGCGTCATGCTGGTATTTTTCCGGCCGTTTAGAATAGGTGATGTTGTTACTGCCGGGGGCGTTACTGGAAAAGTTGAAGGGATCAGCATTTTTAACACAACCTTTCTGACATTTGATAATCAACGCATGATCGTGCCCAATGGTCAGATCACCAACGGGGTTATCACCAATATCAATGCCAATCCTATTCGAAGGTTGGATTTGGTCTTTGGAATTAGTTATGGGGACAACATCCTTACTGCCAAGGCCATATTTAAAAGTATCCTGGAGAACGAATCAAGAATATTGGAGGAGCCTGCTCCCCGGATTGCAGTATCTGAATTAGCGGATAGTAGCGTGAATTTTAACGTACGTCCATGGGTAAAAACAGAGGATTACTGGGATCTGAAATGGGATCTCACAGAAAAGATTAAGCTGGCTCTTGATGAAGCAGGGATCACTATTCCCTTTCCACAAAGAGATGTGCATCTCCATCAGGTAGAAAAATGATCCTTTTGGAGCGACTTCATTCTCAGAGCCGGGGTCAGCTCTTCTGGATATTGTTTGGTTTTACTCTCCTGACAATCATCGCCATGCAAATCACAGGAGCACCCCTCAAAACCGCGGTGGCCCCTGGTGGGATTGTCTCCTTTGAATTAGTGGGCACACTCGTGGGAAGTCATCGTATTATTGACTCCTGGCAGGGACCCGTAATGACCTGGGCTGGAATCAATCTGGGTCTGGACTTTTTGTTTCTTTTTCTTTACGGAATCACCATTGCCCTGGGATGCCTGATTCTGGCAGATAAAATGCCAGATAAATACAAAGGTTTGAAGATTGTAGGGAAGTGGCTAGCTGTCGGTATTCTTGTGGCTGCAGGTTTAGATTTTGTTGAAAATATATCTCTGATTGCGCTTCTCACGGGCTCGGAGAATCAATTTTTGCCTGTTCTCGCTCGCTGGTGTGCCATTCCAAAGTTTGGTCTGATACTCTTATCTCTGTTATATGTGCTTAGCGGAGTATTGATTATTATAATAAACAGTGTTTCAACCAATATGGCTAAAAAAGATTTTTAATAAATTGAGAGTGTGAGCCTACTGCGTAAGCTAGGATTTTATAATGGCTTCTTGTAGCTGGGTGCGCAGTTCCAGAATGACTTTCACGTAATTCCTGGAGGGGTTGTATTTATAGACAGCGCGCCAATTGGCAGAATCCTCTGAAAAATCGGTACTACCAATATCATAATTACCACGCTTGAGTAAATAATTGGCAATGCTGGCCATGACATCGGCCCATTCGAAGGGGTTTCGCACCCCATCACCATCCATATCTACAGCATAACTCTTGAAGCTGGTTGGCATGAACTGTCCATAGCCAAAGGCGCCGGCGTAGGAACCTTTTACATCATGTGGTCCCAGGCCATCCACCCGGCAAATCATAAACCAGGCCACCATTTCGTCCTCGGCCCATTTTGCCCGACGCGGGATGTTATGAATGATGGTGTGGAGTGAATTAAAGACTGGGTAGGATGAAGCATAAAGTCCATACTGAGTTTCTACACCGACGAAACTGAGGATGAGAAAAGGATCTACACCGTATTGCTTGGCCACATCGTGTAATAATTCGGAATGCTCATTATAGAATTTAATCCCACCATCGATACGCTTGTCATTTACAAATATCCGGCGATAGTCGATATAGTCCATTTTTTCAGCAGGTTTTGAAAAGCGTTCTGAAATGTTGGGTTCAATTTTAATGCCTGGATTTGAAAATACATTCCAGGCGTAGGCAGCCGGGACACCACTGCGACGCAAGCGCTGAATCACCCGCCCATATACCTGGCGAGCCTGTTCATTGCTAGCGATAATATTCACCATATCTTTTTCAATCTGGTCGGACCAGCTTGCCGGAGCGTTTCCATGCTTTGAATCGCGGTCAGCATAGACCAGCATCCCAGATAATAACAAGATGATAGTGAACGTTTTTCTCATATATCGTATATAGTATTTCTCAGCCATGTTTCCAAGTTACTTCAGAACGGTAAGTTTCCGTGTAATGGAGCGTTCATTGGCATCCATTTTTAGCAGATAAATTCCAGAGGATACCTGGGAAGCATTCCAGCGGGTCACATAGTTTCCGGTAGCCAAAGGGCCACTGATCAGGCGGGCAACTTCTTGTCCCTTGAGATCAAAAACACGAATGCTGACATCTGCATTTTCAGGCAGGGTGAAGGGAATACTGGTCCAGGGATTAAATGGATTGGGGTAATTTGGCAGTAGGGCAAACTCAAGGGGATGCTCAATGCCGCCATTCTCCACGGCCAGATACGGTGGGGCGCTTGTCCTGAAAGACACACTCCAGTCGCCTCCAGCGACGCCATCGAGATCCCCATCGAGGAATTCGCCTGCGACGTCTCTGGCTGTGCCGCCAATGGTAATAGTATAATCTGTGAGAAACTCCAGAGAATCTGCCAGAATGTAAGCCATGTGTCTCGAGTCTGGCGTGAAAGACAAATGGCCCTCAGCATAGGGTTCCACAGAAAAGGCGGCTTCCACAGAAGTTCGATCCATGGCTTTTGAAAAATCAAAATAGAGTGTTTCCCAGACATCCCAGGAGGAATCTCCCTCAGCTGGATGGGATTCGACAACTATTGGGAGTCCTGTGTTCACCAATTGAAAATGGGACATGATCGTTGCATTGGCGGTAACGACAACGCTTGCTGTATCTGGGAGAAAACCAGGGGCACTGGCCACCACTTCATAGGTGCCCGGTGTCAGGGAATCCACTTTGAAATAGCCGTTGTTATTATTTCCTCCAAAATACTGATACCCACCGGGTTCAATAGTCACCGTGATATTATTCACCGGCCTCCAATTATCCTGCAAACTGAGTATGGAATAGTAGGAAACTGTATTTTCTGGATCCTTAACCAAGCCTGCAATGGCGCCAACGGAAAAACCAGGCTCTCCAAAGTATTCCAGATAGCTACGGGCTAGTGCCATGGCCTCATGTTTCCGATAGTCTAAATTCATGAGTCGCCATGATTCGGGGATATAATCATGGAAGGAACCCTCTGAGATAGACGCTGGCATATTGGCGGGAACCAGGACGCCGTAACCATAGGTCCAGCCTGGATTCAAAGTCAGATCACCAATGGCAATACTGCTTGTGGTATGATTTACAGCATGAATCAGGGGCGCCATGATATTGGCCATGGTACGAGCTGCTGGAAAGGTGGGAGAGGTGGTTGTCCCGTTGTAAATAACCATGGCATAATTGGCGGTGCCATTGAAGCCATTGCTATGATTGCTGTTGAAGTAATCAGCATTGAAGGCATTAGCCACGCCGACTCGCGCAGACAAGGACAGATCATCAGTTGTATTGTTATTTTCAGTACGGGTGATGGCAACCTGGGCTCCCAGACCTAATAGGATATCTCTTAATTCCAGGCCTTTGGTCAAGTTGGATTCAGATTCCCAGAATCCCGTGGCTTCGATATATCGGTCATCACTTTCGTGCCCGGAATGTCCAGGATCGATACAAATTCTTACGTCGCTTAAATCCTGAGAAAAAACGATAGAAACCATGGTTGCGAGCAGTATTATTTTCTTCATCATAAATCTACTCTACGATCTCAATTGTGGTTTCGATGATCTCACCACGCAGAGAATGATAGATCACATGCAAGCCATCTGGTGACCATTGGGGATACATTTCAATGATGTCCGGGGTGTCAGTAATTTTCCAGGAATTGCGGCCATCGAAGGAAATAATCCAGATTTCTGATGAGGTGTATTGGATTCCATCATCCAAATCGTTCATATAGACAAGGTATTCACCATCGGGGGACCACTGGGGGGCATGGACATCGCCCAATTCGGAAATGATATTTCCCTTGAGGTCACAAACATAAGTTCCCTGTCCCGTTTTTGTATATACGAGCTTGTTGCCCTGCGGGGATATCTCCGACCAGATGTAATTTCCTTCACCTTGAGGGGCAAGGACTGATTCATTCCCTGCCTGAAACAGCTTTAGGGTGAGTTTATCATTTAAAACAGTCGTATAGTCTTCCAGGCTGCTCTCACGCTGCCCACTGATTCCATTAAGGATGACAGGTGTTTCATCTATGAGGTAAATCAATCTATCGTTAATCAGGTTTGCCGGAGAAACGAATCTGGCACCTGCTGCTATGAGGCAATTTCCATCTTCATCAACTTTATACAGAGAGGTGATTTTTCGGCCCTGTTGATAATCATCCTGGCGAAAAATAATGGTTCCATCGCTAAGGCTGCGCGGTTGGAAACCAGCACCCTGTGACGCTGTGATTTGCTTGATTTCCTCAGAAGCTCTATTCATAATCCAGAGACCCTTGTAGGCGTTTTGAGTCATCAATACAGATTCACCGTCAACAGTGTAGACGGGAAAATAAAAGGGGGTACTGGCATCAGCTAAAAGCACTCGAGTTTCTTTAATAACGATGTCTTTTGCCAGGAGGCCAGTGGCTGTAAGCAAAATCAAGGCAAGATATTTTTTTTTCAAAG
>JAIPGJ010000155.1 GCA_021736185.1 Fidelibacterota bacterium | reverse complement strand
ATGCGGTCTACGGCCGGCATCGGCTGGCGGAACTGCCCACTGTATATCATGATTTCTGGCAGGTGGTGAACTCTGACTGTGGTCTCAAATCCATATTTGGCCTGGGGGACTGCAACGAATATATCGATGGCCCGTCACTGTACAACGCCATGCCCCTGGCCCATGCCGGTGCAAATCAGGTGGTTGGCTTTCTGGAACAGGTTGTATTGGACGGCTCAGAGAGTTTCGATGCTGATGGAACCATCACATCCAGTCTCTGGACCCAGATTCAGGGTCAAACGGTCAATCTGGAGAATGAGGGCGCTTTGTCCACCTCATTCACTAGCTCGAATCAGAACGAGACCCTGATGTTTGAATTGAGCATCGCCGATAATGAAGGGGGAACGTCCCGGGATACCACCACCATCATGGTGAGTTCATCTTCTGCCATGAGCGGCAGTGACACTCCCCAGGCAGTTGACTTCTCCATATCACCCAACCCCTTTAATGGGTCCACCATGATTTCATGGCTGCCCTCAGCTCTGGATCAGCACATCACCATTTATGATCTCAGGGGCAGAATAGTTTTTTATTTATCGCAAGCTTATGGAGCACAGCATGGCGCATCCATACGCTGGGATGGCCACGACCAGCAGGGAACTGATCTCCAGGCCGGGGTCTATCTCATCCATTACCAATCTGGAAATAATCAAGCAATCAGAAAGGTTACCTATTTAAAATGAACTCAAAAAAATTACTCCAAGCCCTTTTACTCTTTGTCATGCTCATTTCAGTGGGACTGAGTCAGGATCCCATCATCTCTATCTATTATATTGGCACCAGAGAGAGTCCGGTTTATAACCATTATCTGGAAATTTACAACCCCACAGATCAGATCATCGACCTGAGTCAGTATGCCATTATAAAAGGCCATGGTCAGAGCGATGCCACTGGGTATGGCTGGGGCAATGAAGCCCCTAATTCAGGTGTGTCTTTTTATCGCCTGGCAGGTACGCTTTTCCCCGGGGGCAGCTTTGGCATGTCCCGCGATGTTTCCCATGCCAGTTTACAGAATATTTCTGATGTGGTCTTTGAAGACGAATGCGTCCTGGCCATCAGCGGCGACGATGCGGTTGGTCTCTTTAAGGGCGCTGGAACCACGGCTGGCCAGGTCCTGGCTGCCTGTGACAGTATTCCCATTGATGCCGTGGGCTCGCCCTATGAAGATCCAGGCCAAAGCTGGCAGGTTTCTGGTGTAACCGGCCCACCCAACTCAACCGGGACGTCCTTCTACGGGGTGACCCGATTTGCCATCCTCTTGCGTAAACCGAATGTCTGTGTTGGCAATGCCGGTGACTGGGACAGCTCCCGCGGTTGTATTGCCGACACCTGTGATAACAATTCGTCCACCACCGATTATGAAAGCAGCGAGTGGGAGGTCATCGCCTGCCATTATCCCAATTATGCCGGTACTTCCGGTCCTGGCGTCGAACCACAGTCCAACCCGGACTGTGCCGCGGATATTGATTCCATGGCGACCTTCACCAATATCTGTGATTTGCTGGGTATCGAGGAAACCCTGGTTCCAGGAGATCTGAAGTTGGCCGGGAATTATCCCAACCCCTTTAATCCCTCCACCAGCATCAACTTTTCTACTGGCAGCACCCAAAAAATCACGGTGAGAATTTATAATTCTGCAGGTCAAGAGGTCAGAAGTCTCTTTTATGGCGCCCTGCCGGCAGGTGATTACCATTTCGATTGGGATGCCACCAATGATTCGGGGCACGTGCTTTCCAGCGGAATCTATTTGGTCGTGATCCAGTCCGGCGCCCACAGTGTGAGCGGTAAAATGATGTTCTTAAAGTAAGCTGTCTAACTAATTCACAGAGAATAAGTGACGCTCATGAGCAAATCTGGTTTTTTCAAGTTGATCCTGATGGTTCTGTTCCTGATACAGACCGCACCGCTGCGGGCTGTGGAACTGGTCCATATATCCGGCAAAGTCACCGATAATCAGGGCAATGCCCTGCCAGGAGCCAATATCATGGTTTTAAATACAAACTATGGCACGGCGGCCGATATAGATGGCAAGTATCTCCTGTCCATCCCCCTCGAGTTATTTTCAGATAATCAATTGGTCTTTAAAGCAGCGTTTATCGGCTACAAAGCTGCCACTGATACGCTCAGCTATAATGCCCGTTCTGAAATGCACCTGGACTTTCAGCTGACCCAGGATGTCCTGGGTCTGGAAGAGGTGGTGGTCACTGGTTTAGGCGGTCTGGAAGAAAAACGCAAACTGGGCGTTCTCATCGAGTCGGTGAAGCCGGAAACCGCTGCAAAATCCGGCGAAACCAACCTGGTGACTGCTCTCAGGGGCAATGTCCCTGGTTTTGAAATCAAGAAAACCAGTGGTGATGCCGGTACCAATGCCTATTTCAGAATTCGCGGCACCGGGACCATCTCCGGCGGTCATGAACCCCTCATCGTCATAGATGGTAGCCCGGTAAATTCAAGTACCCGCACCGTGGGCGGGGACGGCGCCGTACAGAGTGCCCGCAATCGCAATGAGGCCACCAGCCGGACCTCAGATATTAATATTGACGACATCGCATCCATTGAAGTGCTCAAGGGCGCGGCCGCTTCGGCCATTTATGGCTCCCGAGCCTCCAACGGCGTGGTTCTGATTACCACCAAAAGTGGTAAAACCGGTGGACTGGAATTGAGTTTCAAAACCCAGGTCGGCATTTCCGGTATCAATAGTGACTACCCTCTGCAAACCTGGTTTGGTCAGGGAACCGGTGGCGTCAGGGTTCAGAATTCAGCCTTCGCCTGGGGCAAACCCCTGAATACACCAGGTGCTCCCTGGTTTAATTCAGATCTTCCCGAAGATAAAATCTATGACAATATCTCAGCCATTGCCAAGAACGGTTTTAACACCGAGCAAAATTTCAGGGCTTCCGGTGGTACCGATCGCTCAAAATTTTACATGTCCTTCAGTCGCTCCTATGAGAAATCGCATTGGGTCAATTGGAACCAATACAAGGATGAGGTTAAAAATACCTATGGACATATTCCCAATCGTGAAATCCCTTCCGATTACTTGCGGAATACCATTCGACTGAAGGGCAGTCACCTCTTATCCAAAAACCTGACCCTGGCCAGCAGCGTATCCATTGTCAAAGTGAATGCCAATAATATGGCCAGAGCCCATACCACTGATGGTCTGGGTCGCGGTTTGTTGGCCACCCCACCTGATTTCAATCTGGCACCCTACCTGAATGAAGAGACTCAGTACCATCGAACTTCAACCAATGAAGCGCCAAGCTCAGCCCTGGGACCTCACCAGTGGAATAACCCCTACTGGGTCCTGTTTGAGATGGTCCAGTATCAGGAGCTGAATCGGGTTTACGGGAATGCCAAACTGGATTACAAACCCACGGAGTGGAGCAGTATCGCTTACAATTTTGGCGCTGATTTCAGTAATGATACCCGTTTTGATTTATTACCCATCGGTACCTATCGGGATGGGGGGGAAGGTCGACTGATTCACAATCTGAATAATTCTCTGGAATGGGATGCCAATCTCATTTTTAATGTTGATGTCAATCAACTCACGGGATATCCAGTGCAGCTGACCTTCGGTCACAATATGAACAGCCGCGGATCAAGTACTCTGAATACCCTGGGCAATGAGCAGATCGTTCCCAACTACTTTCAGATTGAGAATTATACCAGTCAGGCCGCATCCGAATATGTCTCCCTGATCCATACCCAATCCCTGTTTGGGCAGATGACTTATGATTTCAAGGACTATCTGTTTTTTGCGGCGGCCCTGCGTCGGGATGGATCCTCCACCTTTGGTCCTGCCGATCGTGAGCACTATTTTAAAAAATTGAGTGGGGCCTGGACTTTCTCGGAAAACTTCAGCTTGCCATATATCGATTTTGGCAAACTCCGATTGGCCTATGGGGAAGCTGGTGAACAACCTGAAGTCTACAGCATCTTTTCGGGATACACCTCTTCTAATATTGGCTACTTCGATGGGAAGGTGAGTCTCGGTTCAGGAGGTCAGTACAATAATGTGCTGGGTTATATCTCAGATGCCCGGCTGGGAAATCAGGCCATACGACCCGAACGCCGAACGGAAAATGAGTTGGGTCTGGATCTGGAATTCTTCAATAATCGCTTTGGACTCAATATCACCGGCTATAAAGCCATCAGCGATGATGTGATCTTTACCATGGATGTGGCTCCCTCCACCGGGTCGGATATGTTTACCGCCAACGGTGCTATCATCGAGAATAAGGGTCTGGAACTCTCACTGAATGGCAATTTACTGGAACGCAAAAACATGATGTGGACCAGTCGTTTTCTCTATGCCCACAATAAGAACATGCTGGTGGAGATGAATGGCATTACCGGTGAGTCGGCCCTGTTGCTGGATCCTGCCAATGTTCCCATGGATCAACTCTCCAAATTTACTTTTACCGCTCCCGGTCATCCCATTGGTGAATTCAGAGGCTATAGCTGGGCGCGCTTTGGTTATGGTATGATCGCCACCGATAAGGATGAAAATGGCCAGGCCATTCTGGTGGATATTGACTCCGTCTATGCCGGTCAGTGGCAACGCAATGATGTCTATATCCAGCGCGATGGTCTGCCTGATGTGAACTGGCAAAATGCCGATGGTTCCTCCGGTGGCTATGTCTGGTCAGGTTATACACCCAATCCACTGTGGACGGGAAGTGTTTACAACGAGTTTAAACTCTTTAATAATTTCACGATCTCGGCGCTCATCGACATCAGCTATGGTGGTTATATCGTCAACTATACCAAGAATAAGTTGAATGAAACCGGTACCCACCTGGAGACAGCCAACCGTTATCACCCGGATTTTGATGACCCCAACTGGGATGGATACGAAGCCGGCGTCACCACTGAATGGGGCAAGGGTACCGCCGCCGACCTGCTGAATAATGGTGACAAGGGCATTGGTCCCGGAGCTGATGAAGTCATTAAGTATGATGAGGCTTTTTATAGCACCATTATGGGCACCACCACGGACATCATCAACACCATCGAGGATGCCAGCTATGTGAAATTGAGAGAAATCTCTCTGTCATATCGCATCGATTCACCCCTGGTTGAGAAGGTTGGCTTAAGTCAGGTGGATGTCCGGCTCAGTGCTCGCGATCTCTACACCTGGGCCTCTTATTCAGGCTGGGATCCAGAAACCAACATGATGCAGGATCGAATTTCCGGAGAAGATTATTTTAACCAACCCCAGACCTGGGGCGCCAACCTGTCCATCAACATGAAATGGTAAGAAGAATCATGCGAAAACTCATCATATTATTAGCTGTCGTCTTGCTCTTCCTGAGCTGTGAAGATTTTCTCACTGGTGATCTCCTGGATAACAATCCCAACAAGGTCAGCGATGTGGATCAGGTCTCTGTTGAGGCCCTCTTTGTAGGATCTCAGGTGACCATGT
>JAIPGJ010000018.1 GCA_021736185.1 Fidelibacterota bacterium | reverse complement strand
GCTGCTCGGCAAACCCTGAAAGCTACTCTATCATGACCTACAATATCTGGCATGGTGTCGGTATAGACCGTATCCTTGATCTCCCGCGTACCGCCGGAGTGATCCAGGCGGGCAATCCTGATTTCGTGATTCTTAACGAAGTTGATGCAGGCACAGCCCGCTCCTTTGCCGTCCAACAGGCAGATAGTCTGGGAAAATTACTGGGCCTTCACGCCCTGTTTGGTCGATCCATTGATTATGATGGTGGGCAATACGGCAATGCCTTGTTATCCAGATATCCCATTGTCGATTTTCATATCGTTGATCTATCTGCGGATAACCTCCTGGAGGGCCGGAGTGTGTTCATAAGCCGCGTTGACCTGCTGGGAGATACCATCACCATTATGGGCACCCATTTGGGCTTAAGCGCGGAGGAGCAACATGAGCAAGTCGCCCGTATTATCAATGCATTACCAGAATATGATCGTATAATTCTAGCCGGTGATTTTAATTTTGAGGATAATTCGGAGAACTATCTGGGAATAACGAATGTTTTAAGAGATGGACTTAAGGAAGTAAATCTGGAACCATCACTCACCTTCCCTGCAGACAAGCCTGTGCGGCGGATAGATTATATATTCATCGGCGCCGGCATTGAAGCTCTAGAATCAAGCCCTGTTCAACATATTGAGAGAACCATAGCTTCAGACCACCAGCCTCAGCTCCTGCATTTCAAATAAAACGCTGAGCTGTCGCCAGTTTCGGATTCCAAACCAGAAATCTGACCTCATTCCCATCTTGTGCAAAACATAATTCCAGAGAGCTGGAGATGATTGGCAGTGATCCTTGGAATATCCCCTTTTGCGCTGGATAAACGTATAAAAAAAAAGCGACGATCTCTGTCGCCGCTTCATGGAAAATCATTTTCTCGAAAGTTTTAACGACTCAGGGATCTTAGTTTTTTCTCGAAATCTGAAAGTGCTTCGTCATCAAGATCGACTTCAATTTCCACTTCCTTCACCGGTGCGGAAAAATCTGGTTCTTCCAGGTCTGCAAGAGAATCATCTAAATCAGCACTGAACTGGGGTTTTTCCCGAGCCGCTGCAGGTTTATCCATGGGGGGAGCCGGTTTCAAATCTGTGGTTGGAGGAACCGGGGAAGCATTTATTACAGGAGGAGCCTTGGGCTCAGGTCGTGGACTTGAGGCCAGGATATTGTCCCGAGGTACAGGTTTTTTGCCCTGCAGCTGATCCAACATGGCTTTTACTTCTTCATTAAATTCGCTTACTGTCGCTTCCATTCGGCGCATTAATTCATCCATGAGGACCTGGCCATAATTTGAGTCGATCCCATTCATGAGATGACCAAGATTGTCTTTCAGGTAAGACTTTCTGCTATCAGGATTTGCAAAATCAATGTCGCCCATTATTCCTCCGGCTTTAACAAAAATTGAATCGGAATTTAAAAGACCACCCCTGTGAAAGCAAGTTCCCTTTCATACAGTGAAATCTGATGTCCCTATTTTTTACGCGGACTATCCTTGCGAAAATAACTGTTGAGCCAATCGCGTTGAAAATTCTCGTAGTTGCCCTTCTCGATTGCCCGACGGATATCCGCCATGAGATCCTGGTAGAAGGTCAGATTGTGAATGGTTGCCAGGGTTTCGGCCAGAGGATCCTTGGTGAAGAAAATATACCTCAATACCATCCTTGAGTAGGTCTGACAGGTATAGCAACGACAGGCCGTATCCAGGGGATATTTATCCTTCCTGAAGGCCTTGTCCATGATGCGTAACTTGCCCATTCTGGTAAACAGGGTTCCCTGCCTGGCGTAACGCGTCGGTATCACGCAATCGAACATATCAATCCCCCGCTCTACCGATGCGAGGATATCCTCAGGCAAACCCACACCCATCAGGTAGCGTGGTTTCATGGGAGGCAATAAGGGCGTAGTATATCCCACGACCTCCTTAAGTAATTTAAGACCCTCTCCAACACTGACACCTCCAATGGCAAAGCCATCAAAAGGAATATTGGTTATT
This sequence comes from Fidelibacterota bacterium, assembly GCA_021736185.1. Lineage (GTDB taxonomy): Bacteria > Fidelibacterota > UBA8477 > UBA8477 > JABMPR01 > JABMPR01. The sequence goes on along the minus strand of JAIPGJ010000018.1, from coordinate 31,161 downwards.
TCTGTGGCGCTTTGTCGCCTTAATGACTGATAAATGCCTCCCTGGACAATCCCAAACATGAATTGGTGGTCCAGGAGCGGATACTCACGACTTCTCTCGGCCCAGCGTGTGGTTCGTTCAACTGATTTCTGGACATATTCCTGGGGGGCTTGGTAATCAACACATTCATCAAAAGCCATGACAATATCAGAACCAAGATCCCGTTGGATGGCCATGGACTCTTCTGGTCCCAGGAACAACTTCTCTCCATCTTCCTCAAATTGGAAAGTGACACCCTTCTCGCTAATCTCACTCCCTTCCATTGAGAACACCTGAAAGCCACCGGAATCAGTCAGGATAGTCCCCTCCCAACCCATAAAGCGATGCAAACCGCCTGCCCGCTTCACCGTTTGAAGTCTTTCTCCCAGGGAAAGGTGATAGGTATTGGCCAGCACGACTTGTGCCCCTGATTCAGCCACATCACGCATGGGTGTGGAGCGGATGAAGCCAGCGGTTCCCACAGGCATAAACGTGGGGGTCTCAACCTTGCCATGCTCGGTAAAAAAATGACCGCGGCGAGCACCTGATGGATCAGTGCGTGTCAGTTTGAATTGTATGTCCTTTTTACTCTCTACCATGAATCTATCCTCTCTAACAAATATTTCTTCTCATCCAGGCTGTCTGCCTGATGGAGCAACCGTGTCTGAACTTCCAGTGACACGATGGGACCGCTAAGTAATAGATCCAGTGCAAGATACTCAGAGGACTGCTCCTTGAGCCCACAAAAATCACCGATTGTACTTCCTCTGAAATTTTCTGCATCGTCTTCTGTTAAAAGCAATTCACACCCCTCCATGCGCCATGGAGTAGCTGATGAATCAAAACGATAAAGTTCAACCAGTATTTGTTCATCCTCAAAATCACTGATCTTGACGAGATAGCTCGGCAATGAATCCAAGAGAATGATGAACTGATCAGTATCACCAGCTTGCTGGTTGGCTTCCACTGTTACTTTTCGCTGGGGCAGATCATCTTCAAGTGATTTGAGACGATAATCCCCGGTATAAAGTTGTTGCACCCGTTCAGCAGGACTCTTGCCGTGATGTGCTTCGAACCAACCGGTGACCTGTAAAGTGCGAAAGAGAATAAACATCATAAATGCCAGGGTGATGATACTGACGATGTAATAGAGATTTAATTTTTTCATCCTCACCCCCCTTAAGCGAAGTGACTAATTTTTTGAGTGAGCGATGATCATCCACATATCAGGTGTATAGTTCTCATGGGACTCCACTTTGAAACCAGATGCTTTCAGGTCATCAAGTGCCTTTTCTTTCCTAACACGATGAACTTTTGCTGGTCCGCGCTCTTTTTCAGACTGTGGATCCCAGTCCAGGATAAGGAGTTTGCCATGGGCTTTCAGGACACGTTTGATTTCCGCAAGATTGTCCAGTGGTGATTTGAATTCATGATAAAGAGCAATGAGTACAGCGGCATCGACGGATCCGGCATCGATATCCATTTTTACTTCTTCTACCTTCAGAATCTGAATATTGTCTGGCGTGAGGCGCTGTTTCAGCAGACTCAGCATGTCATCGGACATGTCGGCAGCAATCACCATTCCGTCACCCATGGCTGCTGCTGCAGGCAAGGTAAAAAAGCCATTGCCGCAGCCCAGATCAAGAATAGTGCTTCCAGGCCGAACGCCTAATCTTTGGAGCAAAATATCTGGTTTCAATTCATGGTAACGTTCAGGTGCAAGCAGTCTCTCTGCGCGACTGGGGTCAAATTTTTTATGTGACATTGGATTCTCCTGATTCAAAAAGCTTATGTAAATCCTCTCTGAGGATCTGACTGTGGGTGTAGTTTGACTGGAAGCCCTCCCAGGTTACGGGGAGAACGCCCACACCGGTACTGGAGATAAAGGCTTCATCCATGGCCTCCACATCGTCCTTTTTAATGAGAGATTCCTGAACTTTAAGTTGGCGTTTTTCTGCCAACTCCATGATGGTATCCCTGATAACTCCTGGCAGCACACCCAATTCAAGGGACGGCGTCAGTAAAATATTATCCTTAATAAAGAAGACATTTCGGATAGCGCATTCCGTCACATAACCATCTCGATTCACAAACACCGGTTCAAAAGCGCCCGCTTCCTCAGCATCTTTTTTTGCCAACATATTGCCCAAATAGTTGCCTGATTTGATGGCGGGGTGAAAACGCAGGATGGGGTATTTTTTTTCTTCCAGAAAGATGACTTTTACCGGCCACTGTTCTGGTGCGGCGATGGGACGAGAACTTACATACATGGCTGGAGTTGATTCTGATTTCCAGGGTGACCCTTTACTTATTCCGCGAGTGATGATGATACGGGCCAGGACACTGTCCACCTGGTTTTTGGAAATATATGATTCCAAAATTTCCGGTATTTCTGCCAGTAAGGTGCCACCTGCCATATGGATGGTATCCATACCGCTTTGCATCCGCTCCAGATGCTTTTCCAGGCGGAAAGGCTTTCCATGATTGACCCGAACGGTCTCAAAGAGACTGTCTCCATACAGAAATCCCAGGTCGTTAAATGGCACCACCGCATGTTCAGCCTCAACCCAGATACCATTAGAGTAAATTAGCATTGTGTCAAAGTCTCCATAGCGTGTAGGATAGCATAAATCCAGGCTGTGGCAAACGGGAATGATTCAGGCTGAGAATGAGGGGGGATGGACTATAGGGAGGTACAAAGCGATAAAATCAGCTTTGTACCTGGTTGTTCGACGCGCGAGAGCTCCGGTAATTATTAGTTGATACAACAAAGGGCCCGAAAGCCCTTCATTGTATGACACCCACTTTGGGGTTCTGTTATTTGCGGACGACCTCAGCATTGATGATTTCTCCCAGGACTTCGCCGCCACCTGCGAGGATCACCATTACATTCGGTTCATCGCCTCTAACTTCAATATTGCCCTTTACCTTCGACTTACCGTCAATAGTAATGACTAATTTTTTGTATTCTTTGTTATTGGGTTTTTTATGATCACGATCGATGATAATATCCCCGTCGACAATGCTCTTCTCGAGCAGGGTCACATCTCCATTTACAGTACCCACGTTACCAACGATCCTGGTTTCGGTCACTTTTATATCACCATTCACCGTCTCCAGATCACCAGCAATATTAACAAAACTCTTACAGCGGATTTCTCCGTTGACTGTAGAGACATCACCATCAATTTTCGCCTCTGCACCCAGGCTAATGGAACCATTAACACAAGCGATCTCACGGGCTGTTGAATTTCGGTCCACACTGATGCTTCCATTCACACAAGACAGCTCTCCAACTTCACTGTTCTCGCCAATGGCGATAGCACCATTCACTGTGGTACAGCTACCTTCCACGATGGCTTCATTGCCAACGGTAACTGAGCCATTTACTGAGCGGAAGCTTCCCTTGGCATGTGCTCCATCAGGGACGTTAATATCCTTATTAATGTGTGTATCCGACATGCCACCGCAGGCCATGATAAGCGTTGCCAAAGCCACTAATGCTGTGTGTTTCATAAGTCTTATCTCCCGGTTCATTTTCCCAAGCTTTCCCAAACTGCATTATATAAATCTTTCAACATGGTAATTTTGTATATCCAAGCGCTATGCCATATTCTATAGCGTAATGCTTATAATGATGTTTTTATTGTACTTAATTATATTTATTTATACGGTGTGAGGGGTAAAAACAGGTCTGATGGTCATCATAATGATATGTCCTCATATCATCGTGATATACGCCAGGAGTCATTTTGGGAGGGAGAGTTAAATGCTGCTAAATAAATCAGGAACGACAATCTGGCCGTGGAGGGCAGCCAGCGTCAGCGGTGCTGTATCTTCAAGATAACTTTCCATTGAATCAATCTCAGCCTGTGGGATGGCATATCGACTCACAAATCTTATGCTAAGAGGTGTCTCATCAACTGAAGTACTGCTGGGGATCGTTGAAACGAGTTGCTCCACCAGCAGATCATTAGGGTTCAATATTTGGCACTGGCAACCCTGCTTCTCAATCAGTGATTTAAAGATCTCCGCCTGATACCCATAATGAGTGCATCCCAGAAAAGCAAAAACGTGTTGAGGCTTGTGATGAAAGTGATCCATTGCTTCTTTGACATATATTTTCAACAATTTTTTGCAGGCCTCTCCACTTGCATCATTTGAAATGGCGTGGGCCAGTTCAGGACATTCCTGGGCCACGACTACAGATGGATCTGCTGAGATAAGACGAGGATAAGTACCCGCTTCGGTGGTGGTCTCTGTAGCAAAGATGATCAGATGATAATCAGGATGTTCTGCGAAACTTGAATTGCACAAGGATACTCCTGCATCTACAATACCTTTCACCTGCAATTTAGCTTGCCTGGCAAAATCAGTTGCCTCATAGATGACACTCAGTGTGTTGCAGGCGATGACAATTTCATCGGGTGTGTATCGCGAATAGGCCGCCTTCAAAAAGCGGTCAAACAGATGAATCCGTTCCTGTTGAGTTTTTAGCGAATTGTAGCCAATACGATCATCGGGTGTCGCATTAATGTAAAGCAACTCAATGCCTCTTCCCTGCTTGTTGTTGGAGAGTGCTTGTTCCAAGCCTGCACATACGGACAAGCCGCCTAAACCTGAATCTGTAATCATCCAGCGCATCAAGAAATCATTTCAACAGGGAATGGTAATGACCGGTGATCAAATCTTTGAATATGGGAATGTGGATACGCTTCAGTTCGGTCATTCCCATAGACGGGAGTTCATAGGTAATAATGGGGATATTTTGTTCCTTGCACCAGGAACCAAAAGATCCAGGTGTGGAGTAACCCACATCTGGCACTAATTCCATCCCGCTCCGCCCAGCGATATTCTCAGCAATAGGTGACGCATCCGGGTCATCAATACAGGCTAGAAAGCCATGAATCGATACCACAAGACTGGGTTTCAGGGTTTTGATTAAGCTGATTAGCGCTTTGGTTTCCGCTTCTGAGCCTGCCGTTACTCCAGGACTCAGAGCAATATTCTGAGGGCTGCCAGGTCGATTGCGATAATACACGGGCTCAGCAGACCAATTTTCAGTAGGAAAATTTCGATTCAGATCCACACCCCTGGAATTGCAACGAGTCCCTGCCAATACTCCGTCTGGGTTAGCCGCAAGAATGACTGCGGATTTCAACTCAGAGGGCTGAATCGAGCGTAGACATTCTGATAGCAGAACGGTTGAGAGGGATTCATCTCCATGGATTGATCCCATCACTAAAATCTCAGGCAGTTCTGCAGATGGTTCAAAAACCTCCAGCGCTAAGCCTTTTGGGCTAAAGCCATATTCCCGGGATTTATGCCGGAGGGGTCCAAACTCAACAGGAGAATCAGACATGCAATTAAACGTTAGGGTTCAGCTCAGGCTTGAGCCGATACAGATTTCGATGGCTGAACTTTAGGTATCTCTTGATTTTTAATGGGAAGTGTAAAATAAAAAATACTGCCAACGGGCTCAGCATCTTTATAGCCCACTTGTCCACCATGTTGTTCAATAGTCATTTGCGACACTGCTAATCCCAGACCTGATCCCAGACCCTTGGCAGTTTTCCGTGAACTTAATTGGGCATATTTATCGAAAATTTTATCCTGTTGGTCTTTATCAACTCCAGGGCCGTCGTCAGTAACTGAGAAATAGAGGAAGGGTTCCCCATTCTTTTTTATCTCCTGGAGGGCAACTTTAATTTTTGTCCCCTTGGGGGTGTGTTCAATGGCGTTCCCAATAAAATTGGTGATCACTTGTTCAATTTTAAGTGGATCGCAGTAACAGGAAGGTAGTCCATCTACTCCTGCAAAGCTGACTTCGGTTTCATTTTGGTCAGCGACAGGGCTCAACATTTCGATAGATGTTCTGATAATGGGCTTCAGCGGAGTGTTCGTTTTATTGAGCACCATCTTCCCGGCTTCAAATTTGGAGAGATCAAGCATTTCATTCACAAGTTGAAGCATCTTTTGACTGGTTTTGCGAATAGTTGTGGCAATTTCTTTGATACGATCATAGGGTTTCTCACCCATTTTTAGTAATTCTGCAAAGCCAAAAACGGAGGTTAACGGACTCTTGAGATCGTGAACCAGCATGGCTGTAAAATCAGCCTTGATTCTCAGGGCCTGCTCCATTTTTTCCTGCTCAGTTCTCCTAATAAAGCGGGCTCGATAGAAAACAAAGGCCAGAATCAGGATCAAAATAGCACTTGAAAACCCAAAAATAACCCACATCACCGTAAAGGTTCTCTGGTATTCAATTTCCTTAATGAAGGCTTCACCCTTCAGCTCATCCAGTTCTCTATCGCGTTTATCCAACTCATAGCGAATTTCAAGCTCAGCAACTCGCCGATTACTCTGTTGCCGGTTTATTTCATCCCGAGTAAGCTGAAGATTCTGTTGATAGACAAGGGCCTTATCCGCTTGGCCAAACCTGGAATACGCTGCGGTAAGGAGATGATCTGCTCTTTCGATGGTGAGGTAATCTTGAATCTTTTGGGCGATGTTCAGCCCTGCCAAGAAGGCCTCAATCGCTTTAGTCTGATCCGCCTCCTGCATGTAGAGTTCACCCATCTGCAGATATATCTCGGCTGAGATGGCATTTTGCCCTGCGGATTCAGCAAGCTGCTGACCTTCCTCATAGTAAGAGATAGCCCTGTCAGTTTCACCGGACTCCTGATATACTCTGGCCACATCACTTAGAGCCACGGCAATATCGCCTGGGTCTCCAATGATTCGTTTCATCTCCAGCGCTTCCAGAAAATAATTCTGGGCCGCAGCAAGTTGTAATTGATGGTAATGCAATTCACCTAGACTTGTATAAAGGTTAGCCAGTAGCTTGTAGGCATCATTTTTCTCGGCAATTTCAACGCCGCGCTCCAAATGTTCCTTCGCCTCATCAAACCGGCGAAGGGTCATGAGCGATTGGGCCAGTTTGTTTTCACTCAACAAGACGCCTTTATGATCGCCCAGTGCTTCATGGATGCTGAGGGACCGTTCGAAAAATCTGAGAGCCTTTTCTGTCTGACCCCATTGTGAGAAAACGTCACCAATCATTAAAACGGTTTCGGCAACTTCTTCCTCTTTCTCGATATCTTCGAATATCATCAACGATCTCAAAAAGTAATCAAGACTTTGGTCACTTTGATTGAGCAAGCTGTATGTACGACCAATGGTTCGGAGGGTTACGGCAATTTGATAGTCATCAGAGAGAGATTCGAAAGTATTCAGCGCCAGCGTTGCATGATCGAGGGCTTCCCGGTAATTGGCCTGCTGGATATAATAGAGCGCTAGATTAGTATGAGCAACAGCCTGACCATATTGGTCTTGAAGCGAGGTCGCTAAGTCCAAAGCGAGATTTGCATAACGTTGACTCTTGTCCCACTCTTTGCCGGCATGTGCCTCAGCAAGTTGATTCATCAAGTCAACAGTCTCACCTTCTGTGGTACTGCGCAGTATTTTTTTAAGGCTGTCTATTTCGGCAGATTCTTGGGCAAAAAGCCCAGAGACCAGAAATATGAAGACACAGACAGAAAGTAATCGGACGGGTACTTTGAAAATCAAGGTCACTCCACTAAATACTTGTTACAAATTCAGGCTTCAAATTAAACCTTAATATAAATAAAGTAAGCTCCAATCTAGCAATTTTATCATGGTGTGTCAATTTGTTGCTCTTTTATTCTGTAATAGTAAATAATCTTAATCTTTCAATTGATTTGGAAACAAAAGTCTGGTTTTTATATTTACAAACATATGAATAAATATTTAAGCTTGTTCCTTTTATGGACCGTAACGCTTTCTGCACAGGGAATTTTTGCAGAAATTAAACTGGATACGAAAAATCTCGACGACGTTCCCCGTCAGGCGGTTTCACAACTTGATTCTGATATCGCTTACTATATCGAAAACACACAATGGACTTTTGAAGACCTGCCTGGTGACTTCCATATTCAGGCCACGATTTATCTGGACAGCTATATTGAATCAGGTTCCCAAAAAATATACACGGGTAAGGCATTCTGGGGCAATGGGGATGATCAGAAATATTTTGATAAAAGCTGGCAATTTACATTTAATCAGGGCGACGCTCTCATGCGCTCCAGAACATTCCATTCCCTCACTTCCTTTTTAGACTACTGGGTGTTGACTATTCTGGGCGGAGATCTCGATACCTGGAATGAATTTGGCGGCAGCCAACTTTACACCGAGGCCAGACAAGTGGCACGGGCTGGCTCCACGGATTCATTCTCCCTCGGCTGGAAAGATCGATTGGACGATATAGAGAAATTGAGTCGCAGTCAGAATTTTAGAAAAATGAAATTCGAATACTACGAATCCATTGATCAGTGGGATTCCGGGAATAAAAAAGAAGCGCGTGAAACCCTGGTTCAATTGATGAGAAATCTTGAGTCCAGCATCAAGCAGCAGGATTCACGCATACTCACTCAGAATTTTCTAAACGCCAAACATCAAGAATTGGCTACCTTCCTCCATGAGGTGGGTGAGCTTTCTTATTTGCAAAGACTAAAAAAAGTTGACGAGGATCATCGTGATCTCTATGATCAGATCTTGATTGACTGGTAAACCGCGTGTGGGATCATACTTCTAAACCCTTTTTTGTTCACTTCCATCGATGAAAATTTTAAAGACCCAGCGTCTTTTGCTCCGCAGAATGACTCTTAATGACCATGATTTTATTTTAGAGCTTCTAAATGGTCCGAAATGGATCAAGTATTTTGGCAATCAGAATGTAGACACGCTTGAAAAAGCCAGAGATTACCTGAAAACCCGTGTCATACCGAGCTATGAGGCTTTGGGTTTTGGCTTTTATATCATGGAAAGGCTGGAAGACCAGGTCAGGTTGGGCAATTGTGGTCTGACCCATCGTGAAGGCATGGATTATGCAGATATAGGCTATTCCCTTCTGGAGCAACATGAGGGAAAGGGTTATGCCTATGAAGCCTCTAAAGCAGTATTAAGATATGGTTTTAAAATACATAAGCTGGAGCATATTGAAGCTATTACCACACGGGAGAATCAGCGCTCGCTAAACTTGCTGAGAAAATTAGGCATGCATTACAAAAAAATGATAACTTTACCCCATGCAGCCGAAGAACTGATGCTCTTCGGTATGGATGCACCCAAACAGGAGAAAGACTCATGCGACTCATCAAATCCTTACTGACAATAATTTTATTTTCTAACCTGATGAGTTGTCAGGAAGCACTTACAGATGATGACTGGCTGACCAGTTTACCCGCTCCCTGGACCTTGACGCAGGAACAGATGGGCAAGATACTTCCCCAATTTCAAGCACGTTTCCCTGATTTCCAGACTCGTCTGAAATACATCGCTTTGTGGCGTGTAGGGACACCCTATGAAATCTTTAAATTAGGGGAAGAAGCCGAACCGGATCTTGACCCGATCATCCGCTATGATGTTTCTGACTGCACAGGGCATAACCTCACGTCTCTGGCTGCAGCCAGGAGCTCAAGTTGGGAGGAGGCGCGTGCCAACATGATCCAACTTCATTATAAACCTGATTCAAGCGGGGTTAAACATCCTGATTATCAATCGAGATGGCATTACACACTTGATCGGATCACCATGAACCCGAACACCGTAGATATTACCCAGACACTGCTGCCCAGATCATCCCTAGATTCAGTAACCATTACCTTGAATCAAAAGGATGACGGAGAGGAATTTCTGGCTCTTGACTGGAACCGCACCCTGACTGCGTATTACATATCCAATCAAGCTATCACCCCGGAACTCCTGGCCAAATTACCCAGCATCGTTGGTGTTGCTTTTGTCAAACCCAAATACTTTAAAATGGGGATCGTCATGGGACACGAGGGCATGATTATTGACGGAAAATATCTCGTTCACGCCTCACAAAGTGCTGGAGAAACAGTCAAACTGGATTTTCTTAAGTACTATTTCCCCGAGGAAGGTCCCTTTTTTGCTGGCATAATGATATTTGAATTCAAAGAAAACAGCTGAGAACTGTTGGGAGTAATACCATGATCACCAAGTCCTTATCGACTGAAAAGCACAGCCAATTTGTCAATATTACGCCACTGGTTGTACAAGCCCTGGCTGAGAGTCGTATAAAATCAGGTGTGCTCACGGTCTTTGTTTCCCACACAACTGCCGGCATTACCATCAACGAAAATGCTGATCCCGATGTGACCCGGGATTTACTCGGTATCCTGGAGCGAATGGTTCCATGGGAACACCCCGATTACGCGCACTCTGAGGGCAACACCGCGGCCCACATGAAAGCATCCCTCATGGGCAACTCAATTCAAGTGATTGTGGAAGAAGGTCATTTACAGCTGGGGACATGGCAGGGTATCTATTTTTGTGAATTTGATGGACCACGCCAGCGGAAAATTCGCGTGAAAGTGGTGGGCAAGTAATCTACGGGAGCTTATTCCTGAATAGATCTTCTGAAAAGTGTGCACCACTCTCAGGATGTTGCAAAAATCGCATAAGAACAAAGCTATAGAGTAAGGGATTCACCGCCTGAATTTCGTCTAATTCCCCGATAATATCTTCATTGAGGTAACCCATCAAACCAAGGGCGTAGTTCTGATTCAATATGTCTACAGCCGGTAACGGATAGTCGCTTCCATACAGAAGTCGGGTGTGCAGATCCTGTCGCGCTAATATTTCCTTTAATGAATTTCCAACCTGATTGACCAGGGTCATGCCAGAAATATCTGCAAAAAGGGTCCCCTCATATTCAGGATTATCAAATAGACGCATAAAAAGTAAGAAATTATCAATCTCAGGAAGTGTGGGATCATCCAGATCCACCGAGGTGCCAGCCGTCGCACAATGGGCGACAATGACTTTCACTCCGGAGTCAAGAGCCCGACGCAATAAGAGAGGATTGCCCAGGTGCTGACGCCCCTGAGAGTCCAGTGCCTGCTCGGTCCCAGCATGGCTTAAAAGCACCATATCAAGACTGCTCATGGCAGCATAGAAGGGATCACAGAGAGGTGAGGATGGATCAATTCCCTGTGCATTAGGAACCCATTTCACCACTCGCACTCCCCTGGATGCCCACTTTTCAAGTGCTTCCACCGCATCCTGCTGATAGGGGTGAACCGATATGGCTGGAACGATTCTATCTGGGTAGAGCTGACTGAGGCTCACCACATATTCATTGGGAATATAAATTTCGTAATTTTCTGGATCCACAGCTCCATTTTCATCATAATAGCGGTCCAGGGCCAAAGCCAGAATTTGAATATTTGCCGGAATTCTTTCAATTTGCGCCATGAGATATTGCAGATATTGTTCGTCTGCCAGCGCTTCATTCGTAATGCTGCCGGCATCCATGAAATAATTAAACCGGGTCAATTTAATAGGATGGAAAAAGGAACGAGTATCGGGATTTACCTCGATACCACTTGATGTATTTCCAAGACCCAGGAAATGGACATGGTGATCCACTAAGGTATCCGCTGCAACATAGGGAGCGAATGCGCTGTCAACCAGAGCCTGGGCCTCTGGACTGAGCTCCTTGTCGATATCAGGGATCAGATCCGTATCGCATGCCACAGAGAGCAAGGCGAGAAAGCTAAAGGACACCCACCTATACAAATGGAAAAGGGAGTGCCACGGCACTCCCCTTTCCGAAGTAATCAACTGTCTAGAGTTTGGTTTCAGCAACCACACTGGAAACATGTTCAGCTGTAACTTTGAGTGCTGATTTTTCATCATCATTCAATTTTACTTCGATAATCTTTTCAATTCCGCCTGCACCAATAACACAGGGGACACCAATGAATAAGCCATCAATGCCGTATTCGCCCTCGCACAATGCAGCACTGGGGATAATACGTTTTTTGTCCATGAGGTAGGCTTCAGCCATTTCTATGGCGGACTGGGCCGGGCTGAAAAATGCGGAACCATTTCCCAGGAGCTTGACAATCTCACCACCAGCCATTCTGGTTCTTTTCTCAATAGCGTCTAAGGTTTCTGCATCCAACAATTCGCTGACTGGTACGCCACCGACCGTGGCCAGGCGGGTAAGGGGAACCATGGTGTCACCATGTCCACCCAGGACGAGGCAGGAGACATCTTGAGTTGAGTATCCGGTTTCCATGGCGATAAAGGCCTTAAAACGCGAGGAATCCAGAGCTCCGGCCATACCGATAATTTTGTTTTTTGAAAAACCAGAAACCTTGTAGAAGGCATAAACAATGGCATCCAGCGGGTTGGAAACGACAATCACAAATGCCTTGGGGGCATATTTTTTAACATTCTCAGCAACATTTGAAATGATCTTGAGATTAATACCCAGTAAATCATCGCGAGACATACCTGGTTTGCGAGGAACACCTGCTGTAATAATGATGACGTCTGAATCAGCGATGTCAGCATAATCACTAGTTCCTTTAACATTCACATCATAACCTTCCAGCGGACGCATTTCCATCAAATCCAGGGCTTTCCCTTTCACCGGTCCCTCAAAGTCAGGGATATCTAAAAGAACCACATCACCTAATTCTTTTTGGGTAGCGATAAGCGCCAAGATCTGACCAATCTGTCCCCCACCGATCAATGATATTTTTTTTCTACTCATTTTTGGACTCCTTATAACGGGTTATATATATATAATGTTGATAGTTAAAAAATGTTCAATTCCCATGCCACAATAGCGAACTTACGCAAGCATTGTCAAAATTATTGACTGTCTCCGGTTCGCTTTCCCCCTCTGATGATGGTCTTCCAGATATCTTCAATGACTTCCGGGGGAAGGTGACCTGCTGATTTTTGGATGAGGCGCTTGATCAAATCCGCTTCTCTTTCTGGAGTAAATAGAGGTAAACCCTGCTGATTTTTCAGGTGTCTGATACTTATAGCTTCATCAACCCTTTCCTGGATTAATTGTAAAATCCGTGTATCCAGGTCATCTATATTTTTCCGGTGTTCTGATATTTTATCTGTCATACGCGCTAATATAGACGAAAAGGCCTTCAGCCGAGACTCATTTTCAATTCCTGATACGTAATCCATAAATCCTAATTACATTGTAGCATGGTTAAACGTACATATTTTTCCGAATGGGTGCTTCCTATTGTTAGCGAACCTATTAAAGATGGATACCTAACTCTGGCCGAGGGTAAAATCACGGCTGTTGGGAAACAGTCGGAATTTTCAGGTGACAGAAAACAGGTGCAAGATCTTGGACACTCCGTTATTTGTCCCTCCCTGGTAAACGCGCTTTTCCATCCAGACTATTCCATGGCGGACCCTCAATCTACACTGAGAGGCTCCTTTTTAAACTGGCTACATTCTGGAAAAAATGCATCGCGGGTCAGCTCCAAACTGGAAGCCGAAAGCGAACTGCTCAGTGCCATTAAGCGGGGTTATGACTATGGCACTGCTGCCATAGGAATTCGTACCCGGCACCCTGAAATAAGTATCCACCTCGAGCATTCGGGACTTTATTCTGTTGTCTTTCAAGTGCTCCAGGGTTTTCGTGATAGCAATGCCTTCGAAATTTGGAATGGTCGTGGTAAATTTAATAATACCGACCTGACTCGATTCCATTATGCTGGTGAATTTCTGTTTAATCTTGGGCCGGAAGTTTTCAGAAAAATATCCAGCACAGAGGAGAGAACTGCACTTCCCCTTTCATTCATGAAGGATGAGGACATCTTTTTTATGAAGGGACAGGGCCGGATTTATCAGTATCTCCTTGGCAAGGAAGATATGGACTACCGCTGGCAAGCGCCACGCACCTCGCCCCTCAGATATTTTCTTAATAATGCCTTTGCTGCAAAAGAAACCATTTTGAGTCAGGTCATCATGCTGGAAGAGGATGAATTGGACCTTCTCAAGGGACGATCTGAAATTTTCCATATGTGCCTGCACCCTCGTTTTAATCGTCAATGGGAACTGGGGACTGCTCCAGGACAATTGATTCAAGACAAGGGCTTCAATATTTGTCTAGGCACCTTTGCCGAACATATGGACATCCGGGCTGAGATGAGATCAGCATCTGCTGAATATGGTTTTAAACCTCATGAGATTATCAAGATGGCGACCCTCAATGGAGCCAAAGCTTTAGGACTGGTAGATCGAATTGGGAGTATTGAAATTGGAAAAGATGCCAAGATATTTTCCATCTCCTCTACAACCAGTATATCAGATCCGTATCATATCATTTTGTTCACAAACGAACGGCTTAGACCCGTCTCCTAGACCAAAACCTGGTTATATTTTTAAAAGGCTGTCCCCAAAAGGTGCGGCTTTTTCTTTTAATGTTGAGAGTATGAAGGTATAGAGGTATAAGGGTATAGAGTCGATCGGGACTAAGTTGAGTTGGGGGCATATCTGTGGTTAATAACAAAAAGGGGACGATCTCTTGCTCTGAGACAGCCTCTTCTACTGCTTAACAATTAATTAAAAAATAATCCTGATTAAAAAGTCCAGCGCAAGCCTAAAGTGGGAAGCACTTGAAGACCCTCTGCGCCAAAAACGAAATGGTTACTGATCTCGACTTCAGATCCGATGGAGAGGTGCTCACTGGCATTATACCAGATCTGGGGTTCCCCCAGGAGCACGAATTCTTTTTCATCTGACCCAAACTCATCCTGGGACCAGAAATCAAAAAATCCGGATAATTCAATATTGCCATCCATGAGAGGCACAAACCAGGTTGCAGTGATCTGAAAATCCGGCGACTCAGCCCCCTGAGCCGCTCGATACAGAAGATCAATAGGAAGTGCCACAAAACCCAGGTCGAGATAATAATTGACGCCGGCCAGCCAAACCTGGCCCAGGGATCCAAAATTCGCCACACCATCATTATACTGAAGCGTAGCCGAAAGATTTTTTATGGGCAGTGTAAACGCTCTGGCTATTTCCCAGTAGGCAAGTGAAACACTTCTCACATCGGGAGCTGCATATTCCATATCCACAAACCAGAAGGTGGAACCATACTGATCTGGTTTAAACATTTCCAGAGTGGAAACCAGATACTCTCTATCCGCAGAAGCCTCATAATGCAGCTGTAAGTTTTGAGCAAGGACCAAAGTGTTTAACAACACGGCAAGACTAAGGATTCTACGCAACATGGACAGTTTTCCTGAGCATAATAGTTAACATTACATTTTGCGAACAAATCGACCGGGTTCGCTGGAATCTTCCTTGAATTTCATTCTTTTTAAATAGCGTTGATGAACGGGTACATGGCAATACGCAACATAGGTATGGAATCCCTTTTCCTGAACCATCTCTCGAAATTCATGGAAAAAATAGCGGGCACTCTCATAATCCCGATACATGGGTATTTCGTAATCCAGGTGGATCTGGATAATGCCGTTTTCAAGTCGTTCATAGATAAAAAGGCCAACAGGAACCACATTTCGTGTAATGAAAACGGATCGGTATTGTCGCAGATCCTCGATAATGATGTCAGGAAAATGTTTCCGAATATCCAGGATATAAAACTCGATAAAGCGCGGTAAAAAAATGCTGGTATCCCATGAAATGGGAATCAGGTGAAAATGCTCCTTCGTCAGGGCAATGCGAACGAGGTAAAATATATTTACACCGACGATAAAGCCATTTACTACCAGGATAGGATATAGCTGTAGAATGGCACCATAAATAGTAAAAGCAATGGCACCAATCATATTTAACCACCTCAGACGGCGAATATTTGTCATGGTGAGCGAAGCCGCAACAATCACGGAAGCAATATATCCCAGCCATTCAGTCCAGTCTAAAATCATATCAGCGTCAAGCTCCCATTTGCTCCATTCAGCTTCACTCTTGCTCCCAGGGGCAGTGTCATTTTTCGCATCCCATGACCATAGGCAACATTGGAAACAATGGGGAATTCAACATCGCCAATAATGTCATGCACCAATTCCTCCAGGAGAAAATCATCCTCATCACTCATTTCCCAGGTGTCGATAAACTGACCCAACATGAGTCCATTAATCCGCTCTTCCCCGTGGAAAAAGCCGGCCATCTTAAACTGAGAGAGCATGCGATCCAGATGTTGAACATTTTCTCCAATATCCTCGAGGACCATAATGCCACCAGCAACATCGGGGAAATAAGGGGTGCCCATAAGATTATTGAAAAGTGACAGACAGCCACCCACCAGGGGTCCTTCTCCCAGTCCATTTGATAAAATTGCATGGGGCATATCACTGGGATTTTTAAGCACCTGGCCTGACATGGGTTTACTGATTAAATCCCAAAACACCTTTTCCGTATAGGGATCGATACCGTCTTCTGAGGCCATCTCAACAGCAGCCATCACACCAGATATGGTGACCAGTCCGGTTTCTACAGCCAAAGCGCATTGCAGGGCCGTAATATCCGAATAGCCAATAAAAAACTTGGGATGTTGGGCAATCAGTTCGTAATCCAGATCATCCAGGAATCGCGGAGTACCATATCCACCCCGGCTACACATGATCAAATCCACGTCATCATCTTCAAAAGCCCAGTGAATATCTGCCAACTGTTCGGGACCATAGCCTGAGAGATATTTATGTTTGCCTCGCAGATGAGCACCTTCCTTGACCTGAAAACCCCTGGAGCGAAGATAGGCAATCCCCCGATCAAGCTTTTCAGGCTTTGGTGCAGAAGCTGGTGAAATCAGCGCAATGGTTGCACCGGGTTGAATAGGATCTGGGGTAATCATTGGACTTCCTTTTATTAATTTAAAAAAGAAGGGCACTCCCAGGAGTGCCCTCTTCATCAATATCTTTATAAATCGTCCAGGGCTTCTTTGGCCTCGGCCTGTAATCCGCGATCGCTCTCACTGCTAGCTTTGGCGTTGATTGCCGTATTGAACCACTGGGCTGCAGATTTTTCATCGCCCAGCTCATCATAACAGTATCCGATGTAGAGCATGTTCCGGATATCCTCTTTATCAAGAGTGTTAGCCTTTTTGAAAAATTTCAGGGCTTCCTCAAAGGATGCTTCAGGTGGAGTGGCATAAATCAGACTGGCAATTTGACGTTCAATCCATGATAAATCTGCCAGGGCGTAGTGCCACCGTCCCATGACGTGGTAATTTCCAGAATCTGTAGGATCAAACTTGATCGCCAGCAAAGTGTGGTCTCTCATACCGTATGAGTTCTTAATTTTTTGCTCGGTCCCTTCGGCCTCACCAATCTGACCATGATGGATAGCGTACCATTTATGTCCACCAGCACTCTTATCATTGATGGCAAGTGCTTTTTCAGCATAGGCTCTACCATCATATATATACTTCTTTTTATATTCAACATCGTTGGGTTTGCGATCAGCGAAATCAAAATAGCCGCGACTGATCTTCCACAAGACTTCATCATTTTGACCATCGAGCTTCTCAGCTTCCTGGAGGAGTTTCATGGTTGTTTCGTAATCATCGGCATCGTGGGCAACTTCAGCCTGCATAAGCAGGTCAGCAACTGGATCTACAACAATTGCATTGGTGTCTACTACAGCGTCCTGGGCATAGCCAATCACAGCCAAGCTCAGGATCAACATCATGAACACACGTCTTTTCATCTTGCCTCCTTGCTCATTATTCCTGGATAATATCGTGGTGATCAAAAAGAACGACGCGCTGTACCATTTTGCCTGTGCCATCAAATTCTTCCAGCACGGTGCGATTTTCAGCATCAACATATTTATACCGTCGTTCCGTAAGTACTTTGCCATCAAGATCGTCCCGGAGGATTTCACGATCTTTTCGTCGATCATCGCGGTAAATGGTTACACGAGAGCATAGGGATTGCCCCCTCACACCAATGATGAAATAGCCTGTTTCTCTTTCGAATTCATTGTATTCCCTGCGGATCATGAAGTTGGAGTTGGCGGGGACAAAAGTATTGCCAAATATTGTCCGAAAGAGTTCCATTTCAGTGGGATCATTTTGGAAGATATTTTCCTCCCTTAGATGTCCCCTGGCATCGAAGCGTTTACTGGAGTGATGATTCCCGTATTCATCATACGCGTTCTCCACATGTTCGACAAGCGTATGGTTTTCATCAAAACGTTTGACCAGCACCGGTTTTTCGCCTTTAAGGGTAACCTGGGTATACTGTTTACCCTTTAATAATTCCATGGGAAGTGCCTGGGAAGAACCTGGTTTTCCCCAGCCAGCATAGCTATAGCTTGAGTCCTGTGCCTGAACACTTAAGCATGCGCATACAATGATAAATCCGATAATCGTTTTCATGTTTGGCATGAAAAGTACACTCCGTGCTAAAAATACAAAGTAGAATGTGATTACTTGTGAAATAGGTATTCGTCTTTAAATGACTGAGATTGGAGATCGCTCCTTTGAATTGAATGGCGAATTTAGGTTTTACGTTCCTTTTTCTTGGCCGCTGGAAAAAGAATGTTATTAAGAATAAGGCGATATCCCGGTGAGTTCCGATGCAGGGACAACTGGGTCGGTGGATCCCCGACATAGTGTTGATAGTCTTCAGGATCATGACCGCCTAAAAAGGTGAAGGTACCCTTGCCAAACGCTCCATGAATGTATTTGACCTGCTCCTGCCCTGGAACATCCCCCATAACGACCACATGTTTTTTAATGGTTGATCTGCGAAAGCCAGTGGTCTGTCCCATAAATCCTTTGATCACACCAACATGATTCTGAGTCAGCATGGTTGGAACCGGATCCCATTTTGCCGAGAACTCAAACAGGGTGAAATAATCAGCTTCTGCCCCACGGGTACGTGGTCGATCACTGGGTGGTTCATCAATATTGCTGTACTCATAAACCATG
The DNA here is from genome assembly GCA_021736185.1 of Fidelibacterota bacterium. Classification (GTDB taxonomy): domain Bacteria; phylum Fidelibacterota; class UBA8477; order UBA8477; family JABMPR01; genus JABMPR01. The sequence continues at coordinate 12,368 of JAIPGJ010000018.1, read as the reverse complement.
GGATCAGTAATCAATTGGAAGTTCTCAAAAGCCATGGTTTTTCCGAATTGCAGCTTGGACTGGGCTTGAGGATCAGCGGGATCATGATCATAAGGCGTTGCAACGATGTCTACACCCTCAGCCGCCAAAGCGATATCAAGGGCATCCGTGGCACTACACATGGCAAACAGAAAACCACCATTTAAAACATAGTCCCGAATCCTTCTGGCAACTGCTTTTTTCTCCTCAGACACACTGGGATAGCCCCTCAAAGCGGCAAATGCCTCATAATCACTCTGTTGTTTCTGATACCAGGCAGCATTCCGGTAATTGCGATAAAACTTGCCATACTGGCCGGTAAAATCTTCATGGTGCAGGTGCAGCCAGTCATAATCACTTAATTTTCCATCCAGGACTTTAGCATCCCAGATAATCTCATATTCAACTTCAGCATATGCCAGTGCCAGGGTAACTGCATCATCCCAGGGTTGTTTCCCTGGTGGTGAATAGACCGCAACCTTGGGAGCCTTCTCCAGCAGCACAATATCCATGTTATTGTTTTCTATCGTGGCATATATATTGAGCTCAGCACCAGCGGGGACGGTTTCAAATTTCACATCCCTTAGCCGCAATTCTCTTACAATCTCAGAATAATTATCAACGAGAAAACTGCCGCCCCGATAATTCAGCAACCATTCGATATCAATATCGCGCTCCAGAACCCAATAGGCCACACCATAGGCCTTAAGATGGTCCGTTTGGTTCTCATCCATTGGGATCAGAATCTTCTGCGAGGAAACCGAACCTACCAGCAACAGGAAGATGATAAGCTGTTTTATTCGTATCATGAGCCACCCCCGATGAGACTTCTTAAACGAACCCTTAATTCCTGAATACCCAGATATTCGGGATGATTGACAATCACTTCCTCATAATAGGGAATCGCAGATTGAGGTTCATTTTGAGTAAACTGGAATTGTTCTCCCCGCCAGACTAGAACATTTGCTCTCCATGGAGAATCCGGGTAGGTTCTTAAAAAATCATCCATGGTTTCAACTGCCAATTGATCATCACCCAGAGCCAGAAGAATTTGAATCGCTCTTACTCCAGCTTCATCAGCGATTGATTCTGAGTCTCCACGAATATCCTGCAGGACCCTGATCGCCTCAGCGAGTTTATGCTGACCCACCAATCTTTCTGCTTTTAGATACTGCTGCAAATTCGGGTCATCATCAGGTCCATTACCGTTCAGAACTGCCATGAGCTCCAGGCCGTCATTAAATATTGGGTCTGCTGGTGAAGCTGCCCCACTCAGGTTCAGCAACTCCTTTTTAAGACGAGGAATATCGCCTTGATGGATGCGTATTTTAATTCGGGAACTCACAATCCGGGGGGCATCCTCATCCATATTCAATTTGTCCACAACCTTGGCCAGGCTTTGCAGGGCGGCCGAGGTGTCACCCTTGGCCAGCCAGGCATCCACCAGCCGTGTTCCGCCTGAAAGTTTGATGTCATTACGGGGTGCATTGTCAAAAATATTCTGGAATCCACGAATCGCTCGATCCACATCGCCACTGACCATCAATTGAATCTCGGCAATATGAAACGAGGCCAGAAAGGCTTCATTCGTCCGCGGAAGCAGCGTCTGCAAACTATCATAAAGCTTCAGCGTCCGCTCCAGCGAAGCATCTTCACCCCTGAGTATGCGAACATCCAAATCAAGAAATTGATTGCCTGGGAAGTAGCCACTTAAGGATTTGTAGGCTTCCTCCCGATTGAGCCGATATTCATAAGTGGATGCTAATTTTAGAAGCGCATCGCCAATTTGCTGTCTGTCCTTACTATTAGCAGATATATATAGATATAAATCAGCTGCAGGAGTCCAGGCGCGTTCAGCCAGCAGATCATCAGCAATGGTCATGACGTCCTTCATGGAACGTCGGACATCCGAGGCTAGAATGGTTCTGGCGCATTCAGGATAATGTTTTTCATGCAATAAGATTTTTGCCTGGGCCAATACCAAGGCCTGATGGTCCCCTGGGAGTGCCATGATTTTCTGCAGATTGAGAGTGATCGACTCATAGGCAGTCTCGTTCTCCAGGAGACCAATAAGTTGATTACTGATATAGTCCAACATACCTGGATTTTGGTCAAGATGTGACAGGTACTCTTTGCTGGCCAGATTATAATTATGTTTGGCTGCATAGATACGTGCCAGGTCAAGGGCAAAGGCATGGGAATCCTTTAAAGCGGTTCTACCTTCATTCAACAATTGAATGGCTTCGTCCATGGCTCCTGCCTGGAGCATGGCATTGGTCAGGGTTGGGTATATGAATCGATCCTTGCGATCCTTTTGCAGGATGCTCTCCCAGTCCTGGATGGCTTCCTGCTTCCGGTCAAGTAAATAGAGCAAGCGACCTTTCTCAGCCAAAAGCCGCGTATTCTGTGATTGAGTCTTAAGAATATCTTCGAGTATCTGTAACAAAACCGGGGCATTTTCCTGACCAGGCAAGAGATTACTTACTCGAAAATAGATATTGCTGTTGCCGGGGTTTTTGTACAGAATTTCGAGATAAAGATCCACCGCTTCTGCAGTTCTTCCCAGACGGACTAAGGTGGAAGCCCGCTGCTCCAATCGTTGATCCTCTGAGGCAGATCTATTCCGAAAGTCCTGGGCATTGGCCGTGTTATATCCCAGGTGAGGAATGGATAGGAGGATAAGCAAAAGTCCAATGATGATGAGACTTCTATTCATTGAGTTCCGCCTCCAGTCGGTTGAAATATTCACGGATCAAGGCCTGCTCTTCACGTGTGTAATCCTGCTTCAAACTGAATATCAATTCTTCATACAACTGATTTCGAGCTTCACCCAATCCCTCGGGCAACACTTCACTTCCCTTCCAGAATGGATTCGAATCGGCGGTCTCCGATTTCCTCTTTTTACTGAAATCCTTCTTGGTGGCAGAACGCTGGGCATCGAGAAGTCTGGTTAATATGCGTTCCTGCTGTTCATGAACTTTTTGTGAAGGACGCTTGCCCTGCAGCTTTTTGGCAACATCTTCCATTTCCTCACCAATTTTTCCCAGGTCTCCCAGCATGCGGGAATCTGATCCCATCCCATTCTCTATCTGTTTGAGAGCTTCCCTGAGTTGCATTTGCTGGCGTGCCAGTTGTTGCATCATGGAAGGACTGCCAGCCCCCAGCTGCATCATGGTCTGCTGGTTCAGCCCCTGTTGCTGCCCTGCCATTTGCTGTAATTGCTGCATGTACTCACTAAAGCCACTGGCTTCTCCAGACTCCTGGAGAGATTCCATGGAATTAGCCAGTTGTCTGGCCAGACGATTTAAACTTTCCCGGGCAGCTGCCTGTAACTGGGAGGATTTACCTGGATTTCTTGCTTCCAGTTCTTTGATGGCTTCCTGCATATTCGCTTGAACCGAGCCCATGGAGCGACCCATGGCAGGAGAAACAGCAAAAGTCTTATTCCCCAATTCCTGGAGTTCTGATGATAATTGCTGCAAGCCTTGCATGAGTCCCATCTGAGAATCAGCATAATCCCGGAGTAGCGAACTCTGGCGCGAGGTTTGGGCCGTTGGCCCCTCCAATGCCTCTTGAGCCTGTGAGATTCTTAAGGTTTTAAGCAGGGCAGACCGAAATTCGGACATCACTTCAGCCATCATTTGCTGCTGGAGATTTGATTGCATCTGACTTGATTGAGCCGCCATCTTTTTCAAGGACTTTTCGGCCTGTTCTGAGGGAGGTGTCGCCTTGGACATGTCACCGGCTGCCATAAGCTGGGCTGCCTCTTCCAGATTCTGACTTATTTGTTCCTGCTGCATCTGCTCCTGCAATGCTTGAACAGATTCTGAAGAGAGATCCTCAGATTGGTTGAGAAGATCTTCCAGGGTCTCTGCCAGTTGCTGGGCTTTATCAAAATCACTGGCAATTTTCTCTTCCTGGGTGGCAGCATCAGCTGTATCGCCTTCCTTCATGTCAGCGTTTAATGCTTCCTGCCTTTCGGCCAGGTCGTTGAGGCGCGTTGCCAGCTCATCAATTTTTTGTTCAATCTCAATCTGTTTAAAAATTTCCAGGGTCCGCTCAACACTTTTTTGGAAATTTTCCATGGCTGCTTGAAAATCTTCAAGAGCGGCTTCCATCTCTCTGGGATTGTCTTTATCCATGACCTCCTGGAGACGTTCCATGGCTTCCCTGAGTTCAGGTGTGATGAGCTGTTCCATCAACTGTTGAAGCTCTGCATATTTATCCAGGGTCTCTTCACTGAAAAGGTTTTGCTCCTCAGCCGAAGACATCATTTGATCTAATTGCTTACTGATGTTCTCCAGTTGCTCTTTAAGGTCTTTGACCTGCTCCATGGCCTCACTGGCTTCCTGCTGCTGTTCCCAGGACAGATTGGGATCTTTTTGCACTTCAAGAGCCAGCTCACTCACTTTTTCCTTGATTTCCTTGACTATTTCAAGAACATCTTCCTGTTCCTGTTTGACCTTTTCATTGCCCTGGGCAATTTCTTCAAACATCTCATCCAAAGAGGGTAGTCTGGCCAACCACTTTTGAGTTGAGGCCTGTTGAGGGCCATCTATACTATTGTTGTCCCAAACCTTAAACCAATACTGAATGGCATCCTCTGGCATGATGCTCAGCTTACTCATATCCCAGGTATGATTGAATTCCAGAGAACTCAATTCGGAGCTGGGCAAATCGATTTTCACCTGGTAGATGGTGGTATCTTCCATGAGATAGTCAGGGTGTTGTATCTGATAATTAAGCTCAAGCCTGGAAAAGCCAAAATCATCATCAAGTTTCAAGCGAGTAGGCAGGATCATGTTTTCACCCAAAACCACATCCTGGCCGGGAATGAGCACCCGGATAATCGGTGGAAGATCATGGGCTACATAAATGGGATAAACCAGGGGATCCAGATTATGGACATCCTCATGATCGACCAACTCAATCCACATCTCATCGGGTCGCTGGAGTGTAAATGAGACCTTGAATCGAGGTCCCTCCATGGTGATGGGGATGGATTTAGCCTGCTTAAAATGGAGCACAGCGGAGGCAATTTCTTTCGATGCAAGACCTTCAATAATAATACGCGAGCCCTTGAATCCGCTAATATCCATAATATTGCGTGTCAGAATTTCTGTAGGCAGCCTGGTATAGCCAGGAGGTCGAATGCGAACCGCTAAATCCTGGACCAGGGGACGGTTGATGACCTGGACATCCAGAGCAGCTGATTCAATCATTTTCCAGGGTTCCCACGGCCGGGTATTGGCAACTCTGGCAACGGCGGTAAAACTATTGAGCAAATGATTCATGGGCATGCTAAAGCTTTGGTCTAACACACGAACAGGAAAAATGCTGGAATCTTTACGCGTCCGTATGATCACCTCAACCTGGTCCAGGGAACGTCCTGAAACATGACCTGTGAGGAGCAAACTATCTCCAGCCAAGACCTGGTTACTCGGCACGCTCAATTGTAGTTCAATGGGCAGGGGATATTCATAAGCGACCTCGGGTTGACTCAAGCGAGCGATGGCTGCATTGGTCCTTTGAAAATTGACCAGGTACAGCAACAGCAGGACGCCAACTCCAATTCCAACTCTTTTCAAATAGTGTTTTAAAATTTCGCTTGGGAATAAGAGGCTTGATGGGACCTGTTCAATGACATTTATTCCAGATTCCACTGCTGCTTCATGCAGGCTTCGGGAAATACCCTCAGGAGCCACCGTCTTACTTAATTGAACTGCATTAAGAATCCGGTCACCAATTTCAGGGAGTTTTTCACCAATCCGCAACGCCAGATTTTCTGGTTTTGTGGACTGTATTTGTTGTTTCTTTAAGAGCCAAAATACCCCTAATATTCCAACGAAGGCCAGTAATCCCAGTCCACCCAGGATACTTAGTAAAAGCACTTTTGATTCTGGATTGAAGTAACGAAAGCTTTCCAACCAGATAAAAAGACTGACCAGGATAATAATCGTGGAAAATCCGGCAACGCCAAGGAGTGCGCCTTTTCCACGAGCTTCACTGCGGGCATGTTGGGCCAGTTTCAAGAGCTCCGGACTGCGAGAGTCCACGCGGGCTGGTTCAGGATTGATTCGTTGGGTCATTGCTTAATGAGTGAAGGCATATATTAGAATGTTCGTACCCATCTCCAGGGCATCACGGTGCTTTTTCTCCCCATCTTGATGGACTTCGGGATCCTCCCAACCATCCCCCAGGTCACTTTCGTAGGTGTAAAGAACCACCACGCGACCATGATGGAAGAGGGCTAGCGCTTGAGGGGCTTTTCCATCGTGTTCATGAATCTTTGGCAATCCATTTATCATGGAAAAATATGAACTGAAAATCGGGTGATCATGGGGTAAATCGACCCATTCCTTTTTTGGGAATACCTTTTTCATTTCACGGCGAAAAGACTGATCCATTCCATAATTATCATCAGCATGAAGAAAACCACCTGAGGCAAGATAATCACGTAGCTTCTGCACTTCTTCTTTACTGAAACTTACATTCCCATGACCGGTCATATAGAGGAAGGGGTGATTGTAAAGATCTGTGTCAGTGATTTTGACTCTGTATTCCTCTGGGTCCACCCGGATATTGGTTTCTGTGTTTATAAAAGCAATGAGATTGGGCAGAGAGCTTGGATTGGCATACCAATCGCCCCCTCCATCATAATGGAGGCGGGTAACATGAATATCCTGAGCCACTAGAGAGCCTGTTCCCAGCAGGGCAAATAAGGCCCAACTTAGTCCTCTTTTATGAATCATAAAATCTCCCTGATCATCCATACTCCAATAATCACCATGGTGGCGCTCTTGATCACTTTCCCTGCAATACTTCCCATGAGGGCACCCAGCGCTGCCCGTCGCGCCTCTGCTGGAGATTTGCCCGCCTGGTGCTCACCCCAATAAGCTCCTAAATAGGATCCCAGAAATAAGCCGAGTACAGCACCTACAATAAAGAACATACTACCCAAAACGAATGTTCCCAGAACTCCACCGATAACTGCCAGGAAAGCCGTTCGTTTTTCAGCGCCACTATATTTGGCTGCCAGGCCGCTGAGAAACAGTTCAAGGACCTCGAGCAAGAGCATGAGACCCAGAAGAATAATTATCTCCGGAACCGAAATCAGCATGAAATTACCTATCCAGGCCCAAATGAAGATAAAAATGAGCATGAGGAAACTACCGGGTAGATTCAACCAGATCGTCACAGCCGAGATCGTGGTGATGGTGATAATCAAAAGTAAGGTTAAAATTTCCATAGTCTATTAAAGTAATGGTCTGAAGCAGAGATGTCAGTCTTTTTAAAATACCAACTTGCTCACGAATTGGGGAATGAGTTTGATCTCAGCATTGCTTGCCAAGCGATTGAAGGAAATATATATTCACGCGCTTTTTTAATGCCACCCTAGCTTCCGTCTGCGCCTACCGGCTACGACGGGACAAGCAGTTGGTAGAGCAGTCGTTGTGTCTCCCTGCCCGCCAAGGCGAAGTTGTGAGAAGTAGACTGGAGGCTGAACCCCGCCAGTGGCGGTGGCTCGAAAGGGGTGAAACACAATTTGTTTTTTTAATGCCACCCTAGCTCAGTTGGTAGAGCAACGCATTCGTAATGCGTAGGTCAGGAGTTCGACTCTCCTGGGTGGCTCATTTCTGATTTAAAATTTGAAATTGAGTAGATTATTTTCTCTGGGCTTGCCTATCATAACCGCAGGCGTCGATAGATGGCTAACCCCCCTGGTTTTGTTGAGGCTGTTACTCAGTTAATTGGACCGCTACAATCCTCAACTTCATCCGGTTCAACAGGAGGTGGTTGAGTCAGCATGGACAGCGGTTCTTTGCGTCGATTATCACTAAAATGAAACAGGGTTAAGATGGGGTGCCGGAGCATCATCCGCGGACCGGAATAGCGCATCACTTGCTTAATATCATCCTTGATGCCAGGTTTATAGCAATGGATCGGGCAGTTTTTACATGAGGTTTTACCTTCATGAAAGGGGCAATGGTGGAGTCTGTCAATGGCATAATTTTGCAGCTCTGAGCAAGTCGGGCAATCCGTGACAGACAGTCCGTGGTGATTTTTGCAATAGAGCCCAATCATCACCTCGACGGTTTTAGCTTCACGCTCAATTCTATTTGTAAATATAGACATAATTATTTTTCAATCAGTGGTATCATCAATTAGCTGAATTTTCCATGGCTTTTTGCTTGAAATAATCCTTACGATCAAGTCGGTATTTCAGGACGACAAAACCATCTGGTTCCGTCAGTTCTTTTTCAAAGCGCAGACCAACTTTCTCCATGACCCTCCTGGAGGCATCATTCGCAGGGTCCGCCGTCGCCATGATGACAGCAACATGAAGTTCTTCAAAACCCTTCTTCACCAGGGCTGCTGAACCTTCTGTGGCGACTCCCTTACCCCAATATTTTTGTTTGAAGCGGTAACCCAGCTCAGTCTCGCTAGGATCAGAGTGACTAGGCCTCAGCAATAACCAACCCATGAATGCCTGATCATTTTTATCCAGACATGCCCAGATACCCAAGCCATTATCATTTTTATAATATTCCAGAATCTTTGGCATCACAATTTTAGAGATATAATCATGAGGAGTGGGCTTACCACCATTGATGAAACGAGTGACCTCTGGGTCAGAATCCAGATCGACAAGCAAGTCCACATCTGCTTCTGTAAATTCTCTCAGTATCATTCGTTGGGTTTCGAGATACACTTTCATGACCTGCCTCCACATCATCATTCAGATGCATTTGATATTAACTTGAGTTTCCCCTCCGTCCAGCGAATTAAAAATGTCACACCCTCAATTTTTTAGGCGAAAAGTAAAAACTCCGTAAATTATTTTCTCGAATTATCTGAATAACTCATTTTTTGGGTTGCAGATCGAGGATAAAAAGTGAGATTAGGTTTTAATGAAAAAGCCCGCCATCCTCTTGCTGGAAAACGGACACCACTTTAAAGGATTTTCTTTGGGCGCTATCGGTACCACCGGTGGTGAAGTCTGTTTTAATACCAGCATGACAGGCTACCAGGAAATTCTTACAGACCCATCCTACTGCGGACAGATTATTACTATGACCGCCCCCCAGATTGGAAATTATGGTGTAAATCTTGAAGATATCGAAAGCAATAATATCCAGGCAAAAGGATTTATTGTCAGGGAAGCCAGTCCAGTCCACTCCAACTATCGTGCTCATCAAAGTCTTCAAGACTACCTGAGTCAAGCAGGCATAGTCGGAATACAAGGGATTGACACCCGCTCCCTCACACGCATCATTCGTGATGACGGCGCCATGAATGCGATCATCAGCAGTGATGATCTGGACCTGGCTTCGTTAAAAAACAAGCTGCAATCCGTACCTGCTATGACCGGGCAGGACCTGGTTAAAGAAGTGAGTTGCCAGCATAAATGGATCTGGCCGAGTGAAAAGTCCTCCCATGCTTATCGCGTCGTGGCGCTCGATTTAGGAATCAAATACAACATCATCAGACAGCTCGCAGAAAATGATTGTGAAGTGATCATTGTCCCGGCAACAAGCTCTGCTCAAGACATTCTGGATTTAAAGCCTGATGGCGTTTTCCTGTCCAATGGTCCCGGGGATCCAGAGCCAGTAGATTATGCCATTGAAACTGTAAAATCACTTCTGGATAAGAAACCAATATTTGGTATCTGTTTAGGTCATCAAATCCTATCCTTGGCTCTGGGGGCCAGCACATACAAATTAAAATTTGGTCATCGCGGGGCGAATCACCCAGTCAAGAATCAGCTGAATGGTAGGGTAGAAATTACCAGCCAGAACCATGGTTTTGCCGTGGAACCCTCCAGCCTTCCGGATCATCTGGAAATAACTCATATCAATTTGAATGATGGTACTCTGGAAGGGGTACGCTGCAAAAACAGCCCTGCTTTTTCAGTGCAGTATCACCCTGAAGCCAGTCCGGGACCACATGACTCCCGCTATTTATTTAAAGAATTTATTGGAATGATGGATATCCATGCCAAAAAGAACTGATATTAAATCCATTCTTATCCTGGGTGCAGGACCCATTGTCATTGGGCAAGCCTGTGAGTTTGATTATTCAGGGACACAAGCCTGTCGAGCACTGCGGGAAGAGGGATTCCGGATCATTCTCGTCAATTCCAACCCGGCCACCATCATGACCGATCGGGAACTGGCCGATGCCACCTATCTGGAACCACTGACCCCCTCCATTGTCACCGCTATCATTGCAAAAGAACGACCTGATGCCATTCTACCAACTGTTGGGGGGCAAACGGCTCTGGACCTGGCCATCAAACTGGATGAATTAGGGATTCTAAAGAAATTTAATGTCCAGCTTATTGGCGCTGATGTGGAAGCCATCAATAAAGCAGAGGATAGAGAAAAATTCAAAGCCGTCATGGACAGCGTGGGCATTGATACCGCCAAAGGAGGATTCGCCCATAGTGTTGAATCCGCTCTAGAAATGGTGAAAAATACTGGGTTCCCAGCCATCATCCGTCCCTCATTTACCATGGGTGGTACCGGGGGTGCTACGGCCTATAATAATGAAGAATTTCGTGAAATGGTTGATAAGGGTCTTTCTGCCAGCCCCATTGGAGAGGTTCTAATTGAGGAGTCCCTGCTGGGTTGGAAAGAATTTGAAATGGAAGTCGTCCGGGATAAAAATGACAACGCCATTATTATCTGTTCCATCGAAAATATTGACCCCATGGGAGTTCATACTGGCGACTCTGTCACGGTAGCACCAGCCATGACCCTCACCGATAAAGAATATCAGAAGATGCGCAATTGGTCCATCGAATGTTTGCGAGCCATTGGTGTGGAGACCGGCGGATCAAATGTCCAATTTGCTGTGGATCCCATCACCGGGCGTATGATCGTGATTGAAATGAATCCCAGGGTGAGTCGCTCATCAGCGCTTGCCTCCAAGGCAACTGGCTTTCCCATTGCCAAGATCGCGGCCAAACTGGCAGTAGGTTACCTGCTGGATGAACTACCCAATGAGATTACGGGGAAAACCCTGGCTGCTTTCGAACCCAGTATCGATTATATCGTTACCAAAGTACCTCGCTTTGATTTTGAAAAATTTCCTTCTGCCGATGGAATTTTAGGTGTCCAGATGCAATCTGTGGGTGAAGTCATGGCCATTGGACGCACCTTTAAGGAGAGCTTACAAAAAGCCTTTCGCTCCCTGGAAGTTGGATTGGTGGGACTGGAGCCCAAAAAGGTTGCGGGTCGTGATCTGGACTTGAAGAAAATGCGCTTCGCCACGGCCTTTCGTCTGGTGAAAATATGGAAGGCTTTTCAAGATGGTGTCGATCTTGACACCCTGCATAAAATCACTCAAATCGATCCCTGGTTTCTATTCCAGATTCAAGAACTGGCACTTGATCCTGCGCCCAAATTTGAACCTGATGATATTCGAAATTATAAACAACGCGGCTATTCAGATATCCAGTTGGCCAGGCGTTTGGACAAAACAGAATCTGAGATACGGGCCTTTAGAATTTCTGAAGGCATCATACCCACCTTTAAGGAAGTTGATACCTGCGCCGCTGAGTTTCCAGCCAGAACTTCCTATGTGTATTCCTGCTATGAGACTGAAAATGAAGTGACAGCCCTTGTCGGAAAAAAGGTAATGATCCTTGGTGGGGGTCCCAATCGGATCGGACAGGGTCTTGAATTCGATTATTGTTGTGTGCAAGCTGTCTTTGGTTTGAATGAGATGGGTTATAAAACCATCATGGTAAATTGTAACCCGGAAACGGTTTCCACAGATTTTGATATCTCGGATCGCCTGTATTTTGAACCACTGACCTTTGAAAATGTTATGAATATTGTTGACCTGGAGCAACCAGATGGCGTGCTGGTTCAATTTGGAGGTCAAACGCCCCTCAATATTGCCAACCGGCTTCAGGATGCCGGGGTAAATATTATTGGGACCAATCCAGCGGCCATTGATCTGGCCGAAGACCGCAAAAAATTTGGTGCTATCCTTGAGAAGTTAAAGATCCCTGCCCCTGCTTATGGAACAGCCTTCACCATTGAAGAAGCCTCTCTCGTAGCAACTGAGATTGGTTATCCAGTTCTGGTGCGACCCTCCTATGTTTTAGGTGGTCGTGGTATGGAGATTGTCTATACTGAGGAATCCCTGAATAAATATGTAGCCCAGGCTGCTCTGGTCAGCGGAGATCATCCCGTCCTGATTGATGCCTTTCTGGAGGACGCGTTTGAATTTGACGTTGATGCTTTGTGTGATGGCGAGGACGTGTACATCGGAGGTATTCTTCAACACATTGAGGAAGCCGGTATCCATTCAGGTGATTCAGCCTGTGTGATTCCCCC
>JAIPGJ010000154.1 GCA_021736185.1 Fidelibacterota bacterium | reverse complement strand
CCCTCCGGAGCCCACATCAGAAGCCCTGAGCTTGGTCATTTCTGTCCAGGTTTCCAATCCAGTATCCCGTTTAAAGATATAGGCCGCTCCAGCATTGTCACCACCTGAATAATCCTCGTACCGTGCGCCAACCACAGCGTAATCTGCAGAGATGGCGACAGCATATCCAAATTCATCATCGGCACTCCAGTCAGACGGAATGAGGATGGCTTGTTCTGTCCAGGTCTCAGCGCCAGTATCCTTCTTAAAGATCAAGGCAGATTCGCTTGTACCTCTGTGGGACCCAATAATGGCATAACCCTCAAATAAGTCAACTGAGTTACCAAAATATGCTCCCTGGCTGGCATTGGATTCAGTCAGTTTGTCCTTGAGAGACCAGCTTTGCAGGCCCTCATCACGCCTGAACACATAAGCCGATCCAGATTCGCTGATCACATCGTCATCAGCTGGCGCTCCGATGAGAGCATAGTCAAGATCGATGGCAACTGAAGTTCCAAACGAATCACCAAGATGTGGGTCATTGGCCACCAGTTTAGCCCTCTGCAACCAGTCCTCACTATCGGCATCCTTTTGGAAGATATAAGCAGCACCCATACCATAAGAGGGGTGTGAATTCCCATAAGCCCCCACAATGGCATAGTCGCCATGCATATCCACGCTACAGCCAAAACGGTCATTCTCGGCGGCATCGGAGGCTAGCAGTTTGGCAGTCTGGACCCAGTTCCCTGTTCCAGGATTCCGGTTGAAGATGTAAGCTGATCCTGATGTCGTTCCGTTATCATCATCTTCCCAGGCCCCCACAATGGCGTAGTCGCCTGAGACAGCGACGGAGATTCCGAGGTGGTCATTCATAGCGGGATCAGAAGCCACCAGTTTATGTTCAGCTGCAAAGGAGAGGTTCAAAATAGACAATAAAAATAGCATACGTTTAGCAACGTTCAAAAGGGGCCCCCGTCTAGTTAGTAGGTGAAAGAAGTTGATTCTGCAGCAGCAATTAGCGTACCATGGAATATGCCAGAAGGTAAATAGTATGGATCATATCCACGTCACGCTCAAAGGAGATTTCCCCAATTCCCAATTCGTATTCAGGAATTCTATATTAGATTGCAGCCATGGCAAAAGCATCTCTTGAGCAGAAACAAATTTTCATTATCCACGGCCCCAACTTGAATCTGCTGGGCTCACGCGATCCTGCTCAATATGGCACCCTGACCCTGGATAAGGTCAACACAGCCATTCGCAAGAAGGCTCGCGAACTGAATCTCGAAACCCGAATTATTCAGACCAATCATGAGGGCCGCATCATCGATTTGCTGCATCGTCGCAGGAAGTGGGCTGACGGGTTTATTATCAACCCCGGAGCCTTTACCCATTATTCTTATGCGATCAGGGATGCCATCGAAGGGATTGGCAAGCCCGTGGTTGAAGTTCATCTGTCCAATATTTATGAGCGGGAGGATTTTAGAGCTATTTCGGTAACCAAGGAAGTCTGCGCCGCACAGTTCTATGGTAAGAAAGAGGACTCATATTTGGAAGCATTGGAATATCTAGCAAAGCATTTGAACACGAATTGATCGCGCATAGAATCCGAATTGAAAGCTGTCGAAGAAGAAGCCCAACAAGCCGAGAGGGGGCGCGTTGAGTTTTAAAGTCTGTTGGATGAAAAGAGGAGGTTGTTGTGGAAAATAGTGGTTTTCAGGCTTTGGATATTACCATTGTTGTGGGTTACCTGGTGGTTATCGCAGCCATTGGAAGTTTTTCCGGTGGCAAGCAGCGAAGCATCAAAGACTATTTCATGGGCGGATCGAATATTCCCTGGTGGGTGGTAACTTTTGCCATTGTCGCGGCAGAGACCAGTACGCTTACATTTATTAGTATCCCCGGCCTGGCATATCTCACCAATTTGACCTTTCTGCAGTTGACCATTGGTTATTTGATTGCCCGGGTCATCGTGAGTTTCATTTTTCTGCCAGCGTACAAAAAAGGTAACCTGAGTACCGCCTATGAATTGCTGGAAAATAGATTCGGACATCAGACGCGCAGCTACGCCTCAACGGTTTTTCTGTTTACACGAGTAGCCGCTGATGGCGTGCGCTTGTTTGCCACAGCGATTCCCATCGCGGTAATCTTTAAGACATCGACGACTTTCGCTGATTGGTCAAATATGCATATTTATGTGCTGTCGATCACCATCATTGCAATTGTGACCCTGATTTACACCTACACTGGCGGTGTGAAAGGCATCATCTGGGTGGATGCCATTCAGATGTTAATTTATATCGGGGGTGCTATTCTGGCGGGCGTTCTGATCCTCAATGCCTTGCCGAACGGTTGGGACACAGTCCGCGAGATTGCCGGACCAGCCAACAAATTCAAAGTGTTCAATTTTGATTTTGGCAACAGCATCGGTGAATTTTTCCGACAACCTTATACACTGATCAATTCCATCATTGGCGGTACTTTCCTGTCTATGGCATCTCATGGAACGGACCAGCTGATTGTTCAGCGTTTACTAACAACCCGATCATTAAAGGACAGCAAAAAAGCCCTGATTGGCAGTGGCGTGATGGTCATATTCCAATTTGCACTTTTCTTGACAGTTGGCGTACTCCTGTATGTTTTCTTCCAGGTCAAGGGCGTGGATATAGCATCTGCCAATGCACCGTTCCACAAGGCAGATGAAATTTTCCCCTATTTCATCATCAACTACATGCCCACCGGTGTGAAAGGCTTTATTATCGCAGGTCTGTTCGCAGCGGCCATGTCAACACTGGCGGGCAGTATGAGTTCGTTGTCGTCGTCTGCCATGATGGATTTGTACAAACCTTATTTTGGGAAGAATGCCAGCGATAAAAAAGATTTATGGGTTTCCAGAATGATGACAATTTTCTGGGCAATTGTATTGTCATCGGTAGCATTGTTGTTTATTAATGTGTTGGCTTCGGTTGTGGAGATCGCGTTGGGAATTGCAAGTATTACGTATGGTGGCTTGCTGGGGACATTCCTGCTGGGCGTCCTTTTCAAGGGACCCAGACAGCACAGTGCGATTATTGGATTCACAGCTGGCATTGTTGTAATGCTTATGATTATCCTGATTCCGATGCTGCTGGGAAAACCAGCTATCGTAAATTGGACCTGGTATACACTGATAGGAACAACAGTAACCTTGCTTGTGGGGAATGTCTGGCACAAGGTGACCGGCGAATAAGTTCGGGAGGTCATTGAGCTGGTCGCAATGAACCAGTGAGGAGTTCTATTTCAGGGATAAATCAACCGAAAAGCTGATTAGACAATAAAGAATAGGCGTGGATATCCACGCCTATTCTTTATTACACTTAAGACTAAAAGGCTATAATAGTTAAGGATTGGTCTGGCCTGGACCTGGTTTATTGGTTTCTCTGTACTGACCAACCTTATAGTCGTGTACCTGGTCGAGGCTTTATTAACGCTGCGTCCGAAGCGGGATTAACTTCCAGTAACAACGGCAACAATGACAATGCCGATGGTCATCAACCAGATATTAATGTAGTGCTGGAGATGTAAGCCCAGAAGCAGGAGAATATCTCGTTCCAGAGGGGGAATATCTTTTGATTCGTATTCAATGTTTCCCGATCGATGCAAAGGATTGTCCACGCTAAAGATAACCTGTTCATGAGCGGCATCTTGCTTGATCCAACTCCAAACCCCTCTGAATAAATCCAAAGAGCGAAAGACGTAAATGCTGCCATCTTTCAATTCCAGTTGACTCTTCTGGAAATCTTTCCAGAAGAAGATTAATTTTCCCAACTGTTCCTGGGACGAGCTGTCAAAAACAGTCAGGTTCATATTGGCTTTACCGTTGGAGTTAAAACGTAGCTTCCGATTTCCCAGCTCCCCAAAACCATTGGGGCTCCACAGTCCCTTGCGATTTATTTTCCCAACGAGCTTGGGGCTAAGTTGAAAATGATAACTTCGTGAGCTCGAGCTATCTTTGCTCCAGCTGATAAGTTTCTTCTCAGTCATTCGAAGACTCCTTTATCCTTTGGTCATCCAACGCATAATGTTTGAAAACTTTAGTGGTACACCTTGCATGAGAATGGCTGCCCGGAAAATGCGCGCTCCACCCCAGACCACAAACAGTGTAAACACAAGAACTCCTGCCAGTCCCGCCCAAGGTTGCCAGCTTGGTATCGTTACGGGCGAAGCCATGCGCAAGGTCATAACCATGGGAGTAAAAGGTGGGATCAGGGATATTATGGTAGCAAAACTGGAAAGCGGTTCCTTTAATACTGGCACCATGATAAACATGGGAATCATCATGGGAAACATGGCCGGAAAGGATAATGACTGGGCGTCTTTGGCATCATTAGCCACGGAACCCAGACTGGTCATTAAAGCGCCCAACATGAATAAAAGAATAATTAAATTTACTACAAACCAGGGGAGAATGTCATAAGGAATGTAGGATTCAAAACCTCGCCATTGCATGAAAGATATACCACCCCCCAGATAGACCAGGGTGCTGGTGAGCGCCACGGCAAGTCCGCCAAGAATTTTTCCCAGCATAAACTGGAAGGGGGTGATGGATCCCAGAATGACTTCCACAATCCGCTGGGTTTTCTCCTCCATGACCGCGCTAAGTTGAGGCATGGCGCCCATCATGGACATCATAAACATCAGCATCATCATAACCAGAGGAACCACGATAGATCGAATTTCATTACTGGCTTCAGCGTCAACAATATTACCCTCGTCATCTACAGTCAACAAGCCTTTGGCTGAAACCCATGACCACTGGAACAAATCGGGAACCTGGGCTTCATCAATACCAGCATCTTCCAGTCTTAAGCGGCGCAGATAGTTATTGATAGGATCGCGCAACCACCCTCGTATATCATCCAAAGCCGCACTTTCGGCATGATAATTCAAGAAGGCTTTTTCCGGATTGACGAGAGGGTGTATTATGGAAGATCCAATGTGAAGAAAGGCATGAATGTTCCCATCTCGAACACGATCAGACAGGTCCCCGAGCTGTTTGGTCATATTAGCAGTATCTGCTGTGACAAACTCCAGTGTGTAGACGGGTTGGACTTGACTACTATCCTCGGGATCAAAAATATGCTCACTATTCCGAATGGCGGCAGCCTCCTGTAGCATGTCACGAAACTGATCCGTTTCATCTACGATCACAATACGGCGCTCACGAATATCAACATGATCTTTTAAAACGGCCATGGCGATCATGCTTCCACTCATAAAAATGGGGAGCATGACGAGCCCGATAATAAATCCTTTGGTACGGACAGCAGCTAAATATTCTCGAAGGGCGAGACGAAATACTTTATACATGATCCACCTCCCTGGCACCTGCTATGCGAACAAAAATATCGTGGAGAGATGGCTTCATCAGTTCAAAACTAACCAAGGTATTCTCCTGCATGAGTTCTTTCAGTATGTCTTGTGGATTGGAGTGAGAGGATATTCTAAGTTCTTGTGATTGACCGAAATCATGTACCTTTTCAATACCAGTGATACGTTCCAGGCCAGAGGGTTTATTTTCGCATCGAATGCGTAGTGTATCACTGCCATATTTATCTTGAATGCTACTCAAGGTACCGTCGAGTACTTTTTTACCCTTATGAATCATGAAAACATAATCGCACACTTTCTCAGCAGTGGACATGTCGTGGGTGCTG
>JAIPGJ010000161.1 GCA_021736185.1 Fidelibacterota bacterium | reverse complement strand
TGCTGCTTTTTACCTGGGGAAGCATCACCCTGTATCGACGCGTCAATAACCGCATCAAGACCAAACCCAGTTATATCTTCACCCATATATTTGGCGTGCTGCTTTCCATTGTGATCTTGGGCACCGCTTTTCGCGGGGGTTGGCAGGAAAGACCCATTGACTGGGGTTTCGCCATGTTTAGTGAGGACTTCATCGCCAACCAGACGGCTTTGAACAGTCCCTTCTTTTTGGGTCGCAGTGTGGTCCAGTTTTCATCCGAGCAGAACGCTGATAAATTCACCCACTACTATAATCCCTCCGACGCTTTTCAGACAACCCGGCAATTGCTTGAAGATCCCAAAATGAGGTTTGTAGATGACATCTCCATGACCAGGAAACTTGATGCCGCTGAGGACAGGGGCACCAATATCGTTTTACTCCTGCTTGAATCTCACACGGCGGCTTTTACCGGTTATTTAAACCGGACTGAACCTTCTGTTACACCTAATCTGGATCGCATGGCCAGGGAGGGTTTTGCGTTCACCAATTGCTTTGCCAACGGGATACGTTCTGCCCATGGTGTGAGTTCAGTCATAATGTCCTGGCCAAACCTGCCGGGCTTGCCTCTGATTTCCCGGACTGAATCGGTGAATCAGGTTCCCAGTCTTGGCAGTGCCTTGAAAGCAATTGGATACTCCACCCTGTTTATGTATGGCGGTGACTCCCAGTTTGACAACATGAATGGCTTTGCCAGTGTCCATGGTTTTGACCGGGTCCTTGATCGTAAGGATTTTAATTCCAACGCCTCCGGCACTAAATGGGGCATCTTTGATCATATAGTTCTCAATCGCACCCTTGAGGAAATGGATCGCTTGACCAAGCCGGTGTTTGTGACGTTTTTTACCACCACCAATCATCAGCCATGGGAAATCCCGGCTGAATACGATGCAGTGATTCCCGTCTTTGCCGACAGTCTGTATCGCCAGGGACAGGTTCATCGCAGTATGGCCTATGTAGATCATGTCATTGGGGAGTTTATGGATGAGGCCTCACAACACGATTGGTATGACAACACGATTTTTGTCTTCATCGCCGATCATGGGCTGAATGTCCATAAATCTCCTTTCGCCAAAGTCCAGAATGCCCACATTCCTTTTGTCATCTATGCGCCTGTCCTGGCTTTAGAACCACAAATCATCACCCAGCCCGTGAGCCAGATTGATGTGGCTCCAACCCTCCTGGGTTTAATCGATTATACGCCGCCCTTTACCTTTTTTGGACAAAACACCCTTGCTACCAGGACCGGAGTCGCCTTGAAGATTACTGGTGAGGAAGCCTACTGGCTTCAGGATGACTACCTCTATTTCGAGCGTTTTGGTCAGGAAGCCCGGTTGTATAAAGTTCAATATCCCGTTGAGGATGGTGAGTTTGAGCAGGCGACAGATTCCCATCTTTTCAAATACTACCAACAAAACTTTCGCTCCTACCTTCAAACCGCATCCAGCCAGTTCAAGACTTTTGGAAATCGGGAAAACTAAGTTGACTCAAGGGCGGGTTGCTATGAAGGAAGGAGTAACCCCACCCGGTCTTCGCGAAGAAACGAAGTGACTGACGCGATCTCGAGCCATCCGCTACCCAAGAATTAGGAGAGTGCTTCGGTCGTTGGCACTCCCTCGCAATGACGGGAAAGGGGAAATCGGAGATAGGGTTTGCCCGTCCTGAGTTTATCGATGGGTCGCAACCAAAGGGTGCCTATCATAGGAAAATGGACGTTTCGAGAACCTCATTGTCCGGCTCCGCAGCACAGGCAGGTTCGGACCCCGTAATATGCGGGGAGTGTGACACCTCAGGATGACAGCTCAATGTCCGGGCTCGTAACTACCACGGTAGACCTCTTTTTTTCGTCTTTGCGAGAAGCGCAGCGACGAAGCAATCTCCAACCCAGGACAGGTTCGAGATTTATCTCCCGTAGCTTTAGCATAGAAAGATTGCCATGTCCCTGCCTGTGGCAGGTCCTCCCCGCGAAGACCCACGAGGCAGTCCAAAGCGTCAGAGTTAAAACCCTTTTGTTCCCTATACCACTATACCCCCGACTTTAAAGTCGGGGCAATTGATCCCCCTGATGAGAACCTCCGGACACTGAAGAGGGCGATTAATGGGTCTTGCTTATTTGGTTGGGGATGCGCCTGCGGGTCATATTTTGTAAGCAGATAATATTGACCATAAACCCATAAGGAAATAAAGACATGTCACAACAATGGAAAACCCCACCCGAACTTCAAATCGATACCACCAGGAACTACTCCGTGGAAATAGTAACCAATAAAGGCAGCATGAAGCTGGAACTCTATGCCAGCCAAGCCCCCAGGACTGTCAATAATTTTACCTTTCTGGCACGGGAAGGATATTATGATGGCGTCACATTTCACCGGGTCATCCCCAATTTCATGGTTCAGGGTGGCGATCCAACTGGAACCG
Source organism: Fidelibacterota bacterium (assembly GCA_021736185.1). Taxonomy (GTDB): domain Bacteria; phylum Fidelibacterota; class UBA8477; order UBA8477; family JABMPR01; genus JABMPR01. Next base: position 3,241 of record JAIPGJ010000161.1, on the reverse strand, counting down.
GTATGGGTGGACCGGGTTATCAGTTTGAAGATGAATTCACCGGCAATCCCAACCGCCATATTGACAATGTGATCTCCATGGCCAACGCCGGTCCCGGAACCAATGGCAGTCAATTCTTCATCACCCACGCCTCCCAGCCACATCTGGATGGACGCCATACTGTTTTTGGCAAACTGATTGACGGCGTTGATATCCTCAACAGCATTCAGCAGGGTGATGTCATGGAAAAGGTAATCGTCACCGAGGCATAACGCTCAACCGGCGACATCCCGGCGGCTGATCCTGCCTGTCCTGAGTTTATGGAAGGCTCGGTACCCCGGCGGCTGAGGTGGTATGCTGAGCGAGGTCGAAGCGTTCTCGAAGCCAGAGGACCCTTCCTAAGGAAAGTGGACATTTCGATCAGCCTTCGCTAAAAGCTACGGCTTGACAAGGCACCTCAATGTCTGGTTATGTGCCCCGGATTTTATAAATCAGTTTGCCTTTGAGATAAGCCAGGTAACTCCTGCAGACGCCCTTCAATCAAAGCTTCTTTCTTCTTTCGGCTCCAACCCTGAACTTGTTTTCACGATAAAAGGCTTCGTCAACACGGGGAAATTCTTCAGCATAGATAAGCTTAACGGGTAAGCGTCTTTTTGTATAAGATGATCCTTCCCCAGCTTGATGTTGTTGGAGCCGAAGCTCCATATCCTTCGTGCTTCCTGTGTAATAGGTGCCATCTGCACACTTAAGTATATATAGATATCCAACAGACATATTTATTTAATTCCGAAGTCCCGGCGGCTGGGGTGGTATGCTGAGCGAGGTCGAAGCGTTCTCGAAGCCAGAGGGTCCTACCTTAGGGAACTGGACGTTTCGATCAGCCTTCGCTAAAAGCTACGGCTTGACAGGGAACCTCAATGTCCGGTTACGTGCCCCGGCGGTTCAACCTGTCTTGACTTTCGACCTTCGACTTTAAGACTTTCGACTATCTACCGCTCGTACGAGCTAATCGCCCGGACACCCCATTTTAACGGCAGCCAGGTGTACAGACCTGTGAGCACCACAATAAAACCGACAATAAATCCAATCAGCATACCGGACCCCTGCTTCTGAAACAGGTTGATGATAAAGACCAGGGATGTCACAGAAAAGCCCACATAGATGAGACTCAGGACCACGGTAATGATGCCCCCATAGCCACTGCTGATTTTCATGGGATTGGACTCATTAAACTGAGCGTAAACGGCTCCCAGGCCAAGCGACAGGCTGATCAGGGCCAGACTGGTGAGCAGCTGAAACCCACTGGCCAGGATGGCTATTTCCATGCGTTGCCCTAAAAAATAATTTGAAATCAAGGCCACCAGCTCGGTCAGGGTGAAGAGTACAAAAAAGGCAAACCAGAATTTTTCTATAAAAACCTTTTTCATTGAAAAGGGGGCCATCTGCAGCATCCAGAGACTGCGGCCTTCCATACTGATCATGGGATATACAAAGCGGGCTGTTAGGGCAGCCAGGATGAAACCCGTAAAGCCAAAATTAAATATGTAAATCGTGGTGCGCCAGAAAGAGGAAAGCTCATCAAGGCGCATTTGTCCCCGGGATAAATTGATGAGATAAACGGCAATAAAGAAGCCCAGGAGCAGGAATTGAACCCATTGCTGGGGGGTTCGCAGGAATTGCACAATATCCTTGGAAGCCAGGGCTTTTGAAGGAGGACGTAAGCCACCCCAACCAAACCTGAAGACTCTACTCATGGAGGTCCGTTTGGTTTTTTGTCCCTGACCCTCCATGACCTGATAGGTATGAAAATAGAAGCGACCAGCAACCCAACTGATCAGCTCCCAACCCAAGGCTGCCGTGGTTAAAAACAGAGCGGCAAAGAAGAGCCGCTCCAGGAAAGCCAGGCTTTCACTACCCATAAACAGACGACTTAACCAGTAGCTGGGTATAAAGGGGAACGAGGTGTTGGAAAGGTTGGCGATATAGCGTCCCAGCGATCTGAAATTGCCAAGATTGCCGGTCAACACGGTATCTTCCTGGCTCACGCTAAAATAAAGGTAAAAAATACCGGTGAAAATGACCCCGAGGAAGATGAAGACCGTACGCATCTTGAAAAAGCGACTGAGAAAGACCAGCAACATGAGCAGCAGGCTGGCGGATACTGTGGCAATAAACAGAAAAGGTAAAATTCCACTGAGAAAGACCAGGGCGTATTGCAGAGAGGATAGACCCTGAAGCTCCCCGTATCCCATGGTCAGGGGGATGCCCAGAATCAGAATGGCCCATGAGCTGTAGACCAGATTCTCAATAAACTTGATCCTGAAGATTTGTTTGTTTTCAACGGGCAGGGTCAGGAGAAAGGCCACCTCAGGCGAACGGTAAAAGGTGGAAAAGCCGGTAATCAGGTTGGATAAAACCAGCAGATAAAAAATAATGGACCAGCCCAGATAAAACAATCGATCCAGAAAAACCCCACCCAGCTCTCCCTGGCGCAGTAAAAAATTGCCCCCGGAAACAAACAGTTTATATCCGCCAAAAATCAGGCCGAAGACAATCAGGCTGGAAACAAATATCTCCAGGCGCTTCTGTTTGAAAACAGAAGCAAGAAAGCCCTTGAGGCTTTGACGCTTCATGCGAAACAGCAGTTGGGCTTGCTGGCTTACGATGTCATTTTCTCCACGTTAAAGCTCCACATCATCAGATTAATTGGCCGGCTGATCATCAGAGATCGGCTGCTCTCCATGAAGTTCTTCTTCTTCCACAATTTTTAAAAAGCGCTCTTCCAGTTTTTCCTGCTCTCCTGAAATATTCACAAAGGAGTCCACCGTACCCAGACCCAGGAGTTTCCCCCGATTGATGATGGCAATTCGATCCGACAACTCTTCCGCCACATTCAAGTTGTGGGTGGAGATAAACACGGTGACCCCGGCGTGACTGCGTTCCTTGAGCATGTCCTTGACAATCCGGGCCGTTTTGGGATCCAACCCCACCATGGGCTCATCAATAATCAGGATTTGGGGGCTATGTAAAAAGGCTGTGGCAAAAGCCAGCCGTTGTTTCATTCCCTGTGAATATCCCGAGATGCGATCACCAATCCATTCCTTCATGAACAAACGCTCGCTCAGATATTCCAGCTCGGCTTGAATGGCTTTGTTTTCCATGGAGTAGAGCTGTCCCACCATCATCATCAGCTCCAAACCTGACAGGTGCTGATACAAAAAAGCGGCGTCAGGCACATAACCCGTGATAAATTTGGCCTTCT
>JAIPGJ010000153.1 GCA_021736185.1 Fidelibacterota bacterium | reverse complement strand
CAAAAATTTATCATGGCAAGTATGTGACTCAAGCAATTATAAGATTGATCTCATATCAGTCTAGTCTACATTATATGCGAGACCTGAGGTGGATATGCGCGATTCGCAACGCTATATAACATTTTTAATTATTACACTACTTTGTGGTCTCCATGCTTATGGCCAGGAAAATGAGGAATACCTTCCTTACTGGGTATTCTTCAATGACAAAGAAGTGACCGATCAGAGCGGTTTCAACCCCACAGACTATAACTTTCCTCACCTATCCCAAAGGGCTCTGGATCGCCGAGCATTGCGCGGGACTATTACGGGACCAACCTACCAGGATCTTCCTGTTTCCAGAACCTACATCGACGAGATTCTGGCCACAGGTATTAAGGTCCGTGCCGTCAGCAGATGGCTGAACGCAGTGTCAATCATGGCACCTCCAGGATACATCCAGCAAATCGCCGGTAACCCCATGGTCCAGAAAACCAAACGCATCCATAAAGTCACCAAACGGACTATTAAGCGGATTACTCGTGATGACGAATTCTATGTCACGGATGCAGGTTATGGTGCCAGTTTGGCGCAAAACCAGCAGATTAATGCCGTCGCGGCCCATGAACAGGGTTACACCGGGTCCGATGTGTGGTTGCTCATGCTGGACACAGGATATTTTACCGATCATCTGGCTTTCCAGCAGGAACGTATTGTGGCTGAATATGATTTTATTCAGGGGGATTCTATCACTTCCAACCAGGAAGGTGATGCAGACGATCAGCACAACCATGGCACATATACGGCCTCAGCAGCAGGGGGCTATATTGACGGTGAACTTCGCGGAACAGCCTATGGGTGCAAATATCTGCTAGCAAAAACTGAGATGCAGCATGAGGAAATCGAAGCAGAAGAAGATTTCTATGTGGCCGCTCTGGAATGGGGCGAAGCCTTAGGAGCTGATATTGCATCCAGCTCGCTGGGATACCTGGATTGGTATACTTATGCAGATCTGGATGGTGAAACAGCCATCACTACACGGGGTGTTGATCATGCTGTCAGTCTGGGGATGATCTGCGTAACTGCCGCAGGTAATGAAGGTAATACGAGTTGGAATTATATTATTGCTCCGGCCGACGCTCATTCGGTTATTTCAGTTGGTGCAGTAGATCTGAATAATGTCGTCCCGAGTTTTAGCTCCCACGGTCCCACTGCTGATGGTCGTATCAAGCCAGAAGTATTGGCCAGAGGAGTGGGAACTTTTTGTGCCGGAACAGATAGCACCAACGCCTTTCGCTCAGCTTCTGGTACCAGTCTGGCTACACCGCTTGTGGCGGGAGCTTGTGCCCTTATCCTTGAAGCTCACCCCAACTGGACGCCCATGATGGTGAGAGAAGCGCTCATGTTAACAGCAGATCGGAGTACTTCTCCGGATAACACACGAGGATTTGGCCTCATCGATGTCATGGCTGCCATCAATTATGATTTTGGCATCATACAGGGTGATGTGAGTGAAGACAATGTGCTGAATATCAGCGACGCTGTACTCATGCTTGAATGGGTCCTTTCTGACACGGAAATTTCAGAACTTCAATTTGAAGTTGCGGATATCAATAATGACGACCATCTTGATATTCTCGATATTGTTGTTCTCGTAGAGTGGATCCTCACTCTATAAGCAGTGGTTAACCTGATTTAAAGCCCCCCAGTGGGGCTTTTTTTATTGCAGTTAGATTTGAAAGCGCTAAAATGACCCACATGGAACAACCTGAAAAACCTGATTTTTTGCCACTTATTATTGATGGTCCTCCCTGGGAGAAGAAACATGAGTTAGGTTTCTTTGTGGCCTTTGTCGAGACCATCAAAGCCTTTTTATTAAGACCAGCAGCGGCCTTTAGTGTCATGAGAAGACGGGCCGGGATAGGTGATGCCCTGGTTTACGCAGTAGCCATACAGGTATTTACCTTTTTGTGGACATTCGCCATCACCCAGCCTGATCCTGACATGTTTTTACCCCAAAGTCCTGAGCTTCGTGAGCTGCTGGATTTGCCGGATAACTTTTCCCAGATCATGGTACTGGCATATCCTTTTACCATAATACTGCTTCAGTTTCTCTCTGCATTTGCCATGCATCTGTCCCTGAAATGGAGAGGTCTGCAAACCTATGATTTCAGTTTGGTCTTCAGGATGTTTGCCTATGCCAGCGGGACAGCATCTCTGCTTATCCTCATCCCCATAGTTGGCGGTATTTTTTCCCTCGCTATGACCGTGTATCTAGGATATATGGGACTTAGAACTATTTATGCCCTGGATGCTGGATCATTTGTCATTACTGCCATCATGGCATTATTTGTAACGCTAGGCCTCTATATCGTCTCTGCATTGGGAATGGTGATCCTGGCTTTGATATTTTCGATTATCATTTAATATTTCCTGCCACTGCGGAGAGCATTCTCCTAACTAAGTTTCCGAATCAGCGTCTAATAAGAAGCATATAACAATTGCCCTCTGGGAACTTACTTATCACATTACCGTTCCAGAGTGGGTAGAAAGGGGTACGTCATGTTGACATTCATAACTCTTAAGGCTAACTTGCAATCACTTATGCGAGCTTCTAAAATATTTATCGTTATTGCCATGGTGATGATTCTTCAATCATGCTACACCATGCTATATCCACCCCAAACATTACCGCAAACAGTGACCTCTGTCGTCTCCGAACCTGCCATGGTGAGTACGGTGGGAGGGGCTGGTATGTATGGATGGGATCCCTACTGGGAACCAGCCTTACCCTTCACCAGCTATCATTACGGCTATGGTGCATCCTATTATAGCCCTTATAACTATTATGATTACCATCATCCCCATTATGCACCTGTTTATGTGGTGAGCGAGACCCGTCAACCGGCCCCAGCCAGGGATTTTAACCGCGATGAAAACCAGGGTGGCTCCAGAGTTCGTGACTTGAATGTCCCTCCGACAACTTCCAGTTCTGGCAGCAAGGCTGGTCCTGTTGGACAGGGAAGCAGTATGTCTACAGCGGCTCCAGCGATTATTGCACCGATCATTACGAATCCAGTAACAACACCTCCGCCAACTAGAAAAACCAGGACTCAGGCAGTAAAAAATATGCCTTCTGACCCACCTGCAAAACAGTATATACCTATTAAAGTGAAGCAGGCACCCCCTGTTAAGCAGGAAAAAGAAACAGAAAATTCGGATCCTCCACCTGCCAAAAAACGTACCAGAACGCGGAAGTAAGTCATCATGAAAAACAGAATAATATTTTTCACCATACTCTTATGGGGAGTCACTCTGTTTGCGCAAAATTATCTGGATGCCATGCGACCCTTTCGGGGCATGCGGGGGATATCCGGGTCTGAGAGTGGAGTTATCCCCGCCTCCATGGGAGCCAGTAATGCTTTGCTGGGAAATCCTGCTCTTTTAAGCTTCAATGAGAAAGCCTATGTCGCCGCTGATTTGAGCTACGATCAAATTGCCGGCAAGAGTGTCTTCAATTCTACCATAGGGGAAAATCCCAAGGACCAGAATCTTCAATTTAACAGTCTGACCTATATCAAACCAATCCAAGTATATCGCGGTGCCTGGGTTTGGGGACTCAATCTTCAGCGCGTGAGCTCTTTCAACAGCATTAGCCAGTTTAATGATTATGATCCAGATGGAGATTTTTACTATAAGTATTTCCAACAAGAAATGGGTGACCTGTACGCATTCACAGCCGGGACCTCAGTTTTGGTAACCATGAATACAAGTATTGGATATGCCTTAAGTTTTATGACCGGAAAAAATACCTTTGACAAATTGTATGAAGAGACAGATCCTCAGGACTACTATACTTTTGAGCGATTCATTGATAGTCTTCAGTTTCGCCCGAGTTACCGTGGCTTTGGTGCTCGAGTGGGTCTCCTGAGTGAAGTTTCTGAAAACCTGAATCTAGGTATTTCCGTTGAACTCCCTTCGCGAATATCTGTCACAGAATCTGCCAGTCGGGATTCTATTGAATGGTTTGATGATGGTAATCCACAGGTCTATTCACATGATAAATGGTCACAGATTGAGTACTCACTCTGGGGTCCCTGGCGATTGGGTATCGGTCTTGGATTTGTTGCCAGCCCCTTTGAGGCCAGCATCAATTATCGCTTCCACAGCTATTCCACCATCTCTCTTTCAGGCGATTTATATGATACCGAGACAGGGCAAGATATAGAGCAAAAGGTGAGTGATGAGGTGAGTCGTTATGTACAGGATGTCCATGAGTTTTCTGCTTCGCTGCTCTGGGCCTTAGATCCCCTCAATCTTTCGTTTGCCACCACCCTGATGAATGATCCTCTGAACTATCGTTTTGACAATATCATTCGCATGGATGTGGGTCTTGGTTACCAATTGCGCTCAGGAATTGGTTTTACCATTGCTTTTCGGAATGAACAGTGGCAAAGCGATCTCAATCATACACTGGAAAGCAGCGTAGATCGATCGGTGGATGTGCAGAATTCGTTTTCCCAAATACAATTTGGTTTAAAGTACATACTTTAATGAAGAAAATAATGTCAGGGAAACGGATGAAATTTCTAGCTCTCATCGGAATTGCCAGTCTCCTCTTTGGCCAAAGCGTCTGGAATACTGGCGAGTTGAACCTCGACTACCAAAGTTTCCCGGCCCCTGCACAATCCCTGAATCTTTCAGGTGACTTGCTTTTCGAGGAAGTGCCCCATGAAGGTGTTGGCGGGTTTTCACTCAGCATGGGGGACACCAACCTGGTGACCTTACTGGCCTATGATCTTTACGCAAGCGGCACGGATACCCTGGCGGATGTCTTTGTCATTTTCATGAGTGATACACTTCCCCTGGTTGAAGGGTATTATACGGTAAATCCGGCTCCTGATGCACTGAAGCTGTTTGTCTGGCTAAGTGAAGTGGACCTGGAAAGTCTGACAGGTCTGATTGATGCCTCCTTTACTCTAGACTCACTGGCTTCTTTCAATCCCTTTATCTCAATAACAGGTGAATTTGAAATCCTCAACACCAGCGCGTTCCATTTCGGGATGAATTTTTCCGGAGCCATGGTCAGTACCAGTCTTCAGTTAATAAATGTGACAAATGGCAGTATTGATCTTTGGAATACCCTGCCCGTATCTGCCTATACTCATGGAAGGCTTGACTACGACGAGGGGGGAACTTATGGTACAATCATTGGACTTTTAAACCCCATTACAGAGCCAGAGGGCGCTGGTGGAGTTTTAACTCGCCAAGGTGATACATTGACCTATAATTTTATCTCCTTTAAAGAGGTTTCTGACAACGCCTATGATGTATATGGAATGATACTAGTCGGAGATGAGTCCCATTTTCCGCTGGATGGAAGTAATATAGAATTCAATATTTCTCCCCTTGGTAATGACTTACCCAGGGCAGTGCCGTATATGCTGCAAGACGTAGCTGTCGATGAAATTTTGCAGGTCCTTGAATCGGGAGAATTACCGGATCTCGATCAAATGAATCAACTATATCTAGCGGTCGGAGTGGGTAGCGCCATTTTCAGCTACACGCCTGAAGGGAATGCTGAGTTTGACATGTGGGAGAATGTTTCCATGCCTGAATTCAAAACTGAAGTGCGACACTTTGGTCGTTCCAGAATAGTCTAGTTGGTGATATAAAACCATGTCTTTTCCTCGGTCTGTTGTTGATTAGATCGGCGATCGTATTACACGCTTTTTGAGATATTTTGGCCAT
>JAIPGJ010000152.1 GCA_021736185.1 Fidelibacterota bacterium | reverse complement strand
ATGTTGAACGGGATATTCAATCACTGGAACAACTATTGGAAAAATCTGATGAGCAGCAATTGCTCAAATTTCTTCAGGACCATGGTGAATCACTGGATCGTTCGGGGAAGCAGCAGATAGAACGTAAACCTTTTAAAAAGTACGTATCACCTGGTGGTTTCGACATCCTTGTGGGACGCAGCTCTCAGGATAACGATACCCTCACGTTTAAAGTGGCCAATAAAAATGACTGGTGGTTTCATGCTCGCCAGGTCAGGGGCTCTCATGTCATCCTGCGCACGGGGAGCCAAACGCCCCAATATGCTGATATTAAAGCGGCTGCAGAACATGCCGCTCTCAATTCCAAAGCCAAGCATTCAGGCCTGGTGGTCGTCCAATATTGTCAGCGGAAACATCTCAGCAAGCCCAGGGGCGCTCATCCCGGTGCGGTCCTGGTTCAACAAGAACAATCCATTACCGTCAATCTGAATTAGAAAAAGTCAGGCGTTTGTCAGGGACATCAAATCGGAGCTGATCTCATCTGTTAAAGCCCAGCCCGCTCGAGCTATCTTCAAATATCCATTCTCAATAAGTAGCTCATCAGTCCATTTTTCAAGGATGTGCTTTTTTGTCACCAGCAAATTTTCATGAAACATGGTTGAATACTCGGACAGATTCAATCCCTGAGCCAATCTTAAGCGAGTCAGTATCATCTCATTGCGAGCCATAAATGGGGTGATAACTTCTGAATCTGCCACAGCTGAACCTGTCTCCTTCATCGATGACATATAGCCATCCAGATTTCGAATATTCCAGGATCGCTGACCTCCAAAATAGGCATGGGCAGCTGGTCCAAAGCCCAGGTACTCTACACCGGTCCAGTAATTCAGGTTGTGACGGCATTCGTAGCCAGGTCTGGCATGATTGGATACTTCGTAATTTGGGTAACCGGATGTTTCCAGGAAATCACGACCAAAGCTGTACATCCCCGTGTCCAGGGTCTCCTCCAGCATCTTGATATGACCCGCATCCACCCACCTATGCAGGGCAGTCCCCTCTTCTACCGTGAGAGAATAGGTTGAGATATGCTCGGGCTGCATGTTGACCAGACGCTCCAGATCTGCGATCCAGTGATCCGTTGTTTGTCCTGGAACAGCAAATATCAAGTCTGCACACACATTATTAAATCCTGCAATACGTACATCTTCATAGGTTGAGAAGCTCTTTTCGGCTGAATGAATCCGACTCATGAAAGTGAGCAGATGTGGTTGAAAACTCTGCATCCCGATGCTGATTCGATTGATGCCCAAACTTTTATACGCTCGAAGATTAACCAGGCTTGCTTCACCGGGATTAATTTCCATCCCGATCTCCATATTTTCACCGGAGAGGCAAAGTCCCAATAGAGCCTCCAGTATTTGCCCAAGATGATTGGGTTTCAAGAGATTGGGGGTTCCACCACCGAAGAAAATCGTGTCGATGAAATATCCGGATAAATCCAATGCTTGTTTGCTTAGCTCAATCTCACGCAGCACACTTTTCAAATAAGCCGGGATGGAAAGCTCCCTCCCCACAATTGAATAAAAGTCACAATAGGTGCATTTCGCCTTGCAAAAGGGAACATGGACATACAATGATAGGGGTCTTTGCGTGGGTAACATGGAAGAATGTAGGGTGAATTTTTGTGATTCCAATTTCAGCCTATAATAATTGTGTAATTCCAATGGTTTCCTTTTGCTTGAGGAGTGCTCTAGTTTACTTTGCGTTGCAAGATGAATGCTCACCATCCAATCTGCCGATTCTTCCCCAAAAGCTTACAGCCTACCCTTCCGACCCTGCAGATTGATGGAAATGCCCATATGAATCAATGCTTTATGCAAACAACATTTTAAGAGGTTCACCATGCGAAAATACAAAACCTGGGAAGCGATAACTTTTGACGATGTCCTGCTGGTACCAGCTCAGTCAGATGTGCTGCCAAGCGATGTAGACGTCTCCACCCAACTGACCAAATCAATCCGACTCAGTATCCCCCTCATGTCAGCATCTATGGACACGGTGACTGAATCTCGAATGGCCATAGCCATGGCCAGAGTAGGTGGGATTGGGATCATTCATAAAAATCTAACACCTGAGCAACAGGCCATGGAAGTTGATAAGGTCAAGCGATCCCAGCATGGCGTGATTACGGATCCTTTTTCCCTCACGCCAACACATACTGTCGGTGATGCGGCTGATCTCATGAAACGCTATCACATATCAGGTGTCCCGGTTGTTGTTGATGGCATTTTACTTGGTATTATCACCAATCGCGATATTCGCTTCGAGGAAGATTTCACTCGGCTTATCGCAGATGCAATGACCAAAGACAATTTGATTACTGGCACTGAATCCACCACGCTTGAGCAAGCTGGCGCGCTGATGAAGCAATATAAAATTGAAAAATTGCCCCTCGTCGGCAAAGGCAACCGGCTCAAAGGTTTGATCACCATCAAAGATATCGAGAAAGCCGTTGAATATCCCCATTCAGCCACGGATTCGAATGGTCGTCTACTTGTTGGCGCGGCTGTAGGGGCAAGAATTGAATCCCTGGAACGAGTTGAAATTCTCATGCATACTGGAGTAGATGTTATTGTTGTGGATACGGCGCATGGCCATTCCAAAAATGTGACCACTATTGTTGAAAAAATAAAAACTAAATATCCAAATATTCAAATCATTGCCGGCAATGTAGCCACGGCTGAAGCCACCAAAGCCCTTATCGGAGCTGGAGCTGATGCAGTCAAGGTTGGGATCGGACCGGGTTCCATTTGCACGACACGTATTGTTGCCGGTGTGGGTATGCCGCAAATCAGTGCCATTGCAAATTGTGCAGAAGAAGCTGATAAACATGGTGTCCCCATTATTGGTGATGGTGGCGTTAAGTTTTCAGGAGACCTGCCCAAAGCGATCGCTGCCGGAGCTTCGACGATTATGGTTGGTGGGCTATTGGCAGGAACGGATGAGAGCCCCGGCCACAAGGAATTTTACCAGGGTCGCGCTTATAAAGTGTATCGCGGTATGGGATCTATCTCAGCCATGAATGCCGGAAGTGCTGATCGTTACTTCCAGGAAACCACCCAAAAGCTCGTGCCTGAAGGAATCGAAGGTCGCGTTCCTTACCGTGGTGCTCTCAAAGACGTGGTCTATCAGCTCATTGGAGGACTCAGAGCCGGTATGGGTTATTGCGGAACTGCGAATATCGATGAGTTGCGCAAAAAAGCTCAATTCGTAAAAATTACAGGGGCTGGGTTAAAAGAAAGTCATCCCCACGATGTTCAGGTAACCAAAGAAGCTCCCAACTATGGGGCTGATTTCTAATAAAATAGAGAACTCTATAAACCGTTTGTTTCAACAGGAGAAAGCATGAAAAACACCATCGTGGTTGGTGCTCAGTGGGGTGATGAAGGTAAGGGCAAACTGGTCGATGTATTGGCAGAGCAAAGTGATCTGGTGGTTCGCTTCAATGGAGGCGGAAATGCAGGGCACACGGTCATGCATGCTGGTGAAACCTATAAATTTCACTATATGCCTTCGGGGATGCTGCATGATAAGCAATGTATTCTGGGAACCGGGGTGGTCATCAACCCCAAAGATCTCCTGGAGGAAATCAAGTCCTTCACCGGGAGTGGTCATACTCCCAAATTAAAAATCAGCGCCAGAGCCCATGTCATTTTCCCCCATCATCAGCTGATTGATGCCAAAGAGGGTGGGAAAATAGGGACCACCGGTCGCGGGATCGGTCCCACCTACTCCCAGAAAGCGTCCAGAATCAATTTGAGAATATTGGACATTATTGCCGATGATGCAGTTGATCGGATTAAAAAATCATTGGGAGATGTCAGGGATATTTTGATCACAGATGGAATATTCACAGAGCCGGAGTATCAGGCATATTGCACCAGCGTATCCCAGGAATACGCAACCTACGGGAAAGAATTTAAAGCCTTTGTTACCGACACTGAGGATCTGGTGCGTATCGCCACCAAAGCAGGCAAGCAAGTCCTGTTCGAGGGGGCTCAGGGAACTTTACTTGATTTAAACTATGGGACTTATCCCTATGTCACATCCAGTTCGACCCTGGCTGCGGCTGCTTTTGTTGGTGGCGGAGCAATCCCTGGAGTACCCATCAGAATCCTGGGAATCACCAAAGCCTATACAACTAGAGTTGGTGAAGGTCCCTTCCCCACCGAATTGGAGGGAGAAGCTGCCTCCAATCTGAGAGAAGCTGGGCACGAATATGGTGCAACCACAGGCCGCCCCCGGCGGGTCGGTCATCTTGACCTGTATGCCCTGCGATATGCCATTCGCATTTCAGGGATTCAGGAACTGGCCATGACCAAGATCGATACGCTCGCTTTGGTCAAGGGTGCTAAAGCCTGTACAGGATATAAAATTAACGGGAAAGAAATCGACTATTTTCCGGCCGATGCACCAACCCTTGAGCTGGTGGAGCCCATCTACACTGACATCCCCTATATTGCTGATCTCAGCAAAGAGGAATGGGTAGCCCTGAGAGGTAAATCCAAAAAGGATCTGCCTGAGAGTATTCAGAGCTATATCAAATTTATCGAAGATTTTGTTGAAATACCCATTACCATCCTCTCCCATGGTCCAGAAAGGAATGAAACCATTGTCTTCTGAAACCCTTTTCAATTTATCACCCCTTGATGGTCGCTATGCCAGTGATCTGCAAGAGGTACAGGAAGCATTCTCTGAAAGCCGTTTGATTGTGGAAAGAATTCATGTAGAGCTGGTTTACTTGAAAGCCTTCCTCAATGCTACTGGCCGTGGAGACTGGTGGAAAGAAAGTTACATGTCAATCTACACAGAGATTGATACCAAGGATTTGAAAGCCGTGAAGGTCATCGAAGGACGGACAAAACATGATGTGGCGGCTGTCATAGAATTTATCAAGGACCAGTTACCCGAAAAAGTAAAGCCCTACGTCCATTTTGGTCTAACCTCTGAAGATGTGAATAATCTTTCCCATGGTCTGATGATGTTGGCAGCCAGAGATATTTTGCTCAAACACCTAAAAAGTTTGATTCTTGAATTAACTGGAATCGCAGCGGACAATCGAGATCGACGGATGATTGGTCGTACCCATGGTGAGGTGGCTACCCCTACAACCATGGGCAAGGAACTGGCGCTTTACAGTTTGCGCTTTGCCAAAATATACTCAGAGTTAAAGTCCATGAGTGTTCAAGGTAAAATTCTTGGTGCCACAGGCAATTTGAATGCTTTTGTGGGTACCTATCCTGAAGTTGACTGGTTTGAATTAACCCGCGACGTGGTTGAAGAGCTGGGCCTGGAACACACCCTGTTCAGCTTGCAGATCATGCCTGGGGACACCTATGCCATCCTCCTGGATTCGGTAAAAAGGCTCAGTGGTCTGCTCATCGACTATGATCAGAATATTTGGACCTATTTCATGCTGGCATATTTATATCAGAAGGCTGATGCATCTTCCATTGGTTCTTCTACCATGCCACATAAAATCAATCCCATCAAATTTGAAAATTCAGAGGGTAATGCTCAGATTGCTGAAAGCCTGCTCACCTTTTTCAGTCAAAAACTCATGAAAACCAGGCTGCAGCGAGATCTCACTGATTCCACGGTAAAGCGGAACATTGGTACGGCATTTGGGCATATCATCCTGGCCATTATCTATGCGGCCCGGGGAACTGGAGATATTCTTATCAACCATGCCAAGATGGATGAAGAGCTGGCTAATAATGGTCAATTCTTCTCTGAGCTGGTGCAGCTTGTTGAACGGGATCGAGGCGCTTCAGATGGCTATGACCACCTCAAAAAGCAAACCCGCGGGAAGCGCATGAGTTATGCTGAGATGGTTGAGATGATGACTGAAGCTGGTATT
>JAIPGJ010000017.1 GCA_021736185.1 Fidelibacterota bacterium | reverse complement strand
GAGACATCTCGCCAGAAAAGGCGAAGGAACTCCAGGCCGCCCATTTGAAAAATATCCATGCCATGGCAGAGGCAGGAAAGCTGGTCCTGGCAGGTCCCTTCTTTGGAAATGATGATCTGCGAGGATTGTATTTCTTTAACGTGGAGACTATCGAAGAGGCTGAAGCTCTCACTCATTCAGATCCAGCAATTCAGGCTGGGAGTCTGGTCATGGAGCTTAAGGAGTGGTATGGATCGGCTGCCCTGCTGGCGGTGAATCAAATTCACACCACGATTGCCAAGGAAAATTTTTAAGTCAACGATTCGCTTATTCACAAGGAGCTTGATATGTTCAGGTATATGAAAGTACTATCATACCTACTTCTTTTTACATCCCTTACCCATGCTCAAACCCAGCTCACCGTTTACAATCATGGTGAGGCGCTGGTCAAAGAGCAGTTCTCCCGGCAAATCCAAAAAGGGTTATCTGAGATTGAAATTGAACGGGTGGCAGAGACTCTGAATCCCTCTTCAGTTAAACTTAGTTCTAATCAGGACATTCAGGTACTGGAGCAAAACTATCGCTATGATCTGGTTGATCAAAACAAGCTCCTCAAGAAATATCTGGAAGCTGAAGTAACGGTCATTCTTCAAAATGATAATAAGATCTCGGGTACCCTGTTAAGCTATGACAATAACTCGCTGGTTTTAAACAGTCGCGGGGCAACCGATATTGTCCAGCGAAATTTTGTAGGAACCATTAAATGTCCCTCCCCCACTGAAAGATTGTATGTCCGTCCCACTCTGGCCTGGACTTTAAACGCTGCTCGATCTGGAGCGGTGACCTTTGATCTATCTTATCTCACTGGCGGCATCTCATGGCGGGCTGAATATGTGGCGATTATAAACAGTGATGATAGTGAAATGGATTTAAGCTCGTGGATCAACCTCAACAATCAATCCGGGAAAGATTATGAATCGGCCAAGCTGAAGCTGGTGGCCGGTGATCTGCATCGAGCCCGTCCTGAACAGCTGTATGATGCTCGAAGAGAGAAAGCCCAAATGTTGGCCATGAGGACCATGCCGATTGTAGAGGAGCGATCATTTTTTGAATATCATCTCTATGAGATTGCTTTTCCCGTTTCGGTTCACAATCGGGAGGAGAAACAGATTCAATGGCTTAACCCTACGCTGGTACAAGCCCAAAAGCGTTATGTCTATCAGGGAACTCAGGATCAATTCACAAATATTCCAATCACCATCATGTTCACCAATGATAAAAAGACTGGAACCGGTGTCGCCTTGCCTGGCGGTATTGTACGATTGTTCAAGAAGGATACGGATGGTGCTCTGGAGCTCATCGGTGAAGACAATCTCAAGCATACTTCCCGGGATGACCTGGTCACACTGGAGGTTGGCGAGGCCTTTGATGTCAAAGGTAAGCGTGAGGTCCTGGATCGACGGTCCAAATCAGATCGTTTCCTTGAAGAAGATATTCGTATCACTCTGGCCAATCGGAAGGATGAGGCGGTGGAGGTTGAAGTGATTCAAACCGTAGGTTATGGCAATTGGAAGGTTCAAAACGCGACGCACCCCTATACTAAAGTGGATGCTTCCCGGGTAAAATTCACTGCATCTGTTCCCGCCAATGAAGAAGTTGTCCTGACCTATACTACCCGGATCGATTTGAAATAAATTCGCGGCTCTCCAGGCGAGGATTGACTTCGAGCGACGCTCTCGTCTTACTTCTTTTATAATTTTCGCCTGGAAGAAAGCAGATCCCTTGCACGCCCCAATATCTTTGCGTTAATCAACTAATCACTTAGTTAATAATTATACCCTACACGCTATAAATACAATATTTTAGCTAAATTCATTTTTCTCGAATGAGATAAGGGAAAATACAGCCTACTGGTCTCATTTTTGCCCTTGCATAGCGCATGGAATACAAAGCGCTTAAACCCATGTTTTTCTCTCTGGTAAGCATTAAAATATCCATGAGGAGACCATCATTGCATGTCTGAATCACCCCACCTTCAAATAAGCAGCTTTCGTCGCGGTGTTCATCCCGATGAATACAAAAATCTCACCTGCCACCTGTCTGCTCGCGAATTGCCCCTGCCTGATGAGGTGTTTATCGCTCTTCATCAGCATATCGGTGCGCCCTGCGAAGCGCTGGTGGCCAAAGGCGATCAGGTAAAAACCGGACAGAAAATCGCTGATTCCCCTGCTCATGTTACCAGTCCCATCCACGCCTCTATTACCGGGACAGTAGTGGCTGTGGCTGACTTTCCCCATCCCCTGGGTGGAAAAGTTCCCATGATACACATCAAACGGGATGGTGAAGAAGATGAATGGGAAGGCTTGAGCACTCCTGATAACTGGGAAACTTCATCCAAAGAAGATCTGGCCAAACTGGTTCGGGAGGCCGGTATAGTGGGTCTGGGAGGCGCCGCTTTTCCCACCCATGTGAAGCTGACTCCTCCAAGCAACAAACCCATTGATCACTTCATACTGAATGGCTGTGAATGCGAACCCTTTCTGACCTGCGATCACCGCAACATGCTTGAACAGACAGATCATATCCTCATGGGCATGGCGATTACAATGAGAATTCTGGGTGTTGAACAGGGGATTGTTGGGATTGAAGCCAACAAAGCCGACGCGATTGCCGCCATGGAAGCCAGGGTCAAAGCCCTTCATCTTAATTTCAAAGTGCAACCCTTGAAGGTCAAATATCCCCAGGGGGCAGAAAAAATGCTCATCGATGCGGCTCTGGGTCGCAAAGTTCCTGCCGGGGGGCTCCCCATGGATGTGGGCGTGGTGGTAAATAATATTGCCACAGCTCTAGCTGTCTACGAAGCGGTGGTAGAGGGCAAACCCCTGATCCAACGTATGTTGACGGTGACAGGTGACGCCATACAAAAACCAGGCAATCTAATCGTCCGTATCGGTACCCCTTTTCAGGTTTGTGTGGATGCCTGCGGCGGGCTGAAGGAAGCAACCTCCCAGGTATTTATGGGTGGACCCATGATGGGTCTGGTTCAGTACGATTTCCAGGTTCCCACCTTGAAAGCTACCTCCGGCATCGTCTGCATGGAGTCATCCCAGCTGACCAGCATGCGTCACTATCCCTGTATCCAGTGCGGTGCCTGCGTCAGCGTCTGTCCCATGAACCTGGTGCCGACCCGTCTTTCCCGGCTGGCGGAAACAGGCAAATATGCGGACTGTAAAGAGTGGGGTCTTTTTAACTGTATCGAATGTGGCTCCTGTGCCTTTGTCTGTCCCTCTGGAATCCCTCTGGTTCAATGGATTCGTGTGGGCAAGGTCAAAGCCACTGAACAGCAAAAAAAACTTAAAGCCCAGGCCTAGTGGAGTCCTTATGACTGAAGAAAATCTATCCCAAGCGCAGCCTGAACAGCCTGAAACACCAAAAAATCCAGTGGACAAGCCGAAAAAGGATCCTCGGGAAAAATTATACCACCCTGAAAGACCCCTGATTCTGGCCTCATCCCCTCACTTCCATGCCCAGGCCACCGTTCCAAAAATTATGTGGAATGTTATTGCGGCACTGGTGCCAACCACGGTACTGGCCCTGGTTTATTTTCAATGGGCTGCTGTTGGCATTATCCTCACCAGTGTTGGCTCCGCCCTGATTGCCGAGACGCTAGTCAATCGGGTGAAGGGTGAAGCCTTCACCATTCCTGATGGTTCTGCCCTGATCACTGGACTCTTACTAGCCCTGACACTCCCCCCTTCATTTTCTCTGGGTGGAACTGCTTTGGGTTCTGTTTTCGCCATCGTCGTTGGTAAACATTTTTTTGGGGGATTGGGCTATAATATTTTTAACCCCGCCCTCCTGGGAAGAGCCTTTTTACAGGCTAGCTTTCCAGTACCCATGACCACCTGGACCTGGCCTCTCACGGCTCGCTATGCCGATGTGGACGGCATCACCGCCGCCACGCCACTGGGTCTATTCAAATTTGAGCACGTGACCAGCGATTTGTCGGGTCTGCTGACGGGGAATATCAGTGGATCGCTGGGGGAGACATCTGCGATTGCCATTCTCATCGGCGGTCTGTATCTGCTTATTAGAAAATACGCAGACTGGAGGATTCCCCTCAGTTTACTGGGCGCAACTTTTCTGGTGAGCGGAGTTTTTTGGCTTATTTCGCCAACATCCTATCCCTCGCCTGTTTTCCAACTTTTCAGCGGTGGACTCATGTTGGGAGCTTTTTTTATGGCAACAGACATGGTCACCTCTCCGGTAACCGCCCGGGGTGCCTGGATTTTTGGTACTGGTGCTGGCTGTATTCTCGTGATTATCCGACTTTTTGGCGGTCTGCCTGAGGGAGTGATGTACTCCATTCTGTTAATGAACGCATTCACTCCGCTCATTAACCGTTATACACGGCCCAAATTCTTCGGGGAGGTCCGGGCATGAGTAAAATGAGTCTCTCTACTCGTATGATTTTTGTTCTGACCCTCATTACCGTTTTGTCTGGTGGCATTCTAGCAGGCTGGGACATGGTCACCCAGCCAAAAATTGAATTTCATCGCCAGGAAGCCCTTAAGGCAGCCATTGGAGATGTCTTGCCAGCCCATGATTCTTATCAAACCCAGAAAACAGAATTCGGAAGCATCTATATCGGTCGGCGCGACAGCATATCTGATCCTGTTGGAATAGCCTTTATGGCTGTAGGCAGTGGTTTTCAGGGTGAATTACGGATCATGGTAGGTCTCACTCCTGACATGACCCAACTCACCGGGATCAAGGTCCTGGAGCAAATAGAAACCCCGGGACTGGGAACCAAGATTGTGGTGGATCCCTCCAACAAGCAAGATCCCTATTGGTTTCCTGCTCAGTTCAAGGGACTGCATATTTCACCAGAAATTGTGGTCATCAAAAATGCCAAGCCCACCCACAATAATGAAATCCAGGGAATCACGGGTGCGACGATTTCGTCCAAGGCAGTAACCCGGCTTCTGAATGAACAAATCACCGATATCAAAACGGCCTGGACAGCCCTTGGAGGGACTGAATAATGAGTTCTAGCCTATCCTTAAAAGCTGAATTTATCAAGGGTCTCTGGAAAGAGAACCCGGTCATGGCCAGTCTGCTGGGCCTGTGCCCCACACTGGCTGTCACCAATGCCTCCATGAATGGTCTGGCCATGGGCCTGGCCACCACCTTTGTCCTCCTGAGCTCCAGTTTGATGATCTCTGCACTACGAAATTTTATTCCTCACCAGGTACGTATTGCCGGATACATCGTGATAATTGCTACTTTTGTCACAGTGGCTGATCGATTCCTGGCTGCCTACTTCCCTGCCATTTCTGCTACTTTGGGGCCCTATATCCCGCTGATCGTCGTTAACTGCATTATTCTGGGACGCCAGGAGGCTTTCTCTTCCCGAAATGGGATCGGGCGTTCACTCCTGGATAGTCTGGGCATGGGCGTAGGATTTATCATGGTGCTGGTTGTTCTGGGCAGCATCCGTGAGCTTCTAGGTTCGGGCAGTATCTTCGGTTTCGCTATTTTAGGCGACTGGTTCACTCCCTGGATGGTTATGATTTTACCCCCTGGCGCTTTTCTAACGCTGGGAATCCTGATTGCCCTGGCCAACTGGTACAACGACCCATCCCGGTCTAAAGCGCGGAAGGTGGTCTCATGAGCTATTTTCTACTCTTCTTTTCAGCGGCAATTGTTAACAACTTTGTCCTCTCCTATTTCCTGGGAATCTGCCCTTTTGTGGGCGTATCCAAGCGGGTTTCTTCGGCAGTATCCATGGGCATGGCGGTCACCTTCGTCATGCTGATTACAGCAGTTGTGACCTGGTTAATATACCACCTCATCCTGGTGCCTTTTAAGGTTGAGATTTTGGAGTATGTCAGCTTTATCCTGGTCATTGCCTCTCTGGTCCAGCTGGTGGAAATGTTTATTCGCAAGATGAGCAAGCCATTGTATGACACACTGGGTATTTACCTGCCCCTGATCACGACCAATTGCGCGATTCTAGGACTGGCACTATTCTCCGTCCTGCGGGACTATGCTTTCTGGGAAAGTGTGGTCTTTGGCCTGGGTGCCGGCGCTGGCTTTACCCTGGCCCTGGTCATTATGGCTGGTATTCGGGAGGAACTTGAGTTGGCTCCAATTCCAAAATATTTCCAGGGAGCAGGAATCACCATGATTGTAGCCGGTGGCCTGGCCCTGGCGTTTATGGGATTTGCAGGAATGATTTAAAAGATGACCTCCTCAAGACATAATGTCGAATCCAAATCCGTCACACCGAGCGGAGTCGAAGTGTGTTGGGTAATAGGATTTGATTGTCCCTCAACGAAGTCTATGCTGAGCGGAGTCGAAGTACTCGGGATGACGAGCAGTAAAGACTTAAAAAACGTCGATTTCTCTACAAAGGAACTTATGTAATGGATCTAGCCTCAATCGGTATATCAATGTTGAGTATGGGTGGTATGGGAGCTCTTTTTGCTGCTGGACTGGCTGTGGCCAATAAGAAATTTTATGTGGAGGAGGATCCGCGGATCGCTCTGGTCCTGGATAATCTCCCCGGCGCCAATTGTGGTGGCTGTGGCCTGCCTGGCTGTGGCAGTTTTGCCGACAGTATTGTTCATGGCGAGGTTGCTATCAATGGATGTCCCGTTTGTAATGATGATGCCCGGGCTGCCATTGCCAGCATTATGGGTTTGGAAGCCCAAAAAGGTGAAAAAATTATTGCCCGGGTGATGTGCCAGGGGGGCCACTATGAAAGTGCTCACAAGGGTGAATATCTCGGCATCCAGAACTGTACCGCAGCACACATCACCGGAGGAGGTGACAAACTTTGCCTTCATGGCTGTCTCGGCTTTGGGGAGTGTGTGGAAGCCTGTCCTTTTGATGCCATGGAAATGAGCGCCAACGGATTGCCTCTGATTGATGCGGATAAATGCACGGGGTGTGGCAATTGTGTTGAAGCCTGTCCCCGGAATATTATCGAACTCCATCCTGAGGCTGACACTATTTTTGTGGCCTGCCGTAATACGGACTCGCCAAAAGAATCCCGCCAAATATGTATCCGGGCCTGCGTGGGCTGCGGGCTGTGCGTCAGGGGTGTTGAAGAGGGTCTCATGACCATGGAGAATAATCTGGCCCGCATCGATTATCATCTGTATGGCCAGGGGAAAGATTTACCCACCACAAAATGCTCGACCAATGCTTTGATTGTCCTGGAAGCGGTTCCTGAAGAGGAGGCGCTTAGCACCTGATGCTTTTTAATGGCGAAACGGGTGTCGTCCAATCGATGGATGGAACTTCTGTTACCCTCATTCTTGCAAGCAAAGATGCCTGTGATTCCTGTGGACTGAAGGTGGTCTGTGCACCGGGAGAGGAAGCCGAGAGAAGCCTGAGGCTGCCAAGCACGGCGGCTTTTTCAATCGGACAAGAAGTGCGCATTGATGAGCTTTCTAATCTGGAGTTGCATCTGGCCCTTATCCAATTTGGACTCCCCATGCTGGCTTTTCTGCTGGGATTATTTATTGGTTACCTGCTTCCTCTACAGGGATTCATGCCACGGGAACTGACTGCATTTCTAGTGGCATGTCTGGGTTTGGGGATTAGTTTTTTTGTTGCCCGGAAACTTATTTCCAGGATCGTTGATCTTATTCCTGAAAGATACTTGCGAATTGAGGTCAGCGCTTGATCACAAAATAAGGTGCTCTTAATGATGGACTTTTATCGTCGCTTCAAATTTTTTCTTTTATGTATTCTCCTGGTCACAGCTGTACAGAGTCAAACCCGACAACGCACGGATCATTGGAAGCTCCGTAATGACCAGTTCAATCAAGAGCTGGATTCGATCGCCCCGCATGGGGTTGTATTTTTGGGGAATTCCATCATTGAGGGCTTTGACCTGAACCATTATTTCCCGGGGGCTCACCTGATAAATCGCGGTATTGTCGGTGATCATATGGATGGCTTGATTGAACGTCTGAATAATTCCGCTGTCGCCCTCAACCCTCAAAGGCTCTTTCTGATGATAGGGATAAACGATATTGGTGATCGCCGCGATGATGCTTATCTCAAAAGCATGTTTGTCATCTTGCTTGACACCCTCCAGAAGGAACTTCCGGAGACAGAAATTTTTGTGCATTCCATACTGCCCACTACTTCACGCTGGAAAAATTGTCCCCCAGCCCAGATCAAGCGGATAAATGGTTTTTTAGCCGCTCTGGCTCTGGAAAGGGAAGTTCAGTTTATCAACCTATATCCCGATTATCTCAGTGGTCTGGAATATTTGAATCCGGAGCTCACCCAGGATGGCTTGCACCTGAATGTTGCGGGATATGATCACTGGGTTGAGAGAATAAAGCCCTTTTTAGAGCACTGATCTCCCGGGAAACGGGGTAACATATATTCTTGAATATTTAATTATTGAGACGGTCAATAAATCGTTTGGCCACGTTCAATGGTCTCAACTCATTCTTTTTTTTGAAGGAATGACCTTCCATTCTCACAAGAATATTCTTCAGCACCTGGATTGCATTGATAATGCTCGGACCCTTGTTAAGCATGACACATTCCGCCTGGGCAGATAAAGCGGCATCACTAATTTCAGCGCGGGTGGGGATTCCCGTTTTTGCCAGGTTTTCCAGCACCTGGGTTGCCCAGATGACAGGAATATGAGCCGCTTCACACAGCCATAGTATTTCATTTTGAACTTCAGAGATTCTTTCAAATCCTATCTCAACAGCCAGATCGCCACGGGCGATCATGATACCAATTTTATCTCTTTCCATGCCCTTCAACAGAATTTCTGGAAGGTTTTCGAAGGCATCCTTGTTTTCTATCTTAAAAACGACACCCATTTGATCTGCCTTGTTTTTCCTGAGCTCCCTGTAAAGTCGGCTGACATCGCTGGCAGTTCTAACGAAGGAATACCCAACAATGTCGGCGTGCCGACAAACAAATTTGAGATCCGTTATGTCCGTTTTTGTCAACGCCGGAAGGTTAAGTTTTGTGTTGGGCAGATTTATACCTTTTTGTGAGCCCAGTTTGGGCTTGTAACATTCCGTGATCACCAATTCAAGCAGGTTCTCCTGCTTGTCAACAACCGATGATTTGATCATCCCATCATCAAACAAAACGACATCGCCGATTTGAGCGTCATCGATTACGGCATCAAGTAATACCTTGACCACTTTGGCTTTTAATTTTTTCTTCTCGCCTGTTTTTGGTCTTTTAAGAACTGCTTGCTCTTTTGAAAGGATGAGATGTTCTCCAATACTAACTGAAATGCTGTCTTTAATTTCACCCTTTTTATTATGAATTTCGATGTTGGAGGTTCGAAGCTTTGGACCGGAAAGATCCATATATATTTTTACTTTTTGTTCTGTCTCACTTTCTATCTCGCGAATCAATGTGACCATTTGTGTCCATTGGTCGATATTTCCATGGCTTAGATTGATGCGGGCGATCTCCATTCCATTTAGAACCATTTTTTTTATTAATTCTTTGTCCTCGGCTGCCTCATCCGGCAGGGTTACCATTATCTCGGTGAAATGTCCCTTTTGCAGTTGGTTAAACAGGTTGTTCGCGTGAGCGCGAATGATTTCCTTACTTCTTGTATAGCCAATGATATCGATGCTTTTGCGGATATTAAAGGGGGTGTTTTGTATAAGGTTGATGTTTCGGACAACGCTATAGAGATTGCTGAATACGTATCCTTCACCGGATCTTAACGATGAAACACCAAGATCAGATAATATTCCATGGTATTTTCTTAAATCTTTACTTCTTAAGATCAAGTATCGAAGCAGGTTTTTAGCACTTAAGCGGTACTCCTGGTGAACTTGACTTGTCAATTCATTGATTAGCTCTTCGTTTTCTATTATTTCGAGGAGTATCTGTGATAATTCATTTTCGAGCTTTTTTATTTCCATCCTGCTGTCCCGGGGGTATCTAAATCATTGTGCATTGTACAAATTTATTCGATCAATTGGATGGCAAGTGAAAACTTTCACTTTGAGCTCCAGGAAGAGTCATACTGACTGCTGTGGCTTGCATACTCATGACTTTTCATTCCTTCCATGAGGTTCCAGCAGGGCTGTTTACCGCCCTCTGCCAAATGCAGATAAAACAATGCCTGGATAGGCTTAATCCGTTGATTGTGCTGATTGATTTCCCTGACACTTGGCTTCCAATTCCCGTCATAAATGTCCGGCTTTAAATCTTACCAGCCGCCGGAAGCTCCTCCGCCACCGCCAAAGCCGCCACCACCAGAGAACCCTCCTCCTCCGAATCCTCCGCCACCAAAACCACCTCCACGGCGTCCACCCATGGCAGATCCCAGCATAGAACCCAGGAAAAACCCACCCAGACCACCCATTCGTCCGCGACTCAGCAGCAGGAAGATGATGATTGGAAAGAGCAGGCCGAGGGGACTGCCATTCTTTTTGTTTTCCCCGCCTCGACGAGCACCGGTTCCGGTGTATTCACCAGAGGTTGCTTGAATAATGCCCTGCAGGCCAGCGACAATGCCCTCATACCAGAGTCCATCTTTAAAATAGGGGGTGATGTCATTGCGGATGATTTTCCCTGCTGTAATGTCCGGGAGAGCGCCTTCCAGTCCATAGCCAACTTCGATTCGAATTTTACGTTCGTTCTTGAAGATGGCCAGGAGCACTCCATTATCCTTACCTGCCTGGCCCAATTTCCAACTGGCGAACATTTTTTCGGTGACATCTTCCAGACTTTCTCCCTCCAGGGAGGTAAAGGTGGCAAGGACAACCTGATTGGAAGATTGGTCCTCATAATTGCGCAGGGCTTGTTCCAGCTGGCTTTCCTGGCTGGATGAGAGCAGGTCGCCCCAATCGTTCACCTGTTTGTTGATACGAGGGGGGTAAAGGTCGGCGGCCAGAAGGGTTGTGGTGAATAAAAAAAGCAGGATCAAGCTAGATTTGATTTTGGTCATAAGAATTAATCTTTTCTCCAAGAGTTGGGGCGGTTCGCGAACCGCCCGTACATCCATTGTAGATATCTGCTTTTTTTAGAATTTTACTTCTGGAGCCTTTTCTGATCCTGCCTCTGCTTCAAAGTAGGCTTTGCGTTCAAAACCGAAGAGGCCGGCATAGATCGACCCCGGGAAGCGTCGAATAATGGTATTATATCCCTGGGCCGCTTGGTTAAAACGATTACGCTCTACTGATATCCGGTTCTCTGTCCCTTCCAGTTGAGTCTGGAGATCCAGAAAGTTTTGATTGGCTTTTAACTCAGGATAGCGTTCAACCACCACCATGAGTTTGCTCAATGCACCAGATAACTGGCCCTGTGACTCTTGGAAGTTCTGCATGGCCTGAGGGTTATTGGTAATGCCTTCAAGATTTACATTGCTGACTTTTGAGCGGGCTTCTGCGACGGCCGTAAAAGTTTCCTTCTCAAATTCGGCAACACCCTTCACTGTGGCTACCAGGTTAGGGATTAGGTCTGCGCGACGCTGGTAGACATTTTCTACCTGAGCCCAGGAGGCATCAACGCCTTCTTCCAGGGTAATCATGGCATTGTATTTACCAATGGCGCCGCTGATTATAAAGAATATCACAACGACAATGGCGATGAGCATAATAGTACTTTTTTTCACATTCAACTCCTTGTGGAAATGTTTTTAGACGAGGTGGTAATTCGTTTCATTTTTTTCAGTGATACCCACACCGCTTCGATCTATCCCAATCGATCCTGGCTTCGCAGATAGCGTTGGAATATATGATAAAAGGGGTGGATAGTTCCGTGAAAACGGAGGGGATTGGAGATAAACCGCAAAGACCGCAGAGGTCGCAGAGGCCTTTTTTGATTCCCCGTTGCATTGGGGTTTTATTGAGAGCCGATCCTTGAGGCTTTCGAAGGGTTAGGCTCATGCCAATACTGGACATTTCGATCAGTTTGCGTGTTACACGCTACGACTCGACAGGGCACCTCAATGTCCCGTTTTTCCCAAATCCCGAGAATACTTTTGCCATTGACAATTAATACCTATCCATTAAAATATGTGGTTTCCCAATCTATCAACATCAAATAGCTCCTCCCTGGGGGGATGCTTAACCACAAGGAGAGAAGCTTGAAATACTTAACCATCTTATTTTGTTGTCTGGCACTCCTCAGTTGCGAAGAGGACGCTAAGGAAAAAAGCCTCAGCGAGAAGGTCATAGGCGACTGGAGTATCACCAACATGGGTCAGTACGCCAATGCAGATTGCTCAGGAGCGCTGGATTATACTGGTTGGGCGCTGGTAGTCGCTTTTGGCGTTAGTATGGAATACACATTCAATGCCGATGGAACTGTTCATATTTCAACCTCAGCATTTGGAATGACTGAAACAGACACTCTTGCCTGGGAAGCCAATGGAGATCAGCTTTGTTTAGATGGTGAGTGTGCCACGGTTGATCTTAGTGGGGATACTTTCACAATTATTGGCAGTGAAGATGCCTATTGTGAAGACCCTGATGGTGAAACAGTGGACGGTGTTGACATGACCGCCTGTGAAGCAGCTGGAAATGATTGGTATGAGGCGACCTGTTACCAGTTAACGGCGACGAAAAAATAGTCTACACATATAATTATTTATTATCGTTTTATAGGGTGGTCGACTGAGAAGTCGATCACCCTGTTTGTTTTGCGTTAGCGGTCCTTGCGGAAGGAGGGTCGAAGCGTTGTCGCAGGGTTCAGTGAGACTCAAGCGCTCGCTAAAACGGAATGCGGTCATTCCTGAAGGTCAGGACCATATTGTTTTAACACGCGCAAGGCTCTTAATGTATTCCAGCGACTGGGTTTCCCGGCCTGTTCCATCTCAAAATGAACCTGCCCGGGATGTTTGGACCGGACATTCCAGGTGCCGTCTTGGTTGCGTTTCTTCAGTAAAACCTGAAGAGCAGGTTCCATACGGGAATCCCATTCCGCTCCGGATGCAGCAAAATAATCAAGCGCTTTGAGAATGTCGTAATACCAGCGGCCTGGATAGGTGAGCTTCAGAAAATTCTTGTTGATGATCTCTCCCGTTTTATCGGAAAGATACAGTTGGTGCATGAGAATGAATTCTTCTGCGGCCCTAGCTGCCTGGTTTATCTCATCTAAGCGATATAAATATCCATTTTGATGATATTCACCGAAACCCTCCAGAACCGAAAGCGTGGTGTGGAGCGAACTATGTCGCGCCCCGCTGCCATTAGAACGACAGTTGAAGCCACCGTCAGCCATGTGCTGGGAGAGCAGCATGTCAACCACCGATCTGAGTTTTTCCGGATCGGCTCCAAAATATGAGGCATAATTAAGAAACATGCCGTTGATACAGACATCACTGGCCTGATTGGCACCGATGGGCTTAATGCCGCCATCGGGAGCTTTTTCGGTGTCCAGGATGATCCCAACTGTTTCCCTAGGTTGGCGTGTGTCAGGTGCCATACAGAGATAACGTAAATCGAGAAGGGTGTAATGCGTAGAAATCCATTTAGGCTGATAAAATTTCAAACCCCAATGACCATCAGGCCTACGCTTGGCCAGAAATTGCGAGCCCCAGCCCTCCGTGGCAATCCGCGCCTGGAAGTCGGAACGCTCCCCTCCCTGTAAATCCCTGTGAACTTGATACTGGATGGAAACATCACCCTCTAAAAGCCAACGGATTATCTCCTGGTAGTCCATAAATATGCTCCTCATGCTAAAAAGAAAGCCATCACTCACAGAGGTTCAAGTGCTGAATCTCCTCTGTCTCGGGGTGATCTTTAACTGATGTCGTCTGGAGCTTTTCCAAGCTCAGCAAAAGCTGTCACTAATAGTAAGAAGATGCCCTTGAGGATTTTTTACCTCAGATTGAGCTACTGGGTTATTTAGAAAATATTGCTACTACCTGGCCATCCCTTGATCACGCCAGTTTACTAATAATTGGATCTGAGTCGCTGACAGTGGTAATCTTTTACTCTTATAGGGCATGAATTCAGTACTGTCGCTGGGCAATTTAACCCGATAAATAATTTCATCGATGTTTTCGACCGTTGTTGCATAGGTGTTAAGTAATTTTTTTTTGCCTTTTTCAGGCCAATGGCAGGGCGTGCAGCTGATTTCCATGAGAGGCTGGATATGATCAGCATAGCTCACTTTTGAGTCCAGTGCGGTAGCTAGCATTTTGTTTTCCTGCGGTGTAACTTCTTTTTGGGGTATCGAACAATAGTGCAACGACAGACTGCTGCTCAAGATGAATAAAACTAGCATCCCAGTCCGCAGGGTTCTCAACTTTTTCATTTTCTTTAACCTTTCCTTTTTAACTAGCCTTTTCTTATCCGTTTCAACTGAGCCACCGTCTCAATGTGAGTGGTGTGGGGAAACATATCCACGGGCTGGACGCTGACCAGCTCATAATCGGTGGCGCAGAAAAGCTTGAGATCTCTGGCCAGGGTTGAAGGATTACAGGAAACATAGACCAGCCGTTTGGGACCCACCTTGAGAATATCATCCACCACATTCTGGTGCAAGCCTGCCCGAGGTGGATCAACCACAATCACATCAGCCGCTTCAATACGGTCCACATTCTGGGAAAGGACATCTTTTAGATCACCCAGAATGAATTCCACATTATCAAAACCCTGAGCCTTGGCATTTCTACGGGCATTCTTTATGGAGCTGGCAATCAATTCAAAACCATAGACCTTTTTGGCCTGCTTAGCAAGGAATAGAGCGATGGTTCCTGTGCCACAGTAGAGATCATAGACCACTTCCCCACCCTGAAGACCAGCCGCTTTCAAGGCCTCAGCATAGAGGGTTTCCGCTTGACGGGTGTTGGTCTGGAAAAAAGAAGATGCGGAAATCTCAAATTCCGAGTCACCCAGTCGATCGCGAATATGTCCCGGGCCATGGAGGATTACTTCTGACTCGCCGATAGCAGTATCAGATAAACGTGTGTTAATACTGTTAATCAGAGTGGTAATCTGAGGAAAGGCAGACATGATGGCTTGCTTGAAAACCTGCATGTGCTCTTTCTCATAAGTTTTAGTAACCAGATTGACCATGATCTCATCGGTATGTTCACCATAGCGCAACACCAGGTTTCTGGCCCAGCCGGCATGGGTCTTATTATTATAGGCTTCCCATTTGTGTTCCTGTCCAAAAGCGAAGACAAAATTCATAATGTCATTCATCACTGGTTTTTGAAGATAGCAGGTCTCCAGATGGACTATTTTGTCAAATCGTCCAGGGATATGCTGACCGAGACCGAAGGGTTGGTCTTCATCGTCAGGATGGTTGCGCCAGGGTGTGCTGGTAAAGGTAAATTCCATTTTATTGCGGTAATGGAAGGCCTCCGGTGAAGGCAGGGCTGCCGGCACTTCGAAATCGCTAAAACCACCGACACGTTGGATCAAATCTCGAACCTGACGGGTTTTTTCAAACAGTTGATCTGTGTATTCCAAATTCTGAATTCTGCAACCGCCGCAGGTCCCAAAAGCAGGACATTTCGCTTCAATTTCGTTGGGGGCTTTTCTCAGCACTTCCAGGGGATAGGCTTCGGCGTAGCTCTTTTTCTTTTTTACTATACGGGCCAGTACTTTTTGTCCCGGGATCACTCGTTCGACAAAGATGGCGAGTCCCTCTACCTTGGCAACACCTTTGCCACCAAAGGCCAGACTTTCAATTTCCAGCTCAATGCTGTCACCCTTTTTTACCACTATCTGTTCTGCGTCATTCATGTCGTATGTCCCATATTATTAATGTCGTTGCAGGATAGACGTTGAGAGGTCTTTCACCAAGGTGATTTATGAGTTTCTGTGAATCTAGCCAACACCCTGTTTAAATAAGGTGTTTTTGAAAATCAGGAAAGATTGACCTCGTCAACAATACCCACAATGACGGAGCGCAGGGGGGCGTTGGAGTCACCGACAATCTGCCGGGCACCATTTCCCTCATCCAGCATAAGGACGATCTCGCCCACGCCGGCATCGACGCGGTCAATGCAGATGAGATATTTACCAGTGGGTTTTAAATAGGCATCCAGCTTGTCAACAACCAATAGGCGCTGGTTATCATAAAAGTCGTGATTGATGGTGGAGTGGATGGTGCCGCAGACTTTGCCCAGTATCATAATTTACTCCATTCCACGATAGACTCTTTGCTTACTGCAGCGAATGCATGGGGCGGAAGTGCTAAAAAGCGATTTCCAACGAAGTGCAGCTACGGCTAAATCGCTTTTGTTTGTCCAAATGTCTAAACCTGTTTGGCTTCGCGAAAACAGGTTTCTGTATGACTTGGTTTGCCTTGAACGACTGTTGGAAATATCCGTATGTAAATGAGGAGTATTATACATATTTTACTACCTGAATATCATCCACAATACCCACCACCGCTGATCAACTTTTTTGTATCGTGTCTATTCATAATTGACCTCTTTTAGCCACTGATCTTCACTGATTTACACGGATATGTTTGATGGTGTTTATTAGCATAAATCTGTGTTTCATCCGTGTCCATCTGTGGCTTACTCATATCATCTCATTATCTGGATGTCATCCACAATACCCACCACAGCATGATCAACGGGGACAAACCAGGGATCACAGAGGAGAGCTGCTTCGCGGGAGCTTTCATAATAGATCAATTCACCGGGACCACACATTCTGGTGGGATCCGCGGCTACCATGGGTTCGCCCTCTGGAGTCTGATGCTTGTCCAAGGGTTGAACCATGAGCATGGGGACGCCCTCTAAGCCATCATAGATGGTAGAGGCTGTCAGAGTTCCGATGACTTTGCCCAACAGCATTATTCGGCACCCTCAAGTTTTGACAGATCTGATTTGGAAAAATAGGTGGAAGCGTTGATCTGTTTGGCTAATTCTGGACTTATATGGGGAATAATACTCTGTGACAGGATGTTTTCAGGTTTTTCTACGGCCTTTTCAGAGAGATTGATGGCCATTTCCACGTCTTCTACTTTCCCGGCATATATAGCTATGGATTTACCGCCCAGATCATCAGCCAGGCGTAATTCCACCAGCTCGACCTCAGCACCCTTCATGGCAGCATCGGAACTCTGCAGGATCGCAGCTACGGTGAAGGTCTCCATTACAGATAAGGCTTCCGACCCGCAAGTCAACCTCTTGCCTAAACACGCCTGATAAACACTTTCATGGATATCCGGGAGAAAAACAGCGTCCAGCAGATGATCCTGGCCCCGGCTCATGCCCTTGGCAAAAGCCATCCCCACAGAAGCAACACTTCCCCCAATAAGGATGAGATATTTACCATTATGAACCGTACCGGATTTTAAAACCGCGATGGGCGCTTCTTTGAGCATGGCATCTGCAGTGAGAATACCTGCGGGAATACTATCGAGCTCGATGAGAGCCAGTGCGTCTTGTGCTTTCATTAGACGATCCTGAAGTTGTCAACCAGCACGCAGCGGATGGGACGGACAAAGGAATGAGGCCCTGTGAGTCCATCACCGGTGGGGCTGGCAATTGAAAATGATGTATAGCCCTCACCGCCGTAGCCTAAACCAGCCAGGGTGGGACCATTTTTAACAAAGATACTGCAACCCATGACCCGGGCCATGCGGCTCAGGTTATCCAGATTTTTGGAGTGAATGACTGCGGTGTGACGGAAGTTATGTTCAGCCTCCTTGGCCAGGTCAATGGCCTGATCCACATTGGGCACTCTGGCTACTGGCAAAACCGGCATGAGCTGTTCGGTCCAGATCAGAGGATGACCCACGGAAACTGGCATGATAGCAATTCGGACATCATCCGCTACCTGCATACCGATTTTGGAAAGAATGAATTGAATATTCTTGCCAATCATTTCCTTGTTCATGACAGCGGGTTTACGCATGCCGTTGGTTTTCTCGAAAATGACTTTTTCCAGCTGATTGACTTCGTGTGATTTTAAAACCACGGCGCCATGACGTGGAAAGGCCGCTAAAAGCTGATCGGCCACTGACTCTACCACAAAAACTTCTTTTTCCAGGACACAGATAATCCCGTTATCCATGCCGGCACCCCGGACAATATCCCTGGCGGCCTGTTCAATGTTGGCCGTTTCATCCACAACAACGGGCGGATTACCGGGACCGGCGCAAAGGGCACGTTTCCCACTGGACATGGCTGCTTTAACCACAGCTTCCCCACCAGTAACCACCAGGAGGTCCACACCCTTGTGCTGCATGAGTTCATTGGCACTTTGAATCGTGGGTGAGGCCACCGTGGTGACCAGATTGGGTGGTCCTCCGGCTTCGATGATGGCTTCATTGATCAACTCAACATTGAGAATGCTGGTTTCCTTGGCCATGGGGTGAACATTGAAGACCACGCCATTGCCGGCAGCTAGCATACCAATGGTATTACAGATAATAGTGGAAGTCGGGTTGGTACTGGGAGTAATGGAGCCAATAACACCATAAGGTGCCCATTCGGTCAAAGTTAACCCTCGATCTCCAGACAAAGCCTGAGGTATCAAGGCTTCAGGGCCCTGGGTTTTTTCAGTGACCAGCTGGTTCTTGAGTATTTTATCCTCAATACGACCCATGCCTGTCTCGGCGTGGGCCTTACGGGCCAGCGCTTCACCATGGATCCGCATTTTGGCGCGGATGCTGTTAATAATGGTGGTTCGTTGCTCCAGGGTCAGCTTATTGAGCGCCTCATAAGCCGTTCGCGTGGCCTTTACTGCTCCATCTACAGTAGTAAAAACACCATAATGCATCTGGCCTGTCTGTCCCAGGTCTGGAACCACTGGCGTAAGCCGGGGTTCCGGGCTCTGACCCGGGTTCAGTAGCGAGGCTACCCTGGTTGCGATGAGGTCAACTTGACTATCTGTCAACTTTGACATGTCCTACCTCCGATGTATACATTCCATCTGGTCAAACCGTTTTGCCTTTCAGAAAGCAATTTCCGACGTCGTGTAACGACGGCTAAATTGCTTTCATTCATTGAAACCTGTTTGGCTTCGCGAAAACAGGTTTTTGTCAATGACGATACAGGAAAGACAGGGGCGTTAATCATCCCGCCCTTTTTTGTACTTGAGCTTGCCACCAATCTCCCAATTGTCAACGATGGCCATGACCACTGCATCGCAGGGCCGGTTCTCGGTGACTTTGGTCTGGCGGGCCGAGCTGCCACTTGCATACAGAACCATTTCTCCGGTTCCGGCACCCATGGCATCTGCCGCAATGACGAATCCGCCGGTAGCCTTACCCTCCATATCGACCTGTTGCAGGGTCAGAAACTTGAGTCCATCCATACTGGGCTCTTTCTGACTGGCCACAACGGTCCCAACAACTTTTGCCAGGATCATAGGATCACCTCTGGCTTAAGATCTTTTGGCCAGTTCGGCTTTACCTTCTTTGTTGCGTCCGAGAGGTAAAACGGCATCCACATTTGGATGAGGACGGGCAATGATATGAACAGCAACGATCTCACCAACACGAGCAGCGCCGGCACGACCCGCATCACAAGCCGCTTTCACGGCAGCCACATCACCACGGATCACGACCGTGACATAGCCACCACCGGTTTTTTCATATTCTACCAATTCAACTTTGGCAGCTTTGACCATGGCATCAGCTGCTTCAACTGCAGCGGGGTAGCCTCTGGTTTCCAACATTCCTAGAGCATCAGACATTTTATTGCCTCCTGTTTGTTATTTCTTTGTGTTAATTTTTTCATATTCATAATTCACAAATTCATTTAGCCACGGATTAACACAGATATTCACGGATGGTTTTACTGTGGTGCTTTTTCTATCTGTGCTCATCCGTGTCAATCCGTGGCTTTAAATATTATCCCTGTTGCGACGTGCCGATACGACCAGCAACACCCTCAATGGCATTGACTGCGGCTTGCCAGGCGACATCAATATCTTTTTCTTCACCACCCAGGTATACCCGGCCAAAACTGCCGTCTGCCCTTACTTCCAAAATATTGATATTGGCGGCTTTCTCGGCTTCGTTGGCAGCCAGGGCGGCATAGGCCGCGGGTTGACACTCCAAGACATACATGGATTCACCGGGAACGATCATGTTGCCATGGCGCATGCGGTTAATCAGCTGAGTCTGATGGTCATCAATATTGCGGATGATCTGACTGGAGAACAATTTGGGCTTCTGGCGATCCGATTCCTTCAATTCCAGGGCATCCAGAATGGCTGCACCGGCCTGACGGACATCGGCCTGTGAGAAGGAGTGGATTTCCAGCAAGCCATAGAGTCGCTCTACGATCTGCATGCCGGGGGTGACGTTGGTGGATTTCAGTGCAATATCAGTGATACGGTTGATCTCGATACCCGGAGAAATTTCCACATACAGCGACGCCATGCCTGCCAGGGGCAAAAACCCTCTGGCAATGGTGCCAATGAAGGCCGCATGCTGAGGCTGCAGGTTATCTAGAAAAACATATGATCTTAGGTCTACACTCATCTAATATTCCTTTTCTTTAGCCACTGATCCACACAGATTTTCACGGATGGAAATTTGAGTGGACTAGTGCTTAATTCAATAAACAAATCGTTTAAACTCAACTTTTTCTTGTCCGAAATTGATGAGCAACCCTACTTTGATCTCACTGGCTTTTAGCTCGTTGAGCAACTGGGCTTCATCCTTTTTATTGTAAGATTTTGCTACTGTTAGTTCCACAATTACTCTGCTGTCGACAAGAATATCCGCGAAGTAATTCCCTACTATCGCATTTTTATACTTTACTTCAAGGGATGGTTCAAGCTCTGCTAAATGTCCATTTTGCAATAACTCAGCCTGCAATGCTCTTTGATATACTTTCTCCAAAAATCCATATCCCAATTCATTATACACTTCAAAAGCAGCACCAAGAATATCCTTGGTGATTTCTCCATGCTCCAGTTTTGGTGTCCGCTGATCCATAATAACGACTGTTTAACTTTTACCCTTTGAGTGCTTTTTTCATCTGTGGCTTTCTAATTACTTTTTTTTGCCACTGATCTTCACTGATTTACACTGATTTGATTTTTTGTAAGCTTTTTCTATCTGTGCATGTCCGTGTTTCAT
The DNA here is from genome assembly GCA_021736185.1 of Fidelibacterota bacterium. GTDB lineage: Bacteria > Fidelibacterota > UBA8477 > UBA8477 > JABMPR01 > JABMPR01. The sequence continues at coordinate 13,786 of JAIPGJ010000017.1, read as the reverse complement.
CCGTGGCTTAACCGCTATCAGCTCGACATGGTGATGGAGCGGGCTTTTTTCACGATGGCGATGCCCGCACTGGCGCCAATTCTGGTGGCTCCAGCCTTAATCATATCCTGGGCATCTTCAAATGACCTGATTCCGCCAGCGGCCTTGACACCGATGCCTGTATTGGCAACCGTACGTGCCATGAGCGCTACATCAGCGGCCGTTGCCCCGTGAGGTCCGAAGCCAGTGGATGTCTTGACAAAATCAGCCCGGGCCTTTTTAGCCAGGGTGCAGGCGCGAACCTTCTCATCGTCAGTGAGGAGGGCTGCTTCAATGATGACCTTGGAAATGGCTCCCCCATCTTCACAAGCCTCCACAACCATGCGGATATCACGATATACCAGTTCATCGTTGCCGCTTTTCAGGGCGCCGATATTGATTACCATATCGATTTCCTCGGCACCATCACGAATCGCCCGACGGGTTTCCATGGCCTTAATCGTGGGATGATGTGCTCCTGACGGAAAACCAACCACGGTGCAGACCTTTACCTTTGAATGGGCTAATTCTTTGGCTGCCAGAGGGACATAGCTGGGGCTGATGCAAACGGTGGCAAACTGAAATTCATCGGCTTCAGCACACAGCTTCCTGATATCATCTTCGGTGGCATCCGGCTTGAGCAGGGTATGATCGATACATCGGGCCACATCCTCAGGAACAGAAGCTGCACCAGTGGCATCATGAACACCCAGACGCTCGACGCCAAAATCCATGAATTTGCGATAGGTGTCCGGTTGCTTTTCGGCGCAGACGCCACAACGACAGACCATATCCGTGTCCTTGTGGTCATGGTGTGGCGTGGCTTGTGTCTGAGGTGAAACATTACCGGCACTGGCCTGGACGATTTGTCCTACTCTTTCCGCAATTTTCAGAATATCGGCATCACTGAGAGATCCCAGTTCCTGATCTTTTAAGATAGTTTCCATATTGTTTTCCTTCGTCGTCTGCAGATCATTAATCATGCTGACGCGTTTTAAATGACGTTCCTCGGTACATTCCGTGGTAATAAATTTTTTGACGATTTGCTGGGCCAATGAGGATCCGATTAAGCCTGACCCGAGGGTCAGAACATTGGCATCATTGTGTTCCCGGGCATTATTGGCACTGGAGAGGTCATAACACAAGGCCGCTCTAACACCGGCAATTTTATTGGCAGCCATGGAGGATCCGATACCGGCCCCATCGACAATCACCCCAAATCGGGCGTCGCCAGCAGCCACCTTGCGAGCCACTTTGGCAGCAAAGACGGGATAATCCACGGCTTCCGTGGAATCCGTTCCACAATCAATGGTTTGATAGCCCTCTTTTTCCAAAAACTTTTTGATGATCTCTTTCAGGGGATATCCCCCGTGATCAGCACCCAGGGCAATGATCATGCTCATATTATTCCTCAGCTAAAAGTGTGACAGCCACATTTTCATCGGTAATCAGATTACGGAAATAGCCCCCCGCCAGTCCTGCCTTGATGGCCTGGGCCTTGACAGGTCCGCCAGCCACGGCAATGGAATAGGGCCGGGCTTTAAGTTCTTCCAGTTCGATACCTATTGTACGGGCATCCAGTTCTTTTGAACAAATACTACCATCCGCTTTTATGAGACGTGAACAGATATCGGCCACAGCCCCCTGTTTAATCAGCTGCTGAACTTCGTCATCTTCAAAATAGTCGGCCTGGACCAATACCGATCTGGAACCAAAAGCGCCAATGGTAAAGGCGGCAATATCGGCTTCTCTGGCCAGCTTTAAAGTTTTGGCAATGTGGCGGTCAGAGATGATAGCCTGTTTGAGTTCAGCCGTGTCCACAATAGCCGGCAAAGGGAGTAAATATGGGATGGCTTGATAGTTCTCACCCATGCGCCCGGCAATTTCACTGGCATGGGTATCCAGCTCTGCTTTGGAGACGCCCCCATTGAGCTGGACCACGGTCATATTTTTAATGGAGCGCGGTGTGAGATGCGAGGTAGCCGCCTGCAGCGTTGAGCCCCAGGACACACCCAGGGTGGTGCCTTCGCCAAGCAAGGTATCTATAAAATGAACCAGGGCTGAGCCCAGGCGGGTTTTAAGGACTGCATCATTGGGATCAGAGGGAACCACCTGGACATGCTTGAGGGCATATTTCTCACGGAGAGCAGCTTCCAGACGAGTGCCTGTGGCACCGGGATCAATAATCTGTATTTTAACAATGCCAGCATCCCGGGCTTCCTGAAGCAGCCGGGAGACACCTGGACGGGAAACCTCCAGACGGGCGGCTATCTGAGCCTGATTGAGATTGTGCTCATAATAGAGACGGGCTGCCTCCAGCAAAAGCAGATTCCTATCCACCGTTAACTGGGGCATGACGACCTGAACATATGTTCATCGCGTATTAACATGTGTTCAAATTAGGGGCAAGCTCTTGAATTGTCAAGAGATAATGTCACGATTGTCTTCAGAGCCCAGCAATAGCTGTTGTTCACGCTAAAGCTTCAGCTTCTTTTTGTTTATTTTCATTTTTGGAGCCGCTTTGGCCGTGGGCAAGGGCAGATCTCCCTTCGTCGTAATAGGTATTTCGATGTTAAGGACCTTCACTTTTATTTTAAAGGTCATATCCATTTGGAAGGGAATGCTCTTTTTCCCGCTGGCAATGGCTTTCGTCAGTGCCCCCGCTGATTCAAATGCATCCAAATAATTTATTTCCAGCGGCAACTTGAATTCCTGCTTGCTTTTGGCGGGAATAGTGAACTTTACATCTTTGCCTCTGGCAGCAGGCTTGCCCTTCAAGAACAGCTCATAGTCGGCCCGGATATGGTCAACACCAAAAGTATTCGGATTCTCTATAATGTACACGAATTCAAAGCTGGCCCCCTTCATACTCACAGACTTGACATCCATGCGATCGTAGACCACGGTGGGCTTTCCGGGTGCCTCCAGCTTCAATTTTGGCAATTGTGCATATGCTGAATGAAGTGAGAGCACCATCAGCATCATGGTCATTTTAACGAATGCAGTTTTCATGATGATCTTTCTTTCCTCAACGTTTAAGCTTCTTTCTTTTCTTCTGACTGATGCTCGGGTTCCTTGAGTCGGAAACTCAAATAGATGCCCACTCCCATGAGACCAATCAGGACACTGAGGGGTATGGACATGGACCCGGTTACCGGATTTTTAAAACTGTCCATACCCAAAATAAACATAACACCCGAGATCTGTCCCACCAAGAGCATGAGACCATTGGACATCCCCTCAGGTGCCGGATAGGTTATCTCGGCGCCATATTGAAACCCCAGCGGTCCCACACCGAGAAGAAAGAAACCGAAGAAAAAAGCCGCCAGAATAATCAGGCTGTATTCTGCAGTAAAAGTGACACCGATCAGTCCCAGGGTGGCTCCTATGATAGCTACCCGGATAAGGGGTGTTCGCTTGTTGTAATGTTCGGCGATTAGCGGTACCAATAAAGCGCCCATAATTCCGCCTAAAATCATAATGCCACCAATATGTCCTGCTTCAATCACGGAAAAATTTCGGGGCCTGAGAATATCTTCAATCCAGGTGGTCACCGCGTTAAAGACCCCCAGCCCCACAAAAAATATCACCAGCAAAAGGATGAATGTAGGTTGGTGGAGCGAATCCCTAAAGCCCTCGAAGACCAGGGAGCGTTCTTCATCTTCAGGCGCGCAGGGCGGCGTCGGGGGACGGTCTTTGATAAAAACAAAGAAGATGATGGCTACCACAGGCGAAGCCACTCCATAAATCATGAGCATGGTGATAATATCGTAATTCGCGGTGAGATAGGGCGTGAGTACCAGACCCACTGCGATACCAACATACATGGCCAGAGAACCCATTCCGGCAGCAATGGCACGCCATCCTACAGGGAACCAGCGGGCAGCCACCGAGGTCATGGCATTGAGTAAAAATGGCTGACCAACAGCCAATCCGATTTGAGCCACCAGAACAAGGGTATAGTTATCTGCGACCAGACCTCGCATGAATCCAAAAACACCTGTCAGGGCAGCCCCAATTCCTACAGAGACGCGTAAACCGTAACTATCAATCATCCAGGAGGCAGGCACGGAGATGATGATATAGACCAGCATGAAGACCAGGGACAGCAAACCGATTTGAAGGTCCGCGACACCATAAAATGCAGCAGCAGGACCTGTGATAGGTGCAAAACTGATCCAACTCAGCTGGTTCATAAAGATAACCAGCATAAAGACTGAAAGGACGACCCAACGGTATCCGTAGACTCTAAATTGACCCTGTTCCATGGTCTGTTCTCTCCTATTGCAAAGCTTACAGCATGTATTTATGTCTTGTTATTCATGGCTCTGAAAAGTGGATAAAGAGGTCCTCAAGGGCCCTGCTTTTCTTCATCCGTTGTCTGTACTGAGCGTTACGGTTTTATTGTATGGTTCAAAGCAAAAATACTTAAGCGGAACAGATTAACTAACTTTTAGAATGCTCGAGTTTTATTTTCCAGCGCACTTGTTTTATGTTAAACTTAAAACAATATCTGTAAAACATAGTTTAAACTGTATCACATCGTTACACCCTGATGGGGCGGCCCAAATGGCCAAAAATATTGCTACCTGATCTATTTGAGCAGAATCATTTTCCTTGATGTCTGGAGATCACCAACCCGTATGATATAGAAATATATCCCGCTGGGGACATCCCCTGCTTCCCAGTTCACCGTGTAGGATCCGGCTGACAAAGTCTCATCCAGCACACTGGCCACAAAGCTACCGTCCAGTCTTAAAATATCGATGCTCACCTGACTGGTGGCAGGGAGCCCAAAGTGGATGGTGGTAGATGCATTAAAGGGATTGGGGTAGTTTTGCATGAGGACCAGTTGCTCTGGAATTTGGGACTCCTCATCGCGGATACCTACCTGGGGGGTCAAGTAAAAATCAACCCGCTGGGTGGAATCGGGCCAGGCTTGAAATGAGCTGTCGGCTGATAGGTAACCCTCAAGATGAGCGTCAAAATGAAGCGCTCTTGCCAGCTTTTCGATTGAGTAGTAACCTGAGTTATCAGTTAAAACAAAGAGTGAATCTTCATGGTAAGCCGTGTAGTCATGTCTAACCGTGACTCCTGGAAGGGGACTCCCATCCTTGTTGTAGACATAGCCTTCAATCTGGCTCATGGCTCCGGCAGCATCATTTTCATATCCAAACGTGGGAGAGCTATCCATATACCAGAAATACTGCCAATCGTTGCCTAGACAGATACTTTGCCCTTGGGGAGGGGTGGGTGCTTCTGAATATTCAACATCACCATAGCGTAATTCATCCATCCAATAGCCCGAATTATCAAAAAGGGTGATTACCCTTCCGGCCTGCCCTAGATATAATGGGTCCTGAAGATTTTCCTGTCGAACCACCACATAAGCGCCTGCAACAAACTGGATTCCTGAATCAAGAAACGCCGTGTTGTTATATTCTGTTGTAAAATACCAGCCATCCAGATTGCCGGTAGATCCCCAGGGCGTTATCTCGATGGTCCATCCTGTGGGATTTTGAATGTCAAGCTGGAGCTCAGAAAAAAACTTTAAGGCAATGGGATTGGTTTGTACCAAACTCCATGGAAACAGGATACACAATCCAATCAGAAGACTCGTTGATAATGGTTTCATTTTTTAAGCCCCCATCTTAATTCAAAATCTTGCGTCGGAATATAATTCTCCCTGGAAATGGAGTATATTGTTTCTTCTATTTCAACCCAGCTTGTATCCCAACCCAGGGAACACTCTTCCAACTCTAGATGCTCAGGAATATGAATCTCATAGTTGGCCCACTTCAGCGCGCGGCCCCATTTTTGGGTTGAAGTTAAAATGTATTCGAATCTCTGGCTCTCGGCAGGCTGCCAGTATTCGATCTGAATATTTGCCTGAGCCAGGGGTTCCATGGTCAGAAGAAAGGAGATTCCCGTTTCAGACCCCAGGAGGGGCAGGTGATTGCCCGTTTCCATGGACAAAACCTCGATCTCATCCGGAAAGGGCAATTCCTCGCTGACCGGGAAAGGATAAAACAAGCGGGTCTTCACCGGGTTTTGAGAGGGATTGAGAAAGTGATACTCGCCACGTAGAACACACAGGGAGTCGCTAATATAAAACACCAGATCTTCGCCCAAAAAAATGGGGTTTTGGGCCAGAACTTGCCGACCGCCACAAAAACTGCATAGCAGGAGCATGAAGGCAAAAACGCGTCGTTGAATTAAGGGTGCCATGGTTCGACTGGATTAATCTCCAGCTTGAAGTGTTTTCAGTTCTGCTTTTAACTGACCTTTAATCTCAGCCGGTAAAGTGTGCCAGCGAGTTCCGCGGAGGGCTCCCTCCAGGGCGTAGAGCATGCTAAGACAGCCCGGTTCATGGATGGCTTCCAATCTCTGCAAAATACCGACACTCCCGACTTCAGACAGATCTGCCGGTGTGTGTATACCCACCGCCTCCAAGCGTTGCTCAAGCACTTTCCCAATATTGGGTAGCTCTGACAGCATACAATCTCGCTCCTTGTGAGAACTCCCGGCTTTTTTGTCTGGCTCTACACTTGGCCCGGCTGAAAGCCTGGAGCTCCAGTTAAGCTATGCTTTTACCCAAGAAATATAGACACAAGCTCCTGCTGCAATAGCTGAAAAATACGGGATAATCCGATGGAAAACCAGCACCCATTTGGGGGCTGTCTCCATGGCGCTGATGAACCCTCCGCTGGCCATGGCGGCAATAAGCAGCACCACAGCAGCAGCAACCACGTAAGCATCCCCTCCTGACAAACCAATCCGACGCTGAGCCGCAACCAGAAGACTGCCAATTATCACAATGGCCACCAGGGCGACTAGTTTGTGAATGGCCAGGACGAAGGTCCCATAGGGACTCCCGGCACGGTGCAGCCAATACCCCGACAAAAAGACAATCACGGTCAAAACGAGCAGAAGTATGGTTTTTATCCACATGCTCATTTACTCCGTTGCTTGTTCCATCTGTTTTAACTCCCGCTGAGAGATAAACAAACCCACCAGCAGGGCTATGACACAAAACAAACTGATGCCCCAGGGAGCCTCAGCACCGGTAGCAGAAAAGACCAGGAGGGTGGTGGATAATACTACTGACCAGAAGACCAGCCCCACCAGGGGGATGGCCACGCCTGACCAGCTCACACCATTTTTGGTAAAGGAAAAAACAATCATGAGAAACAAATTTAAAGCCACCGTTAGAAAACCGGCGCCCGTGACCTTAAAACCAGCCAGAATCAGCATCTGCAGATCGGGATTCAAACTGCTCCAATTCAACCCGCAGGCTTTGGCGTGATAATCAAAAAATTGCGTGGCCGTCATAAATTGCAACCCCGCCCCGGCCGTGATGAGCACAACTACAGCGTACAACAACACGGTAATCACTTTTGTTTTGCTCACGACCGCCCCTCCTTTTTCCTCGTCTTCGTCAAAATATAATGATACGACTCGGCTGACATATATTGTGGTGTATCAATATACTCCTGAAATTCAAGAATCTGGTTTATTCGAGATCTGTCTGTATGGATCAGATCGAGGTCTTCATCCAGCGTTGTTTTCTATTCGGTATCCAGTTCGAAACCTTTGAAACCTTTCCACAAACACCAGAATATGAGCAATACTTCGCCAACAAAGGTGAACATGGCCAGGGACAGAGAGTAATCCTGTGAAATAATCCCTCCCATGCCATCGATGGTATAGCCCAGCCCGGCGATAAAGACCAGGACACCCAGAAAGATGGGGATGAAGCCCGACCTGAAGGCCAGATAGCCAACCAGGAGTAAATGAAGACCAAAGATGGCCAACCCCAGATTCCATAGATCGGTAAAAGCATTAAGCGATAACTGGACCTGGGCCTGTAGCTGGCCGCTGCCAAAGATTTGTAAATAATCTCTACTGACCAGCTGAAGTACATTTAAATAGTTACCCAGAGCCACCGCCAGAATCGTAGCATAGACCACCCTGAACCACGCAGCCAATAAAGAAAGACTCTGGTTAACTGGATGAAGCAGTCCATAAAGCGCCCAGGCCACGATGACATCAAGAACGACCACAACGAGAAAGAGCAGGATGCCTGTGCGGAACAAGCCAGAAGAGGCTGCAATATTATTGGTCGTGGTCGCTGCATCACCAGGAACAACCAGCGCTTCCATGACACCAAAATTGGCGATGGGAGCCAGGATGGCCATGAGCAATAGCCCCAGTCCTGCAACCAGTGCATAAGTTCGTAACGAAAGATGAGAAAACCCTGAAGCTTGGATATTCGTTTGCATGTTTTTTTCCTTTATCCCCACTTGATTGCTTCCATTATAATGGTTTTCACTGAAAAAACAACCGACCCTGCTGAGGTTTTTAATCCAAAGCCGGGGAGCTTAAAGTGAATCATTGAATCAGGTGAAAAACCACCCTTACATGCTGTTCAATAGAAATTTTTTCTGGATAAAAAGATGTCATTTCCGGCTTATTCGCTACCTCGTAGGCATAGACTGCATTAAAGGGGTTTTGACGTAAACCCCTTGATGCGATTGCTGAATATCCAGCTTCGGAGACTCCCGGTATTTCCTCAATGGCAATGGCGTCACCAATAGAGCCTTTCAGGGTTTGAGCCATTTGGATGGCTTTCTCTCTGGCTGCCAGCAAGGCCATCTCCCGTGCTCTTTGTTTATGCGGTGCATCAGATTTTAAACTGTAGACCACACTCAGAATCTTATCAATTTCGTTTTTACCCAGGCTTAGAATCACCGCCTCAACCTGGGATACATCAAGATTGGTGATGGTTACACGCGATGAAGCCTGAAAATTGTCCGCTTTGAAAAAAGCGGAATTTCCCCAATAATTATCACCTGAGCTAAAGTTAGAGACAAAGATATCACTCTCTTTTACCCCCAGTCGTCTGAGGTCGAGATTGGCTGCTTTGATAACCGTCTTCATTTTCGCGTAAGCCTCATCTATGGAGGCACCTTTTTCGGATACCCCGTATACAATGGTGGCCAGCTCAGCCACCACTTCCACTTTGGCCGATCCGTACACAGAGATTGACCATTTTTCCACATCAGAAGCAGATACGCTCAACTGAAGCATCAGCAATAGGCACATTATTCTTATCATCTTGTTTTCTCCATCTTGATTCAAATCCTATTTCAGCATGACCACTTTGATGGATTCATTGAAGCGGCCGGTTTCCACTTGAATGATGTAAATCCCTGATGGGACCCCCACGCCCCCTTGATCCTGGCCCTGCCATTCCAGTTCGTGGTGTCCTGGTTCAGATCTGAGGATACGGGTAGACCAGACCCGGCGACCCGCCAGATTAAAAACATTCACAACCACATCTGCACGCTGCAAGAGTTCAAAGGCAATGGTGGTCATGGGGTTAAAGGGTGAAGGATACGCTTCCACATTGACAATCGCGGGTATCACCACTCCCGGATCAATGCTCGCGGTCATCCTCGCTTTGAAAGCATAGTCAATGCTGTCCACCGCGACATTTTCGTGGGACAGAATCAACCGGTACGTACAATCTCCATCAACCCAAAGGTAATTTTCTTGATCAAAGTCAAGTGCGAAATCCTCCCATTCGTGCAACAGAAACAGTTCGTAGCTATAATCCAGGGAATCTCTGATATAGAAATAAAAGTCGGTGGCTCCCCAGGGATAGGGATTAATTGCATACGGATCGACTGGCTTGTACACATACCAGGAATTATCCGTGGTATTAATCCGCACCAGGTCCAGATCGTCTGAAATGTGCTCTACAACAGGAACCAGTACCACTGGCGTACATCCGCCATTCACCAGCAACATCGAATCCGCAGGTGGTGCATAACCAATTTTGTAATAGTCTGTTTCCACGTCTCCAATGGTGATAAACACAGGCGGTGTCAACCTGAACTCCTCATTATAAAGGGAGCCCACGATGGCATAGCTTCCCTCCTCAAAGGTCGTGTCCTCGGGATTGTGGATATATTCCCAGCTGTGGGACATGGCTGGTTCCAGGGTAATCCAGGTCAGGGCCAGGGTACAACCGTGGGATTCATAAGAGCCCCAGGATCCCAGATAATAGTTGAACTGACACCCTGTGGGCCAGTTCAGGGTCACGGTCTCCCCTGATATATTGGTAACCCTCCCGGTGATTTCCACGGGAGCACCAACCGAATAGACAGTGGTATCGGTTTGCACCGTGAATTGCACTTGTCCATATGTGGCAACGGCAAGGAGGATGCATAAATATTTTTGAACCATAATTACCTCCGGGTTAGTGTTGCAATTTATCAGTAAGTATAGACCAATGATACATGGAATCGGTCCATGGGCATATAGTCCGGCATGGAAGTCTCAATGCCCTGTTCAAAATTAAACAGCAAACCCCAACGGGTCGGGATGCGTGGGAGGGTGACTTTTACCGAATAATCCAAAAAGAGCAGATTATACAAATATCCGCTACCCCATTCGTCAAAAATCACCTCATAAATCAAACCCAGACCAAGCTGTGGCAGGAGTTTAAATGGCCCCGGGGTGATGGTCTTTCCTGCCAGCAAGACGTTGGACGCCGATACATAACCATAATCAGTGTGATCATAGCTGCGGTTGGATATGGCCGGATGGTAAGCCGCCCGGACTTTGTAATGAGCATCAATGATGGGGAATCTGATGGGTAGCAGAAAACCGGCTGAGACCCCATAGTTCACCTCATAATTCCGGGGACGGAATTCATTGTTTCCACCGATGGAGGAGGTGCCTAGAAATAGTGATCCAATATTTTCACCATAAACAGGGAAAATGAGAAGCAGTAACAGGCATAGATTTCGAATCATTCATTCCCTTCAGGCATTGGCTAATTCTTCATCGCTTAAAACCTCGGACTCCATCATCTGGACGGACTTATCTCCGCCGGCCCACGATCCGCAGAACTCTCAGGAAGAGGTTGATGATATCCATATACAGGGCCGCCGCGCTGTCCACGGCATTGTCCAGGGTTTTGGGGATTTGATTGGCCCGGCCCCAGTCATAACCGATGTAGCCGCAAAAAATGGCCGCCACAGCCCAATCCAGCCAGTTGGAATGGATGCCCATGATGAAGATTTGAAACATCTCGACGATGATCACTGCCAGCAAAGCTCCAGTGAGTGCCCCGCTGATCCTCTGGAAGAACGCCGGATACGCCGCCCCCAGAATCATCATGATCAACGTCACCCCTCCCGTAATCTGGATGGCTTCACTTACCATTTCCGGACTGTATTGGGAGACCACCATATTGACGATGAGACCAAAGGGAACCACCACAAAATTGTAGCCGATAAAGCTTTTAAGCGGATCATCTGATTTGCTAAACAGGCGAATCCCGTACATGGCGGATGCAAAGTACAGAATGATAAACACAAAGGGGTTGATACTGTACAAATAGTTCGGATCCACGGACTCCACCAGAACCCAGTTGATGAAAAATCCCCATAGCAGGGTAGCTCCAATGGCCAGATTGTACTGGGCGTCTGAAATAATTTTATCTGTGGTGGTGGTCCTCTGGAACACATTGGATTCCATCATCTAATCTATCCTCTCTGTTTTATTCACTTTCAATTTTTTGTCATTCCTTCTGATGAACCCCTTGCAGGCTTGGCAGAGAATGAGCTGGCGACCTCCGTGGGGGTGATCACGGGGGGCTAAATTGGAGTGTGATTTTCGTCTAATTCGAAAGTGCCCGTTTTGTCATCAACTTCCCTGCCCAGCAATACTTCTGTGCAAAATTCATCAATATCTCTGTAATACTTCGTTCTGTTGATCATGTCAATATTATTGTGTCCCGCACCGGGAACCACAATGAGTCTGGTCCCGGCAGGTGCAACATCCTGCAGGGCCTGGCCCATTTCCAGGGGTAAGACCTCATCCCTGTCTCCATGAATAATAAGTGTGGGCAGGTTGACGCCGGCCAGTTTTTCCAGATTGTTAAAGGGGGTACCGATGAGGGAAGCCAGGCTTCCATAGCCAGCATGTTCAGCCACCTGCTTGCCCGATGAAATGGGCGTGACCAGGATGAGTCCGGCCAGGGGCAGGTCATTGGCCACTTCAACCGCCACAGCCGAACCCAGGGATCGTCCGTAAAGGAAAATCGTCGATGGCTCGACCTGCAAGTCATTAACCAGGTAGTTCAGAGCGGCCCGCCCATCCGTGTAGATGCCATTTTCTGAGGGACTGCCACTGCTGAGACCATAGCCCCGATAGTCAATCAGCAGGACATTGCTGTGGAACCGGGATAAAGCCACGGCAGCAGACAATCTCCCCGAGGCATTCCCGGCATTACCATGGAAATACAGGATGGTTTTATTGGAGGAATCACCTCGTACATAAAAGGAGCTGAGCTGCTCTCCGTCTTCCGTGGGAATAAAGAAATGCTTTATGGATGGCGGCAGTCTGTCGATATCGACTTCAGAGCCTTTCCGCGGATAGAAGGTGGCTTGGTTGACCCATGATTCTCCACATGAGATGACGATAACAAGGAGCACAAGGCCAGTGAAAAGTATTCCAAGAAGCGACTTCAAAATCCAACATGCTTTCAATTTAAGACCTGCTTATTCCTGATAACCTATAGCCCAACATCCCTGAGGAATTGATGAGTGATGGTCACCTCGACTTGAACTTCAGCAGTGAATCGCTTCGTGTTGGGCATAAACAATATCGTCATCCATTGACGTGCTCATGGGAATGTTGCTTGAACAGGAAAACAGTCCGATAGCGACACAGAGTGATAGTGATGCTGATTTCATTACACCTCCTTGTTGAAGATGAGGCCTCTACCTCGATAGATGTTTCATGCTGAATTTGCATTCATTTTTCGTTTGAAGTGGATACTGATTAAGATGCCAACCACGATCAGTACCAGCCAGTTGATGGTGATGGTGGCGACTTCAAAGCGATAGTCCCGGTCAATACCATACTTAACAGAATAATAAACGAAAGCAAGGGCCGTGACAAGCAGTGGTGCCATCAGGATCCATTGAATGGCCTTTTCTAAACGATTTTTCCTGGAGAAAACAAAGGCTAAGAAGAACAAGGAAATGCTCATGGAAATATAGCCCAGTTCTTCCAGGGCGATAAATAATCCGTGTCCGTTATATTGAGTAATCAGGGCAATGCCCTCCGTTTCACCCTTGAAGACACTGATGGGGACGACAGAAAATTGAGTGAAATAGGCGATCAATAATACGGTGGCAGCCATAAGGCCAAAAGCACTACTGATGGAACTGAATATTTTCTTCTCTGATGTGGCCAGGGCGTGATTGGAGATCATAAAAATAATGAAGATAAATAATTGAAAGATAGCCAAATATATCCAGTAGTAATCCCGGGGATAATAGGCCAGAAGATCAGAATAGGGATAGCTCATACAATCGCCGGGACAATAGGGTCCGACGGGTGGGATCGCTATCATGGCAAAGCCAAAGGTGATGAGTGTCCAAATCGATAAGGAAATGGATGAAAAATATCCGAATTTCAAGCTACTGTTTAGATCATGATCTTTATTCATTAAGCCTGTCCCCTGGTTGATTATTACTTTCGTTGCCTTCATCCACCGGAACCATCCCAGGCCTGCCAAGTCGTTGCCTATGGGGCGCTCGGCAGGAACGTAGACAATATATGAAAAAGCAGCGTCCTTCCTGGTTAATTTTGGTTGTCCAACGTTAATCAACCAGAGAAGGAGGCGCTGCATTATGAAATATATAGGCATGGATGCTCACAGCAAAAACAGTTATTTCGTAGTTCT
>JAIPGJ010000151.1 GCA_021736185.1 Fidelibacterota bacterium | reverse complement strand
GAATGACCACCAGAACATCCGCTTTGCGGGTCTCAATATCCTTGATGGCCATTTCCCGAGAACTGGCCGTCTTGATACTCAGGGGCACGTTCTCCACGCGGGCCAGATAATCTTCAAAAGCTGGCAGGAGTGAACTCCCGAGATTCGTGTGTTGTTCAGCCATTGCATCAGTCCCCTGATCCTGATTAAGAATGAGGGCCTGATAGTGGGGTTGACTAGCTTCGTTGATAAGGAAATAGACAAAGACAAAAAAGGGTGCCATGGAGACCATGAGGATGAGTATCCAGAAATTACGGAGTTGTTCCTTGACGCTTTTGATGAAGATGGCCCAGATCATGGTTTGCCCGGCGCTCTGAATAATACGGTTTCTTTGTCTCCCAACTCGAGTCTTCGCGAGCAACGCGACGCGATCTCGGGCTGTCCGTAACCCAAGAAGTTGGAGATTGCCGCGCTGCGCTCGCAATGACGAACGATGAATACGCCTTTGGCTTCGATATTGGACATTTCGAGAAACTCAATGTTCGGTCTAGTTAACATGCGACCATATCCAATATTGCTCATTCTCTGAGAGCCCTGCCTGTGAGGTGGATAAAGACATCCTCCAGGGTCATCTTTCTAAGTTGAATATCTTGAATTTCCAGCTGGTGCTTTTTTGCCAGATTGGTCAGCTCAGAGAGTCTTTCCAGGTGGTGAAAGGATCTGATTAGCAATTTATGCTGTACCACAGAGATATTTTCAGTTTTCAGGCCCAGTGAGTGGCTCAGTGCTTCAAGAAACTGAGGCCGCGGATCGGATGCAAATCGAAGCTCCAGACAATCGCCGGTTCCCAGGGATTGTTTCAGAGCATCAACACTGCCCAGCATGAGCAATTTACCGTGGTCAATAATGGCGACCCGATCAGACAGGCGCTCCGCTTCATCCATATTATGGGTGGTGACAATCACGGTTTTCTGGCGGGCGAGAGAGCGAATTAAATCACGGACGAGAATTCGGCTCTGTGGATCCAAGCCGGCTTCGGGTTCATCCAGAATAAGCACGGGGGGATCATGGATAAGAGCCAGAGCAATATTCAAGCGGCGCTGCATCCCGCCAGAGAGCTTGGCGGCATAGACATCTGCCTTGCCTGATAAACCGAGAGTCTCAAGTAAATCCAGGCTTCGTGCATAAGCGCTTTCAGGCGACATCCCGTACATTTTCCCCAAAAACACCAACTGCTCCAGACAACTGAGCCGGGGCCAGTAAATATTCTCCTGGGGACAGAAACCGATCATTTCTGATAAAGGGCAAGCTGACTCCCACTCAATCTTTCCCCCGTCTGCTTCCAACAGCGAACAGAGCATCCTGATGGTGGTGGTTTTTCCCGCCCCGTTGGGACCCAACAATCCCAGAATCTCCCCCTGATTAATGGTGAGAGACAGGTCATCTACGGCAACGAGATCACCAAAGTTTTTCCTGAGATGTGAGATTGATATCATGGCTGTTCCCCGCGCCTCGAATATAGCTGATCAGTCTACTTGAGATACACCATTTTTATGGTTCGAGTGAAACCTGTTCCAGCAAGACGCCAAAAATAAAGGCCAGCAGGAGAAGGCGCTCCATCATTCTCAACTCCACGCAGCTTGTTTTCCCATGTGATGGGTTTATCTCTGGACGGTGCGGAGTCCCTATCTTACTGAGATATAATGTCTCTTGCTTTCATTACCCAGTCGATCAACGGCGGTTACTGCGATGGTATCCAGGAGCTCGGGCGGAGTCATGCCGTCTTCAGAGCGGATAACCAGGGGCAAAACGCAGGACTCCATATCCGATGTGAAAATCTGATAATCCCATTTTTTGCCTCTCTGAGAATAAACGACCCACTGGTTGACATCCTGCACGTCCTCGTGGAGCCAGTTAATATGGACGTTGCCTTCTCGGGGGTCAATTTCCACCAGAGGAGCCGACGGAGCCACATTATCCAGCCAGGGGGAATGGGGAATCAAAACGGGCTGGGAATAGGGTCCTTTAAGGAGAATGTCTGAGATACCGCCATAATTACGCTGCAGGGCTTTCATGGAAAAATGCACATTACCGGGACCATCAGGAACCATCCCACGGGTAATCATGATCTGGCTAAAATTCTCCAGGGCGCTGGCTTCATCCTTGATTTTGCTGGTAAAAAGACCGGGCCAGATGTTTCTGTCATGGCTGTTCTGGCTCGTCCACCAGCCCAGGAGAACTGGATAGCTCTGGGGAATCTGACGCGTCGGCCAGTAAAGTTGGGGCGTCCAATAATCCACCCAGCCTTCGTTCAGCCATAATTTGGCATCCGCATACAGTTTATCATACTGGTCGTAGCCCTTAATGGATGCTGGCGTACCTGGACGCCAGATACCAAAAGGACTGAGACCAAATTTGACCCAATTTTTTTCTGCTTTGATCCCCTGATAAATCCGCTTGATAAAAACGTTGACGGCATGACGACGCCAGTCGTGGCGTTCCAGCGTGCCACCGTTATTCAGGTAGGCTTGCCAGGCAATATCATCGGGAAAATCGATACTGCTGTAGGGGTAGAAGTAGTCATCAAAATGGACACCATCAATGTCATAACGTTTGACGACATCCATGACCACCTCGTAGGAATAATCCTGAGTGGCCTGTACAGCTGGATCCAGCCAGAAATAGCCATTATCGATTTCCCTGACTATTTCCGGATGGGTATTAATGACTGATGTTGCATTTTTCTGTCCATTGGGATGGTGAGCGCGATAAGGATTAAACCAGGCGTGGAGTTCAAGTCCACGTTTATGTGCTTCTGCCACCCAGAAAGTGAGGGGATCATAAAAGGGTTCCGGTGCTTTCCCCTGCTCACCGGTGAGAAAATATGACCAGGGTTCCAGTTCGCTTTGATAGAAGGCATCACACTGGGGTCGCACCTGGAAAATGATGGCATTCAGGTTGAGAATCACGGCGCTATCCAGAAGACTGATGGCTTCGGCCTGCTGTTCTGCGGTGCTCAGACCAGGCTTGCTGGGCCAGTCGATATTGGCCACGGTGGCAACCCAGGCGGCCCGGAACTCGCGAGGCATCTGAACATTCTGCTCAACGGCAATGGCTGGCGGGGACACCGGTTGAGGTGCGACGGGGGGTTGCGGTGCTGCACAGGCAGCAAGAATAATGGCAACAAAAATCGATAGCATGGGGGTTTTCATAGGTGGTTTTCCTGGCATGGTTAAATCCAAAATATTGTGTTCAGTCAAATATAGCCGTGGACATGGTTGAGGGCTAATACTCCGTTAATTTGAGATTGGAAATTTTGAGATAATATCTTTTTATAGCGAATCTGTTTGCACCCTGAAAAATCACAAACTCGCATTGCGTCTGCCCGACTACTCTGTCCAAGCCCTTTAGCGCAGACTGGAGCCTGCTTGAAAGACCCAATGCGAGTCTTCTAAATTACTTTTTACTTATTACTTATTAATTTTTCCTTAATGATGGTGTCCACCCGCTCCATGAACATGTCCATGTTCCATTTCTTCCTTGGTGGGTTCCCGGACATCCATGACTTCCACATCAAAGTGCAGGGTTTCGTCAGCCAGGGGGTGATTCATATCCACGGTGGCTGAGTTTTCACCAACCGCAGTAACCGTGGCAATGCGAACTTCATGTTCATTCTCCACCTGAAACTGGACACCAACCTTGACTTCGCTGGCATCGTGAAAGTTTTTCAGGGGAATTTCCTGGACCAGTTCTTCGGTGCGGAGACCGTAGGCCTGTTCCGGAGCAATGATGGCCACCAGCTTGTCGCCTTTGACCTTGCCTTCCAGTTCTTTTTCAAGGCCGGGAATGAGTCCGCCATTACCATGCAAATAGGCCAGCGGCTCACGACCGGAACTGCTATCCAAAACTTCACCATGGTTATTGGTGAGGGTATAATCAATACTTACTACTTTGTCTTTTTGAATGTGCATGAGTTCTCCTAAAAATTATTCTCAAGAATTCTGACGATTGTTGGATGGATTTTTAAATATTTCCTGCCGCTTGATTTTAATATCACATCAAGTTTGGAAATTGGCTCTAAAACTTTTGACCATCTTACTATGGCATTGTTCTCATAAATAAATATGATTTGACTTTTTAACAAAAACACCAATAATACCATTTTCTCTTCTTCATTTAATCCTAATCTATTAAATATTTCCTCAAGTGATTCGTGGGGAATTTTCTCTGCAACATTATTCGCATTCTTTATATGATTTAATAGGGTTGATGTTTGTAATTTAAATGGAAGCGTCATTACCTCTGCATCAATAGATTCATAAAGATGTTTTGTATAATAGTCCATTGAATCAAAAAATATTTTAGAGTTGAGTTCATTCAAGTTTTTACTTTGAGCTATTTGGATCATTTTCGTAATAATAAATATATAGTCCCGAGGTCTTGAGAAGACATATTTAGACATCTTTTTTGAGAACGCTTCAATATTGAAGCTATCAGATAATAAATCGATTATATTATCAACACCGTTATATCTAAATCGTGCGTTTATCATTCTCAATAGAATCTCTCTATCCCATGTGTGGTAAAATTTCTTAACCTTATCCTTTTCGGAAATATCACTACTGAAGGCATCATATAAATCAGATCTTACAAATAGATTTATACTTACATTTTTATAATCTACAGTAAATAGGTGCGAGCAGACATCGTGAAGATTGTACAAAACAGCTGTAATTATTCTTGAATTTTTATTAATTGTTAAATTTGAATCAAGACCATCGATATTAAGCTGAAGTTTAACATCAGCAGCTGAAAGATAGGTCATAACAGCTTTTTTTAGTCCTAAAATCTCTCTAGAATATAGTTTTGATTTAATCTCTTTTACGGTAGTCACGCCAGAACGAGCTATTTCGTCGTAAATGAAGATCAATCTTTCTGTAATGGTTGATTCACTTACATCAGCGTAAATAGAATCATATTTTTCGAGGAACTCTTGTTCTGCAGAATAGTCGTCCTTTCCAAGTAATGCGCTATCATTTAAAATGTGTCGACTGATGTTTTCAGAGAGAACACTGAATATTATGTATGTCCAAAAAGCAGCTAAAATTTTATCTATGTCGTTTTTCTTTACAAAGTTCAGTGTGAGATCATAAATATCATTCAGATTGTATTTGTCAAACATTTGGTGAATGATAATATGACGACTAGCTTTCGCACGTGGCACTCTTTTCAAAAAAAGTGCACTTTTTCCAGTTCCCTTTCTACCAATAAATAATTTATAACCCGGTTTTGTTAACTCGTAATATTCGGGGGTTTCTATGAAACATGATTCCAATAATGAGGTATCATTTTCTGCAACATGTTCACCAAGATCAATATCCTTAAATTTTTGTGACCCACTATCAGGTAAGCTGGAAGTATATGAGTTGATGAGAGCAAAATCATTTGCGAGAGAATTCATAAACTTGCTTACAAGCTGCTTCGCTTCTTTCGCTGTAGAATACGATTTAATAATTTTTATAATATCAGATGGTTTTGAAGCGTTTGCGGAATTTAAAACTAATACACGTCGGCCAGAACCTATCGCCATTCCTGCAACTAGTGCACATTTAAGGAATTGTTGATAGTTTTCCCTATACGAAGATTTGCCTAAATCAATAATTACTGCATAAGACTGTTTTATGTTTTTTGAGTACCAATCAATGCCATAATTATCCTCAAAATGGTTGTCGACTATAGTATCAACCGACCAATGATCAATTTCACTTTCTAAGGCTTCTGATACTAATGGGGAGTCAACATTTTGGATATACAATAGTTTGTTGGTAGTAATTTTTTTAGAATTACCAATTAAATCATTTTCGCTAAAAGAGTATATTGTTTTGGGGTTGGTCTTTGTCCAAAACTCTTTTTTCAAAATTTTTTCTGAAAGCTGTCAGGGGGCAGTCAAAGTGTGCCACTAGTGGGCAGTTGAAAATGTACCACCTTTAGAGCGAAGAACCACTAAGTTCTCTTTGTCAAAACAAGGAGAACGAAATACATGGGAAATACTCTGAAGATGGATAAAAA
>JAIPGJ010000150.1 GCA_021736185.1 Fidelibacterota bacterium | reverse complement strand
TGTCCTTCAAAAATTTAATCCTCGCAAGCATTACAAACTTTTGCTTTTGGTGGACGACTCTTCTGCTACCAGAAAGTCTGTTGAGTATGGCGCCTTGATTGCCAAAAAATTGGGATGGCCGGTGAGAACCTTGACTGTGTCTAAAACCAAACGCTTTGGTGATGGCTATCTGGGGGCCGCCGATCTGGCAAAATCATATTTTCGTAAACAGGGAATTGAGGTCGAACAATTTTTCCTGACCGGCGATCCTGTGAGGACTTTTGTCGAGTTCGCCGGGGACAATCACTTCGTTATCATGGGTGCTTCGACACTGAACCCCGTGAAACAATTTCTGTTTGGCAGTAAGCCCATCAAGACACTCGAACAGACTGACGTCCCGATCCTGATCGTCCGCTAGCTGGACGACGCCCATGTTTATTACCGCTGACATGATTTTCTGGATCCAGCAGAAACGCTGGCTCCTGATTGCTCTGGCAGTGGGAGCCATCCTGTATTTTTTCGTTCCTCATCCTCAATCCCTCAATTTGGAAGCGTATCATATTCTCATCATCATATTGATGACCCTGATCCTGATTCTGAAGGAACCCATACCCCTGCCAGCCGTTGCCCTCCAGTTGATTTTCTGGCAGGTGATTATTGGGGGCAGTACAGCCAATGAGGTAGGGGGCTATTTTATGAATGATGCCGTATTCTTTATCATGGGCTCACTCATGTTGGCCGTCGCCATTGTAAGCCAGGGCCTTGATCGGCGACTGGCCCTGGGAATTATTCGTATCACCGGAAATAAAACCTGGCGTATTGTGGCTGGTTTCACGGCTATTTCTGCGATTCTATCCAGCTTTGTGGGACCACACATGGTGACAGCCATGCTGCTGCCGGTCGCCTTGACATTGATTCGATTTACTGGTAAAAAGGGGAAATCAATAACGGGCCTGGTGGCCGCCCTGCTCTTCTCAATCGCCTACGGAGCGACCATTGGTTCCATTGGAACACCCAGTGGTGGTGGCCGCAATGTGATCATGATGAATTACTGGGCTGAATTTGGATCAGGAAGTTTGAGCTACATTCAATGGATGAAAATGGTTTATCCCATGGTGTTGCTTGAAATCCCCTTCACTGCCTATATCATATTAAAAACTTTTCCCCCGGAATTACAGATTCTGGATACTGCAGTGCGTCGCCTTTCCATAGAGGTCGCCCGCGCTGGTAAAATGACCTCGAAGGAAATTTTCTCCCTGGTCTTGTTTGCCGCTGTGCTGTATGGCTGGATTGAATTAAGTGAAGTTTATGGCTTAGGGACCATCGCACTGGTGGGAATCTTTCTCTATCTGGCTTTTGGTTTGGTTTCCTGGAAAGAACTTAGCAAGGGGGTCAACTGGGGCGTTATCCTGCTCTTTGGAGCAACCATTTCCATTGGTGTTCAGATGAAGAATACTGGCGGAGCAGCCTGGCTGGCAGATGGAAGTGTCAGAATACTGCAAGGGATCATTCCCAATATAGATGCCTTGCGTGCGGTGGTAGCAGTATCCTTGAGTGGCGTATTATCAAATCTTCTCAGCAGTTCAGCCACGGTAGCGGTTGTGGGTCCTGTGGTTCTCAATCTGGGCGGAGATCCCATTCTCCTGGGACTGGCTTCGGTCATATCATCGGCCTTTGGATATTTTACAGCGGTAGCAGCGCCGGCTTGCACCATCATTTATTCCAGTGGCCTGGTTAAAGCCCCGGATTTTCTCAAAGCAGGCTGGAGGATGGCCATCATATCCCTGATCTCGCTGGCAATTGTTGGTCTCTTGTGGTGGCCCCTTTTTAGATAACATATTTATACCTACCCCTGTTAACCTATGGTTAATCAGGTGATGCTTGATATTCGTATTATCCCTGAGAGAGTAATAGCACACAAAATTTTTAAACCGTCTCCTAAATCAGGGCAATTATTTGGAATAAAAAATTATACAAAATGGCTTTAATGATTAAATATTTTCCCATGGCAATTTGGTTTTGTTGTTTAAAAGGTCATATTAGAGCATTGCCTTGTCTCATTTCATAAAAGTATAAAACTGACCTGGCACTGCAATGGCTTAAGAATGAGAACAGTTCTGATTAAATTGTTAACTCTAATCATGGTTTTCCAGTTCATTCATAAAATGCAGGGGGAATAGTGAAAACAATAGTAAAGTACATGCTCGGTTTATTTCTGGCACTAACCCTTATCGCCCAGAATCGGGTTTTGGTTTTAGATGGAAATGGGGACTATGTCGCTTTGCCACAACCTATTATGGATGGCAACTCGTTTTCGATTGAAGCCTGGTACAAACTGGTAGGCGAGGGAGGGGGTATTGAACAACAGAATTTTATCTTTACCCAACGAGCTAATGATACGGAGTGCAACCATAGTGCAATCGCCCTCGTTGCCAAGGCTAGACCTGATCTCCCGCATAGTTCTTTTCATTTGAGAACCGATCAGGGTTGTTCAGAGACTGCGATATATCCCAACGCCGCCTTTGGAGAATGGCATCATCTGGCTGGTGTTTTCGATGGTGTTGACATCAAATTATATAGAGATGGCAACCTGGTGGCGACGACTCCTTATACGCAACAAGGAAGCTTCACCACGAACATCGCCACTACTGAAATTGGACGCCATCAACATGACTATCAAGCCTTTGGATATTTTTTTGGTTCGATTGATGAAGTTAGAATATGGGATTATGCCTTAAGTTCAGATGAGATTAATGAGCGGATGTTTAGCGCGCTTTCCGGAAATGAACAAGGTCTTCTGTCATACTGGAACTTTGATGATGGAACTGCTGGGGATTTGACTGGCTCTGGAAACGATGGTGTGTTGCAGGGGGATGCAAACATTATCGATTCAGAGATGGACCCGAACAGGGTTTTGGTTTTGGATGGAAATGGGGACTATGTTGCCTTGCCACAACCTATTATGGATGGCACTTCGTTTTCCATTGAAGCCTGGTACAAACTGCTAGGCGAGGGAGGGGGCATTGAACAACAAAATTTTATATTTACCCAACGAGCTGATCATACGGGGTGCAACCATAGTGCAATTGCGTTGGTTGCCAGGGCTAGACCTGACCTCCCGCAGAACTCCTTTAGCCTAAGAACCGATCTGGGATGTACAGAGAATGCCACGTATACCAATGTAGCTTTCGGCGAATGGCATCATCTGGCAGGTGTTTTCGATGGTATTGATATCAAACTATATAGAGATGGCAACCTGGTGGCGACAACTCCTTATACGCAAGAAGGAAGCTTCACGACTAACATCGCCACAACTGAAATTGGACGCCACCGACATGACTACCAGGACTTTGGATATTTTTTTGGTTCGATTGATGAAGTTAGAATATGGGATTATGCCTTAAGTCCCGAACAGATAAATGCGCGGATGTTTACCGTATTGACCGGAGATGAACAAGGTCTTCTGTCATATTGGAACTTTGATGATGGAACCGCTGGGGATTTGACTGGCTCTGGAAACGATGGTGTCCTCATGGATGATGCCAGTATTGTAGCTGCTGAGATAAGCCTTCCTGAAAATGGGTTGATTGCTTCCTACCCATTCGATGGCAATGCCAATGATGTGAGTGGACATGAAATTCATGGCATGGTTGAGGGTGCAACCTTAACAGAAGATAGATTTGGCAATGAAAACAGTGCTTATTACTTCGATGGAGGAAATGATGTCATCGCACTGGGAAATGATCCTCGCCTAAGTCCAAACCTCATTTCTGTCACAGCCTGGTTTAGTTCCAATTCCCAAAGTGTCGGTTCTCCTGCCACTCAATTTATCATTAGAAATAAACTTTGGGGATACAGCATAAGTATGAATTCCCTGGTTAATCTTGAGACACCCCATATTGGTGGAATAGCCAGCGTTTTTTATATAGATGGGGAGACGACCCAATACAAATTCGTAAGCAATGAAACAACATACAATGACGGTCAATGGCATTTTGTTGTGGCAAGTTTTGATGGCTTGGTTTATAAGTTTTATATCGATGGTCAAGTGGTTTATCAGGATAGCTCCATAGCTCCCGGCTCCATTTATTATCAACCCATGGGAACAGCCATCGGTCGAGGACTGGATGAATGGTCAAATGCCTTCGAAGGCAAAATAGATGATGTGGAAATTTATAATCATGCCTTAACCAGCGAAGAGATTGATGCTGCTTATCATATGGGGAATTGGGATACCGGTCTGCTTTCAGTAAGTATCCCAGACGCAGTCGGCCAGGAAAACTCGACTATTTTAATCCCCATTCATGTTTCTCTACCTGCTGACAGTTTGTACAGGGCCGTTGAAATGGACTTCTCCGGCTACTCAAATGGCCTTGAGTTTATTGGGATTGATACATCAGGGTCGATGATCGGCGGGTTAAACTGGACGTGGGCGGAAAATGAGGTTGGCGGTGTGCTCAATTCAGCCTTTGCAGGATCGGATGAGATTAGTGGGGAGGGTGTGCTTTTTTATCTGGAATTTCTAATTACGGGTCAAAATTGTAATCCAGTTTCCATTCGTTGTGATTATGCAATGTTCAATGACACTGAAGCTACGATCATCTCAAATGGTTTAGTCCATATCGTGCCACAGGCGCAATATGGTGATGTTGATGAAAACGACACAATCCAAGCACTGGATGCCTCAGATATTCTACTTTATCTAATAGATGATAGCTATTTGGATTGCCAGAGCATGGCGAATGCCGACACCTATCTGGATGGACATATCGATGGTATGGATGCCTCAATCATTCTCAGGTATCTGGTAGGCTTGGAGACGGAGCTGCCAGTAACACCGAATGCAACCTTTTTGGCTTCATGTCTCATGGAATCAACGGATCAGGAGGCTGTTCAAAATGCAAGCATAAGTGTTCCATTTATCATTTCTAATGTTGAAAACATCTATTCCTTTGAAGGCCAGATCAGCTATGACCCGAATAAACTGCAAATCGATATTGATGACCCGGTTAGCTTCGCCGCATCGTTAGGCGGATTCATGAAATCAGTATCCGTTGATGAAGCGCAGGGAAAAATTCAGTTTGTTGGTGTGAGTGCAAATCCTGGTGGTGAAGCAGGGGAATTTCTATCAGTCAATTTTAGCTCGACTGGAGACATTGAGATTGGAACCTCAGCAGATGTGATGCTTGATCACATGAAATTTAACTCCAACTATATTATTCAAGATGTATCCTCGCATATTGATGTCGTTGTATCTGTAGCAGATAAGCTTATCCCTGAGGAATTCGAACTAAGACAGAATTACCCCAATCCATTTAACCCAAGTACAAGCATCCGCTATGCTTTACCTGAGGAATCAAGTGTTTCTCTGGTGATTTATGATATCCAGGGCAAAGTGATGAATACGATAGTAAGCGGTCAACAATCTGCAGGTTGGTACGATGTCAACTGGAGTGGTGAAACCTCTGATGGCACGCGCATAAGTACTGGAATTTACTTCGCCAGACTACAGACTGGCAGCGACAGCCAGGTGATCAAAATGCTGTACTTGAAATAAGGAAGTACTTCCGGTAGGTTCATCCTGCAAAGCGGCTTTCGGGCACCTAAATTGAGTTTGGGTAACCGGAAGCCGTTTTGATTTAACCCGGAGGTACAGATGCTTCACACTCACAAAAGTTTATATGATCGTAGCCTTGAGAAGACTCAAGAGCAGGTATTCATCAACAGTTTACGCAAGGAGTTTGAGCTGTCACCAGCCGAGAGCCAGGGCGTTCTTGATTTAGCTCAGCGTTGTCTGTTTGGTGAGGTTCCCTCGGCTGTGGGAGTAATCCGATTAATCTGTGCATCTGAGAAAGCCAAACATGGTAAGCCACTAAAGGACCTTGACCTTTTGGAAGTGTCAATCACACTTGATAACGGTGTTGATGACCTAAATGTCCTGCGGGATCAAGGATCAGAAGCGCTGCGTCAGTTGAAGATCATGCGTTTGACTGAGGAGGCTTATGAGCAAGGTGGCCTGCTAACCCAGGAGGATCTGGGGCGTATTCTACAGGTCTCCAGTAGAACGATCCGAAAGGATATGCAGTTACTGCAGAAGGATGGTAACACCCTTCATACCAGAGGTAATGACCAGGATATTGGCCCGGG
>JAIPGJ010000149.1 GCA_021736185.1 Fidelibacterota bacterium | reverse complement strand
CCGCGATTCACGGTCTCCCCGTCTCCGCCAAAGGGAAAGGGTCCATAATTAAAAAATTTCTCTATGAGTCCACCCTTGGCTTCAAAAGGATGGTGAAAGGCAATGGTGTGGATCGTGCCCCATTTCCAGGCTTGAAAGTCTTCCCTACCAAATTTTTGCTGCAAACTCTCCAGGGCAGAAGTGAAAGCCTCCAACAGGAGATCATCTCTGGTTTCAAGCGCTTCGGTATCCATTTTATCAAACCAGGAGGAGTTATTGTCTTCCAGCATATTCACCCAGCGATTCAGTGAAATGTACCAGGTATCAATATATTTTTCTGCCAACTCCAGTCCCATATCATCTACCCAGATCAATCTCAGGAAGGTTTCCATGGTCTCGTGGTAAATGGATCCTTCCACCCCATTTTGATCCAGTTTATGATCCCAGTTCGCTAAGAGATCGTGAATCTCCTGCTGTGAATCAGGAATAAGGGGTAAAAGATATTTCAAAAAGACTGGAGCCAGGTAGGAGGTCCGGTCAAATTGTATAGCAGCCATATCATCCAGGTTGAGCTTATCCTTGGATTCGATGAGATCCCGGATACGACGCGTCCGATAATCCGGAGCATAAACCCCTGGCATGGGATAAGGATAGTCCGCGCCATAGGGTTCGGCATTCGCGGTAACAATCATCCCGCCCTCAGGATTATAGATATGTGGCATTTCCTCGAAGGGAATATAGCCGACCCAGTCATAATCACCTGACCAGCCGGGAACTGGAAAAATTCCCGATCCGCTTTTCCTCAGGGGGACTTTACCCGCGCCGTAATAGCCAATATTTCCCTCAGTATCGGCATAAACAAAATTTTGGGGAGCGCTGGAGAAGTGGGATAAAGCCAGTGAAAACTCGCCCCAGTCCCGTGCATGATTCAAACGATAGAATGCTTCCATTTCACCATTGAACTGATGTCCCGTCCAGGACAAAGCCAGGAGTTCTTCATCCTCCTTGACGATGGGACCATGAATGGTTTTACGAACTTCAATATCCTTTATCCTGAATCCGTCTTTCGCATCATCATCTTTAATTCGGATGGCTTCTGGAATAATTTCAAAATCCAACCACTGATCCTGATACATATATTGCGTGCTATCGTCTGGGTTGATCTCCTCAATAAACAGATCCTGAACATCAGGACCCATGTTGGTGATACCCCAGGCGATGTTGCGGTTATGTCCGATCAACGCCGTGGGTAATCCAGGGAAAAAGCTGCCTGCGATCTCCAGTCCCGGGGCGCTGAGATGGGCAAAATACCAGGGACCGGGAAGTCGGGACCCATGCAGATGAGGATCTGAAGCTAACAGAGGTTTCCCTGAAGCAGACCGTGCTCCGGAAACCACCCAGTTATTACTGCCACCATTGGTGCCTAGCAAAGACCTGAGCTGAGCAGCCTGGGAAATCAATTCTGAATCGCCTGATTTACTTGTGCCAAAGGCATCCAGAATCTTCATATGTTCTGGAGAATAATAGGGAAACAATTCTGAAGCCTTTTCTGCTCCAAGCTTATCATTGAGCTGACGATAGATCAATTCCATATCATAGTTGTAGGAGAGTTGCCAGCTTTGCAGTTTGGCGATGGCCATCATGTCAGCAATGCTCCAGAGCATGGGTGCATGCCCGAGGAGCCTGAATTCAATGGGCAAATCCGGGTCATCCTTGATAAAGGTATTGATACCATCCAGGCAGGAGGTCAGCATGATCTGAACCCTTGGAGGATAGCTATTAAATACTTCCTCGGCATTTCTGGGTCTCAACATGATGCGTCGTAAAAAGATGTCCGACTTCAACATGCTTTCACCCAGAATTTCACTGAGACTGCCATTACCGGCGGCCCGCAGAAACTCCATCTGAAAGAGCCTGTCCTGGGCCATGGCATATCCCAGAGCAAAAAATGCATCCCCTTCATTCACTGCCATAATATGAGGGATTCCTGAAGTATCTCTCAGTATGGAAACCTCATTACTCAAGCCTTTGACAAAGACCCTGCCATCATGTTCTGGAATACCAACTCGCAGATAGTGATTCACATAGATCGCTCCCACAATGATCACAACGACGATCCCGATGATAATTTTTTTGAACATAAATCCCCCTTGGGCTTGATAATTATTTGAGTTTCGTTTTACTCTTAATACTCAGCACCTCCGCCACATTTTCAGCCAATGATAGGTAAGTGGTCAATTTACCACCAAAAATGTGGAGCAATTTGGTGTCCCCCCGGGTATGCAGATCCAGCTTGTACTCTCGACTGACATCGGTGACATCACCCTTCCTGCGAACCAGGGGTCTCACCCCGATATATATATCTCGAACATCGTCCCTCTGGAATTGATGATCCGGCTTGAGATAGGCATTGACCTGATCCAGCAGATATTGGATGTCACTTTCCTGGGGATCGACATCATCCATCTCACAGTCTTCTTCCCGTTCCGTGGTTCCGATGAGGGTCTGGTCATTCTCCGGTTCCGGGATGATGAAAAAGATGCGTTTTTCCCTGGTTTGCATGAACATGAGTTCCGGTACGATGAGACCATCAAAAATGAGATGAATGCCACTCACTTTGCGAATCTGGAAGCGGGCGGGAAGATCAAATTTTTCATTCACTTCATTGAGCCAGGGTCCCGTGGCATTTACCAGAACCGGGGCAGAGAAATCGCCTATACTGGAATGCAGTTCAAAGCCGGTGTTGTCCCAGTGGATACTTTCAATATCACAGTGGACCAGGACGGTTCCACCCAAATCCTGAAAATCATCAGCGACCCTGCGAGTTAATTCCTTATCATGGGTTTTTGCATCCACGTAGGAGAGAACTGAGACAAGACCTTCTTCACTAAATGCAGGAAAATTTAATTTGAATGCCGAGATATCTTCTGTTCGGGAATGTCCTACTTTCCGTGACCCAGCCAACATATCATACATCCATAACCCGATTCGAATCATCCAGGCTGGTCGTGGGCTGCTTTTATAAATGGGTAGAAAGAATCGTCTGGGCTGAACCAGATCGGGATATTTGGCAATGAGTCGCTGTCGATCATGAAGCGCTTCATATACCAGATGAATTTGACCGGTTTCCAGATAGCGCAGACCCCCGTGAATCAGCCGTGAAGATTTTGATGAGGTACCTTGCCCCACACCCTCTTTATCCAGAAGCAATACTCGCTTTCCTGACTGAGCCAGATTTTCAGCAATTCCACAACCGTTGATACCGGCCCCCAATACAATCACATCATATTTTTGCATGGTCGAAAGATAATGCATTTCATATGGAGAAACGAAGATTGTTTCGGGTTTGGAGAGAGGAATGACCCCTGCCCCCCTTTATACGCGGGGATATAAAATCTACTTAGCACGACGGGATTTTAACGGCGGCTTAAAGCAATCACTTCACTCCTGGTGATAATTAGGCGGTATTATTATTTTCTATTAGGAAGTACTTCCGGTTAGTTGTATCCAAGTTTTTGTTGCTAGGGTTCATTTATTTTCTTCTGAGTTCTTTTCCGTACATTTTAAGTCAGGATGATACTGATAAACAAGCTCTCTATACTGAAGAATGGTGCTTCTTGATTTACCTGAGACTCGAACCATTTCTATCAGATTGAAGCCCTTATTCATCATCATCTTCACATTTCTGTATGCCCGTAAATAATGCCCCACTGATTCGATTGTGTGGTTGGTTAAGCGTGCTATATCCGGGTCTGGAATACCCTGTTCATAAAGATTCACTATGGGCGCCTTGTGGGTTGGACGGCTTCCTTGATCCAGGATGATTCCTTTCGTAGGTAGGATATCATCATGTGTTTCATGATACATTTTCAAGTAGCGACCTATCGCACTTAAGCTTCGGTTCATCAGAACTGACAGCTCAGCACCAGTAAGTAAACCGCCCTGTTTAAAAGCACTTTTTACTAATCTAGCCAGCACTTCTACATCACGTTCTGCCTGCTTTGCATGATTGTTACCCTTGTTTTCCACGTGATAATGGCTACGCATACGGTACTCTACATCTTCCGGAGTTATCAATGGTAAAATCACTGTCCTAATCTTCTGATCCTCAACACGTTTCCCGTAACTGGGCTTTTTTTCTGTAGCAGAGGTAGTCTGCCATACAACAGAACCAGAACCAACCGTGCTGGTATCAGGGTAGTATTCCTTATGTAAGTCCATGATGTCATCGGCCATCATCTGGATAACCTTGTGACTACCAACCAGCTTGTAATTATGCTCAAGATGATGAACGATACTGTTACGGAAGCTACGTTTGGGAATCGAGGCATAGCGATCCTTTCTCTCAGACTTCATCGTTGTCCCCCAGTCTTTTTTTTAGCCGGGTACATAGCCTGCAACTGATCTATCAGCTCAAGGTAAACAGGAGGCCAGTGATCGCCCTGCTTATGCTTTTTGAACAGCACCAGGTACTCTTTGGTCAACCGCTCGCTGCAGCCCAGTAAGCGACTAATCTCTGCTACTTTGGTAAGACCTTTGTTCAACATGATCAACATACGTCCAAAGGTGCTCACATAGCGTTTGATGGCAAAAGCACTGTGACGAGTCTTGCGCATAATCTCATGGTAGGTGAACCCTGAGAGGTAGAGGTCAATGATATTAGTCTTGTGGCTCACTCCCGGGCCAATATCCTGGTCATTACCCCGGGTATGAAGGGTGTTACCATCCTTCTGTAGTAACTGCATATCCTTTCGGATCGTTCTACTGGAGACCTGTAGAATACGCCCCAGATCCTCCTGGGTTAGCAGGCCGCCCTGCTCATAAGTCTCCTCTGTTAAGCGCATGATCTTCAACTGACGCAGCGCCTCTGATCCTTGATCTCGCAAAACATTTAGATCATCAACACCGTTATCCAGTGTGATTGATACTTCCAAAAGATCAAGATCCTTTAGTGGCTTACCATGTTTGGCTTGCTCAGATGCACAGATGAAACGGATTACTCCGACAGCCGATGGTACCTCACCAAACAGACAGCGTTGGGCTAAATCAAGAACGCCTTGACTCTCGGCTGGCGAGAGCTCAAACTCCTTACGCAAACTGTTGATGAAGACCTGCTCTTGGGTTTTTTCAAGACTGCGATCATATAGACTTTTGTGAGTGTGAAGCATGCATACCTCCGGGTTAAATCAAAACGGCTTCCGGTTACCCAAACTTAATTTAGGCAACCGAAAGCCGTCCTGAAGGACTAACCTACCGGAAGTACTTCCTTATTTCAGAGACACCATTTTAATCGTTTGGCTGTAATTCCCCGCCTGTAGACGAGCGAAATAGACACCCGCACTCATCTGATTACCGGCATCGTTCATCCCACTCCATTGCACTTCGTAATAACCTGGAGGTTTCTCAGCCTGCTCCATGCTTACCACCTCCTGACCCCGAATATCGAAGACCGTCAGTTTGACTACCGATTATTGTGCTAATACTTAGCCGGTGGTGGTGGGATTGAAAGGTTTGGGATCTGGATTTTGTTGGGTCCAGTCCTCCCCGGCAAACAGCGTATATGGCAAGAGCATAACGGTACTTAGAGTTAGTAGATTGAAATTCATGATTTCCCCCGATTTAAGCAATTGATATCAATCAACTTTGGGAATCTGAAGGAGATGGGACAAGCTGTAATTCTGCTGTGAAGTGGGCAAAATATAATGCAGTTGCTGCCAAAGGGCAACTATTTGTGGAAAATCTCAGCTCTACGAGGAGGGCTTATAGAGGTGCAAAGTGAGGACTGCTGGGCTTGGATGGGGAGTAATCAAGCCTGCCTTGTCGGCTTTGGTACTTATTTCCTGTGAATAGGATAGCTTCCCATCATTATGACAGATTCAAATCTGGGTGAAGCTCCCAAACTATGGTTCGGATTCGCTTTGAATCAGGCACTTTCTGCTGTGAATTTTGGTAGCAGCAGATTATAGAGCCACGACAGAATTGCACCACCGATAGCGCCGTCAACCAGACCCCAAATTAAGCCAACAATACTACCAGCGGCACTTATGGTATAACCACGATAAACATGCCCTAGGAAGGTCACACCCGTAGAACTGCCCTCGAAGGCAATCACCCACCAGGTCAGGAAGAAAACGCCGAAGCCCCACACAAGACCACAGGTAAGAGCAAAAGCTTTGGTGTTAAGTTTCATTTTTTTCTCCTTTTGTATTCCGATTTGTAATTCAAGTTGCTTCATTTTATAGCTTATATTTT
>JAIPGJ010000148.1 GCA_021736185.1 Fidelibacterota bacterium | reverse complement strand
GTCAACTTCCACGACTTCTTCGATAACTTCAAGTTCTAGTTCAACTTTTTCCATCACCGCTGGCATGAACTCGTCAAGCGATTTTTCCCCAAGTCCTTTAAAGCTCAGCAATGTTTCCTTGCTGGTGTTGACCACCTCGTTCACCGTATCAATGCCATTTTCAGCAAGGATCGAGACCACGCGCTTGGGGAGTCCTTCGACTTCTTCGAGGTAAACCTCAACCACAACCGGTCCTTCCACCTCACTACGAGATTTTGCATCAATCTCAAAACCAGTAACCTTGGACGCAAGACGGACATTCTGGCCATTTTTTCCAATAGCTATGGAAATATCTTCAGCTTCAAAAAGTGCCAGCGCCCGGTGTTTCTCATAATCAATAGTCACACGGTAAGGCTTAGCAGGAGATAATGCTCGCGTTACCAGTAATTGGGGTTCCGAGGTATAGTTGATGATATCAATTTTTTCACCATTCAGTTCGCGAACGATTACCTGAATTCTACTACCCTTCATCCCGACACAAGCACCTACAGCATCAATACGCTTATCGTGGGATTCAACGATAATCTTGGTTCGATCACCGGGTTCACGAGAAAGTGTCCTGATATCGATGATTCCATCTTCAATTTCCGGGACTTCATTTTTAAATAATTTATGAAGAAAACTTGGATCAGCGCGAGAGATAATAATTTCCGGACCGCGTTTATCTGAACGAACCTCTTTAATGATGGCGCGAACACTATCACCGCGACGATATCGTTCACTATAAATCTGCTCTTCTCTAGGCATTTTCAGCTCGGCTTTGTCAATATTTACAAAGAGCGCATCGCGACGTATCTGATGGATTTCACCAATGATGATTTCGCCAACGCGACTGGAATAGTCACGATATATCTGATCACGTTCGAACTCCTGAATTTTCTGAGCCATGACGTGACGGGCAAATGTGATGAGACGACGCCCAAAAGTTGCTGGATCCACGACATCAATAAAGGGGTCGCCAATTTCAAGGTCAGGAGCGATTTCTTGAGCCGTTTTAACATCCACCTCAAAATCAGGATCATCAACGACTTCAACGACCTCTTTTTCCTGGTAGATCTCAATCTCACCCTTATCCATATTGACAATCACATCAAAGTTGTCAACGTTGCCATATTTTTTCTGAATCAAAGCTTCAAAGATTTCTTTAATGATATCAGCCAATTCTTTGCGGTCGATATCTTTATCCTTTGCCAGCTGGATAAACGATTCAATGATAATTTTACTGATCAAGGGGTCAATCCTCCTTCTACCATCGTATATTTACTTTTCCATGAATGACATCAACCATATCCAGCACAATGACGTCCTCATTTACTTTTACAGTAAGTGATTCATTGCTTGCTGATACGATCTCGCCTTCCAGGGGGTTTTGCATCGCATCACTGCGATGTTCAATTTTCATAGAATGCCCAGCCAATCTATTAAAGTGGCGGGCCATTTTAACCGGGAAGCTCGCACCGGGAGAGGTGACTTCAACAGAAACCTTCTCAATATCTAAACCGGGGAGTAAAAGATTATTATGAATGGATCGGTTAATACGAGCCAATTGGTCGATGGTGATACCGGAATCACTGTCACACTTTGCTATGAGCTGAAAGCCACCTCGGGATGCAGTCATTGTTGCATCAACGAGGAAAATATCCTCAGCGCCTTCAAAGCAATGCTCTATTCCGGCTTTTATTTCTTCATCGGTCCAATTCACTTCGCGTCTTCAATACCTTTGCAAATAAACAAAGTGGGTCATTCAACCCACTTTGCGGGCGAAATATATTCGGGGAGAGCTCTGTTTGCAAGTTCAATAATTGCAATTATTTCTCCAGCACTTTGCCTTCTAAATATTTCACCTGTTCCAGGAATTTTCCTGTTGGTTTTTGACCTAAAAGCTTGGTAACAATTTTTCCGGCTTGAGCCTTGTTACCTGCTGACACCAGAGCATAGCCTGCCTGGAGTGTTGCATAGTCAGAAACTAAACCATCCCCCATGGCACCAACTTCATTATAAAGAGCTATTGCCTTCGCGTAGTCAGCTTCCTTTTCGCTGATATAAGCCAGTTTCAATTTACCAGCTATCTTGGTCTGCTTATCCTGGCTTTTGGCCAATGGGCTGAATAGTTCCCTTGCTCCTGGTAAATCACCTGCTTCCAATCGGGCGACACCCAACTGGTATGCTGTCTGCGAGATGGCTTTGTTATTGCCATACTCATTGACCACACGCTCTAATTCCGCTAAAACGTTATCGTTAAAACCACCCATGGCAGCCAGCGTAGCTTTGGTATTGGCAAGCATGGCTTCATTCCTGGTGGTTTCACGGTTATTCATCCAACCCCAAGCTAAGACAGCAATAACGAGTAGTGCTATGACTCCTGACATGATCTGTTTGCTGTTATCTTCGTAAAACTCTTTACCTTTTTCAATGGTATCCAGCAATGGATCATGCTTTAATTCTTTTTTAGTAAGTTTCTTCTTTGGTGTCAACATCGGATATCAGATCCCTTCAAAATTACATTTATCAATAATGACCCCGGCTCACAGCTCAAGGGTGTTTTTCGTACCCCTGAGGTGATTCGAACACCTGACCTACGCTTTAGGAAAGCGTTGCTCTATCCTGCTGAGCTACAGGGGCATTGTCCAAGGATACTCACAAGCACCTGCTCCCGGCAGGTTTTCAAACTCATGGTCCCATCTATCACCCGCCTGCGTTGCCGATGTCACTTCGTCGTGGTTATCCGCCAATTTTTCAGGGTGATATCGCGACGAAGCAGATTTATCGCATTCATCTCTGGGTAAGCCCAGTTTATTCTGCGAAGGCGGATAAAAAAGCACGCCAATATAAACGAGCATCTAGGGGCACAAAAGGGATTTACTGGTAAAGATTAAACAGTTATTCCGGGCATCCGTAAAACAAGTGGTGTTGCCAAAATTTCATGATTTGCTTATAAGCAACCCATGAAGGTGTTTCAGCCCACTTCTCGAAGGAGCTCATATTGTGAATGAATGATGACTCAATCATTTTGAATTCAACAAGATATTTACCCCAGCAATATACCGAGGGTAAAAACAAAAGACCGGCAATAACCGGTCTTTTCATGATATTTATGATGACTTTGGCGTCATCAGGTATGGATTTCTAACCCCCCAAAAGCCACAGTGCAGTTCAAGGTGACGTTCACTGCCCCTTCGGCCCCTCCCTTGGATTTATCTTCAACACCACCAAAGATGGGAGCGCCTGTGACGATGACATTCCAGTCCTCTGGAACTTTGATCTCAGCTCCACCAAAGAGGGCAGTCACATTCACTACGCATCCCGATTCAATAGCTTTTGCCTCGGTCAGATCGATCTCAACGCCACCAAAAAGAGCCATAATATTGGCCCCTTTAAAAGCGTTGCTATGGATTTTCTTCTCAACCCCACCAAAAATGGCTGTAGCATTAACAAAATCGTCATCCACTGATGAAACATTTGAAAACGATAAACCGGGTTTGCCCTTTGATTTCAGCAGCATGGATACGCCAACGTAAAGAATTACCAGGGGCCAGAGTTTAAAAATACTACCCCAATTAATAAAATCGAGGGTTGCTGAGAGTAAGATTAAACCGACAATAAAGAGAATTGAGCCGTTGCGGCGGTCATCACTCTTTAGCTTTAAAAAGCCAGCTACTACTAAGATGAGTGGCCACCATTCCCTTACAAAATGCCCGAGATGCATAATGTTCAAACTTTGCAAAAGAAAGATGGCACCGACAACGATAACAGCAATGGCGATCCATGATTGTTGGTTACTTTTACCTGGTAACTTTTCAGTCATATTATTCAACTCCTATTTTCATCTACATAATGACAAAAAATACGTTTAAAACCTGGTTTAGCCCAAAGGTATTTTGAATGAAACCATAAAATTTGAGCCCGTTCCCTGATATTTAAATAGAGCACTAGTGTCATTGTTTGCTTTATCAAATCGATTCAGCTCAATCCGCGTCACTGTCAAGGCTACCAGGGATCCCATGGCAGCACCCGTTATAACATCTGAGAAATAATGCATATCCCCGGCAATTCGTAGATAGGCTGTCAAACCAGCTGCACTCAGTAGTGTTGACCATATCATTGAATCATGCTCCGGATAGCTGCGACTCAATATCATGGCATTGGCAACAGCTTGCGAAAAAGCAACGCTGCTATGGCCACTGTAAAATGAGGTAAAATCCTTAGACCCTTCTGACGGACGTGTATTGAAGTGGTGATAGGGTCGCTCACGGGCAGCACTCATCTTCACAATATTAGTCAATAAGCTATTAGCGGCGAAGACGCGGGCGTTGATCAGTATCGCTTCATTTGTATTGTTTGCCAGGAGAGGACCCCAAACAAGACTGGACATGCTCACTCCATAGATGAGTCTATCACTCCAAACTCGAGCATTATCCTGATTTTCCAGACCACTCCAAAGCTTGTTTCTCATCAATCTGTCGAAGGAATTGGGGTTACTGAAACGGGGTTCATCTGGCGTTAAATATGGTTTTCCAAAGAGCTCTACGCCCAGCGCAAGACCCAGTTCACTTCCCGTAACAATCCACTCTTTGGCAGATATTTGCTGCGAGTGATTTGGCTGAACCAGAGCAAATAGGATCAGGCAGGTAAAAAATATTCGCATTCTGTTATTAATCCTTGGACTCCAATTTGATTTACTCCAGGGCTTATTTAAGCAAAATATCCATCATTATTTTTTGACCACCGACAAGCTTTGAAGGGTCGAACATCAAGGCACCTTTAAGACTGCCGTGGCATTCACATTGTTGCTGATGATTATGATTTTCGATGGTGTGTTTTAGTAATTTTAAAGCTCCTTCCAAACTTTCACTGTATCTTTTAAGTACCTGTGCTACAGTAACATGCGTATTTTCATCATCCATCCAGCAGTCATAATCAGTGGGTATCGCCACCGTGGAGTAACACATCTGTGCTTCACGAGCTAAAAAGACTTCTGGAATATTGGTCATCCCTACTAAATCACAGGCAGCAGCATCCCGCAAGAAGAAACTCTCAGCCCGGGTTCCCAGGCGTGGACCATCGATGCACCCATAAGTGAGGTCATTATGAATCGGCAACCCAAAAGCTTGAGCTGATTGAAATATTTGATGCCGGAGGACACTGCATACAGGCTCCGCGGTCGAAATATGGGCAACAAGTCCATCACCAAAAAAACTTTTTTCTCTTCCATCCTTAACAAAGTCAAAATATTGTGATGGCAGGGCAAAATCCCCAGGTTTGATTGCCTCCCTTAAACTACCTGTTGCAGAAAATGCGATAATTCTACGAACGCCCACAGATTTAAGTGCCCAGATATTTGCTCGGTAATTCACCTCTGAAGGCAGAAATTCATGCGCTGCTCCATGACGTGGCAAAAATACGATACGCTCATTCCCCACCTTACCGAATGAGAGTTTGGCAGAGGGTTTGCCGAAAGGTGTTTCCACTAGCCGGGACTCAATAATATCAAGCCACTCTAGTTTATACAGACCCGTTCCACCAATAATACCCAGCATACAGTTGCTCCTTAGTCAAACAGAAATGAGATCATATCATTAATCTAAACTTGAAATACTGGAGAAGTATCATTTTCGCCCCACGTGGGGTTCTCCATCACATTTACTGTGTTGTAGACATTAAAGCAGACATGCGTGCATGGAAGCTCTCAGAAGAGAAGGATCCAAGAAACCACAGCTTATTATTTACCCAAATGGAAGGGGTAATACCACCTATGCTCTGACGACCCTCAGCGCAATCAGCAATATCAACCACGCTCAGTTTCATTGATGGGTACTGGACGCGACTGAGTAAGAGTGATTTTAATGTTTGGTAACTGAAGTTGCAGCCCTCGCGAACAATGATTTCCACCTGAATTTGATTAACCTCAGCATTGTCGTTGTTCATGCATTAATCTAGACAGACTCTTCACTGAGGACTGTCAGATAGCTGACATGTTTGGTTCTTTGGACTAGAGTTTAAGATTCCAGCTGATTAAGATCACCTTTAACCTGTAGAAATCTTCGAGTAAACTTGATAACATCGCGGTCTGCCAGTTCATTCAGGACCTGATTAACAGTCTGTCTCGCCGTGGCTGTTAGATCTGCAATTTCCTGATGGGTTAGAAATGGACGAACCATCCACCCATCGACCATTTTCTTTCCAAAAGTTTCAACATATCTGTGGAGAAAGGAAGTGATTCGTTGACTGGCATTCTTGAACACAAGGTCTTC
>JAIPGJ010000016.1 GCA_021736185.1 Fidelibacterota bacterium | reverse complement strand
CACCTAACATTTTTTACAATACGTTCAACCCACCATCATCCAGTTTCAAAGGACGTTTCCAATAATGGTATTGGGGTGTCCAATCAGCATCACCCATCCCGGCCAAGCCTAATAATCCCCACATGGAACAGAAGATATCCCCAGGACCAAACTCGGCTGAATTTTTGCGGAAAATGTTATCTCCAACACGCTCATAGTAAACAGCTCCTGGAGCATTAAGCCCATCCTCCGTAACCGTCTGTTCACGGATATATACACCTCCTCCATGAGAGGCCAGCCTGAACCGCCACCCCCAGGAATTGGCATATTGACGTTGCAGGTCCGGTGAGTCCTTGGAAACCAGTACGACAGACATAGCTGATTCCAGGTGGGGAAGAAAGCCATTAAAACCATCTGCCCAGAGCATACAATAACGACACCCCTGGCCCATGTTATGGATCACCAACAGTTTATCGCTATCACCGAACAGGTCCAGCAGGGTGGCTTTACCCTCTAGAGTATTAAATGTGTAATTAGGAACTTTTTGTTTGGGATTTGCCTTTCGTAGAACTGTCAGTCTTGCGTTCAACTCATAAATCTGCTGTTCTATGACTTTGATCTCATTCGTCATAATTAGTATCCTCTCTAATTGATTGACCCCCAAAAATCAAAATAAACCACTGATTCCTGCAATGCATCGGTTTTTCTTTTTCTCAAGTCACAGATTCTGTTTATGGCTATTTTCCAGATATTTTTCGTTATCTGCGGGGAGTGTCGTCCCAAAAATTGTTCGATGGGTTGGTGATGCCTGTGATCACCCTGTAAACTCGGATTCTCTTTTTTCAACAGAGATTGCGTTTACTTTGAGGTAACATGATTGTCTCACACAATACATTAAAACTTCTGGCAGCCATCGTATGGTATATTGGTCCTGTTATTCTATTTAATAAAGGAGCCGAGCTGGCGAATGAAGCCTATGAACTGGAATCTCAAAGTTGGGGTCGTCTTTTTAGCTGGACCGCTGGTATTGCTGTCGGTCTTGTAAAAACACGTTATATCTTTATCCGGAGTTGTCGCAAAAATCTAGCCCGTATTGATGCCCTCGCTTCACCCCGACTGGGACAATTTTATCGCCTGCGCTTTTTTATCGCACTGGCATCAATGGTTGCTCTGGGAGCCGTGCTCTCAAGAGTTTCCCAGGGAAATCATACTTTTCTGGTTGCCGTCGCCACGCTTGACATCAGCATTGGCACTGCGTTATTGGTCAGCAGCAAGGTGTTCTGGGAACAGGGTGTTTTTTCTTTTGTAAAAAAATCTTCATGAAACACAAAGCGCGGATTCAGCCTGCCCCAGCGTAGTCCGCAGGACGAAGACGGAAATCCGCGCCTTGACAATCTCATTCTTAAACCTTACGAAGGTTTAGAACCTTCGTAAGGTTAACTTTGATCTTTTATTTCAGTTTGGGGCCCGCAGCAAGTATCTCGGCAGGTATGCCTTCCATAAATTTCTTAAAGTTTTCGATGAACAATCGAGCGAGTTGTTCATATTTTTCTTTGTAAGCGTCTTTACTCGGCCAGGTCAGGGCGGGATCCAGGACTTTTTCTGGAACCCCTTCACCAGATAAAGGGACCTCAAAACCGAAGACGGGGTCCTTGCGGAACTTCACATCTTTTAGTTTTCCCTCCAGAGCTGCGTTTAACAGGGCTCGGGTATGCTGGATACTCATACGCTTTCCGATACCAAAGGGACCCCCTGTCCAACCCGTGTTTACCAGCCAGCAATCCACATGATGTTTTTTGATTCGCTCTTTGAGTAATTGAGCATAATAATAGGGATGATGCACCATAAATGGAGCGCCAAAACAGGCACTAAAGGTGGTTTGAGGTTCAGCACCCAGACCCACTTCAGTACCGGCAACTTTAGAAGTATAACCAGAAATAAAATGATACATGGCCTGATCAGGCGATAATTTGGCAATGGGTGGCAAGACACCATTGGCATCACAGGTCAACATGAAAATGTTTTTCGCATGTCCCCCTCTGGCCTCTGCCACAGCATTATCAATAAAATGAAGTGGGTAGGACGCGCGCGTATTTTCCGTGTGAGTGGGATCGTCCAGGTCAAGCTTTCTGGTGACGGGATCATAAACCACATTCTCCAGGATGGTCCCAAATTTTTCCGTGCAGGCAAAAATTTGAGGTTCGGCTTCAGGACTGAGTTGAATGACCTTGGCGTAGCAACCACCTTCAAAATTGAAAACACCCTCATCACTCCAACCATGCTCATCATCACCAATGAGGTGACGTTTGGGATCGGCAGACAGTGTCGTTTTACCTGTCCCGGACAGACCAAAGAAAATGGCAGTATCCCCTTCGTCCCCCATATTGGCAGAACAGTGCATGGAGAGCACATTCTGCTTGGGAAGTAGATAGTTCATCACCGTGAAAATAGATTTTTTTATCTCGCCAGCATACTTGGTCCCGCCTATAATGGCAATTCGCTTTTCAAAGTTCAGAGCAATAAAAGTGGGGCTGTTGGTCCCGTCCATTTCTGGAGCTCCAATAAAATCGGGGACGGCAATGACCGTAAAATCAGGGATATGCCGTTTCAACTCTTCCTTCTTTTTGAGCGGGATAAACATGTTATGGGCAAAGAGACTTTGCCAGGCATATTCAGTAATAATGCGAATTGGCAGCGCATAGTTTTCATCGGCACCCACATGGCAGTCCTGAACAAAAACATCTTTGCCCTGCAGATAGGCCTGCACTCTTGAAAATAAGACTGCAAATTTGGATTCCGGATAAGGTCGATTGTACTCGCCCCACCAGATATCTTCCTTGGTGAGATCTTCCTTGACCACCAGTTTATCATTGGCAGCCCGGGCGGTGTGTTTTCCGGTTGTCATGAGAATAGGACCCTGATTCATCACCTTGCCCTCTCCCCGAAAAATAATTTCTTCATAAAGGGAGGCTGTATGGAGGTTCCAATACACATTGTTCAGATTTTTTAAGCCATGATTTTCCAAACCATAGTCACTCGCCATGGCATCTTTCTCAGCCGTTGCCGGGCTGGCCAGACCTAGATGCTGCTTCATGACCAATCCCTCACCATTTTCCGGTCGCCGATAAAAATTTCATTGGGTGCCTTGGGATCCAGCGCCCATTTAATTCGCTCAACACCATCCTTGATGTCCTTGATGCTTCCGCAATAGCTCAACCGGAGGTGTCCATCCATGCCGAATTCGTTACCGGGAACCGTTACAACTCGAACCTTGTCCAACAACAGCTTACTCAGTTTGGCAGCACTCTTTTCATAGGCGCTGAAGTCCGGAAAGCAATAAAATGTACCACCCGGTTTTTCCACCCGGACGCCATCAATGGTGCGCAACTCATTGATCATGATATCTCGATTATTTTGCAATGTAGTTCGGAGACTTTCCACACCACTTTGAATACCATTCAAAGCGCCAACGGCGGCAATCTGTAACAGGGCAGAGGCACATGAGGTTGTCTGTGCCTGAATGTTATTCATCGCTTCGATAATCTTTGTATTGGCTATCGTCCATCCAATCCGAAAGCCTGTCATGGCGTAGGCTTTGGAGACACCATTCACCACGATCAATTTTGATTTAACCTCATTCGCCTTGGCAAACTGATATGGTGATGTCCACTCATCTCCTTCAAAGACCAGTTTATGGTAGATATCATCCATGATGAGATAGATGTCTTTTTTTTCACAATATTTAACCAGCTCAGCGATGAGCGTCTTCGAATATACAGCACCTGACGGGTTGCTTGGGCTATTTACTATAATGGCTTTTGTATAAGATCCAACAGCCTGGGTAATATCATCCATGGTAGGTTCCAGCCCACCGTCTTCAGGCGTCACAATCACTGGTTTCCCATAAGCAAGTTTGATCATTTCTGGATAGCTGACCCAATAGGGTGCTAAAACAATGACCTCATCCTGCGGATCCACAATGGATAGGAGCAATACCGACAGGGACTGCTTGGCTCCATTGGAAATGAGAATATTCTTTGGGGAAGTGAGATGGCCATAATTTTCTTCTGTATAACGGACAACCGCTTGACGCAGCGGAAGGATGCCCTCAGTTGGTGTGTATTTAATTTCTGCGGAATTCAATTTAGCGGAGGCCGCTAGAATGGCGTCAATGGGAGCTTTGCTTTTTGGTTCGCCACCACCGAGATGGATGACGGCTTCCCCCTTTTCCTTCAGGATACGGGCCGTATCGTTCAGGGCCAGCGTGGGTGATGCTGGGATTGATTTTGCGAGTTGGCTGATGCTCATGGTTTGCCTTATAAAAAAACATATTTCAAATATTTCCAGATCCTATCCGGGGACCTGATACCAAATTGAGCAAACATAGTTTCTCAAGCTCTGAATTGCCAACAAAAACAACAATCCGGCTAATATTATTAAGAAATATTAATTGTGTGGTTAATACTTTTATGTGTTAGTTGGTAAATGAGTTAATACATTCGAATTTAAAGGTTAAACGTCTGCTTTGAATACGATCCACACAGTATTTAGAGAATATACGGAATTAAATACCACGAATGTCTTTTGTATTCCACCCATTCCTCATAGCGCGCCATGGATCGTTCCTTCATGATGATATTAATGGAGAAATAACCCAGCCACACCCAGGCCAGGATGACCCACGGGATCCAGTGCCAGGTGACCATGGCGAAAGCAGCATAAATCATCATCTCACCCAGGTAGTTGGGGTGCCTGATAAAGCGAAATAGACCCGTAGTGATGAGACCTCTGTGATATTTCAAGATGTAGAATTTTTGGGCATCTGCTGTCAACATGAGCGTCAGACCCAGGGCATAGATACAGATCGCGATGGCCATCCAGAGATTATTCGCACCGAAGTGAGCCTCCCCCAAAACCGGGGAGATCAGCA
The DNA here is from genome assembly GCA_021736185.1 of Fidelibacterota bacterium. Classification (GTDB taxonomy): domain Bacteria; phylum Fidelibacterota; class UBA8477; order UBA8477; family JABMPR01; genus JABMPR01. The sequence continues at coordinate 31,761 of JAIPGJ010000016.1, read as the reverse complement.
GATAGGGTGCCACCCAGTAGGGTCCCAGAACAGCCAGGATAGCCATGAGTCCACCACCGAAGGTGATTTTAGTCTGCCACTTGCTATCCGGAAAGATGACATCCTTAAGTATCCAAATGACACCATAACTTCCGTGTAAGGCCAGATAAACCCAGGCCTGAATGGAAAAGTTCTCGTAAAAAAACATCAGTCCCAGAACCCAGAACAGGGTCATGCCCTTTTGGAAATTGATGACCCAGTTGAAACTCAACACCCGCGGGCCTCCAAACAAATCGTGACTTAAATATTCTGTGGCCCTGTGGATGGTGCTGATGATTTTCGCCATTTTCGTTGCTTCCTATTCCTTCTCGGCTATGAGGATATAGCTCAGGGGGATGTCCGGTCCCATCTCCTGGTTTTTCAGGTGAAGCGTCGATATATCGTCGGGGTACTCTGAAAAATGCCTGAGCTTCAAGCCGTTTTCGATTATTCCCATGATAATGTCAGAGAGGGTCCAGACAAACCAGTACATGGTTTTGGATTTGTAGGTTGTTTTTCCTATGTAGTCAATCCCATCGTTATCGATGTAGGGCTCCTTTTTAAAATAGGGCTCAATAATTTTCAGGGGATCCACATTTTCCAGATTGTCTGCAGGCAGCATTTCGGAGAAAGGGTGAGATTCATGGATGAAAAGTTCTCCGGATTCATTAAGAAGTTCGGCGACCTTGCCAAAAAACCTCCCTATAGCCGGCATCCACCCCAGACAGCCGATACTGATATAGACAATATCAAATTTATTATGGTATTTCTCCGAGATGTTATAGATGTCGAATTGAACGAATTCACATGGAATACCAAACCGGTCCGCGCGTTCCTGAGCCTCTTGAATGGCTTGGTCAGAAATATCAAAACCCACACATTCTCCAGCACCCATGTTTTTGAGTGACATCAGTTCAACTCCATTGTTGCAGCACAGGTGGGCTATCTTTTGTCCCTGGATATTCAGCTCTGAAATCAATGCTACCGCCGGTTCTCTAATGGCAGAGAAACCCGGGGTCGCAAAGGCTTTGTCCCATTTGTCAGCATTGGCTTTTTGATGGTAAGGCATGGCTTCATTCCAGGCTTCCCGATTGGCCTGTGTGAATTTTTTATAATCACTCATCTTTAACTCCTGTCATTTAAGCAATATCACCTTCTGTGAATGGGAAAGATGCTGATTCGAAAGTTGTACAATAAAAATTCCCGAGGCTAATTCATTTTGATTTTGATCTCTGCCATTCCATTTCAAAGTGTGCACCCCTGGCCCATCTGAAGCAAGATCACTGGTCCAAACCTGCTCTCCCCGGAGGTTGAAAATACGGATGCTTGCTTGATGCGATTCCTCCAACTCATATTCAATACTGAGCTCCGAATTAAATGGTGTGGGATACAAACGCTCCAGAGCAATGGAGGAAGGAGTTATTCCCCCTTCAGGCTTCTCCGTTCCTGCCGTTGGATTCAACAATTCTAACATCGCCGTACCGGTGGCATCTTCAGTTGTAAAACCAAGCAATTCTCCTATGGTCGGTGCGATATCAGGTATGGTCCTGGGAATCTCTGAAACCAGCCCACTCTGTATGTCAGGTCCAATGGCCAGGAGTTGTATGTGCCGACAACCCAAACAGCCATCGCCATGCCCAGTGAAATCATAATCATGTCGGCCATGGTCATTGGTTACCAGCATGGTGGTTTTACCGGCATAGGCAGTATCGGCCAGGAGAGTGTTCCAAAGTTCCCCGACAAGACTGTCGGCGATTGAGATAGCATTGAGGTAATCATCCCAATTACCCGAATGCCCCCTGGAATCCACATCAGCCAGATACATGAGGAGGAAATGAGGGGCCAGGCCAGAGATCACCTGCTCCGTCTCATGCCAGACATCTGTATCCGTTGCACCAGCTTCATGATAAAGTGGCCAATAATCCATCCCATAATCTGGATCCAGGCTCGCTTTCCAGGAACAGAGATTTTTAAGGGTATATACGCAATCTTCAGCTGGTTTGTCGAGTTGCTTTCGATAATATTCAAAAACGGAAGGCAATTCAGAGCTACTATTTGCGGTTCCATTACAAAAAGGATCATTAAAGGTGTTCATTTCCGTCCAGGCGCCACACCAGATAGCTGGAACCGCTCGGGAGGTATAAGTAAAACCATCATTCTGAAAGTCCCCAACCAAAGCACCTTGTTCAGCTAGGGCAGCCATATTAGGAACCTGGGCATGAGTGGCGTCACCCATACCCTCACTGTAGCGCAGACCATCAATAATAACCAGGACTACCCGCTCTGTTGTATAACCAAGTCCGCTAGACAGGCCAAGGCTAACCATAATTAGCAAGCAAACCGCTCGCCCATGAGATCCCCAAAAAGTAGATTGCATAAGACCCTTTTTATTTCAAATAAAAGAAGATCGTTGATCTTTTCGCATCAAAAAGATAGTGCCAGGTAGATTGTCATTACCTGATAGTGCTAAAAACTATATTTGTGTCTTGATTATAGCAAGGAGCATCTATCAATTGTCTCTCAAATCAATCCTTTTCACTTCATCCCGTCTGCTTCTGGTTTAGCTTCGAGCATGCGACCCTGGATCACTATTCTCAGACCCCTGAATCTCCTTCAAGCGACCCTGGCAGTTGTTCTCACAACAGCTTTCCTCGGAGAATTGGAACAGACAAATATTCTCATATTACTTATACTGTCGGTGATCACCATAAACGCCGGGGGCAATATCATCAATGATATCTATGATCTGGAAATTGACCGCATCAATCGTCCGGATCGGCCCCTGCCTTCAGGAGCCATGAGTGTCAAACAGGCTCGCATATACCTCATCTTTCTTTTTGCCGCCGGCAGTCTGTTTTCATGGTCCATATCACTCCAGGCATTTATTATTGCTGGTCTCATCTCGATTCCAACACTGATTGCTTACTCCGCCTGCTTCAAACGTCAGCCTCTCATTGGTAATCTGACCGTTTCATTTATGTTGGGGTTGGCGTTTATCTATGTCGGTTCAGCTTTTGGCAATATCCCGGCAACCCTGGTGATGGCTGCCCTGGCCTTTGGTTTCACACTCATCAGAGAAATAGTGAAGGATCTGGAAGACATGGAAGGTGATGCCAGAGATAACGCTCGAACCCTTCCCCTAGTCTGGGGGGAAAGCAAAACACTTGTTTTGGTCCTTTGGCTCATACTCTCTTTTGTGGTCCTCGATATGCTTCCCTACTTTTTTGGCGTATACAATCATGTTTACTTATGGATTGTCATCTTGGGGATAAATTTACCCCTCCTGTTTTTCGCATTTGTGCTTTGGAAACAACCGGATAAAAAAAATTATTCGAGAGCACAATTGTTTTTAAAACTCGATATTTTTGTGGGTCTCGCCGCTCTATATTTCGGCCAGACTTTTTAATTGCTTTTCCCTCAGGGGAATCATAATAAGGATACACCGTGGCTGAATTCGTTCACCTTCACAATCACTCCCACTACTCGCTTCTGGATGGCGCTGCCCGTATAGATCAAATCATATCCAAAGTCTCCGAACTGGAGATGAAAAGTTTCGCCCTGACTGATCATGGCAACATGTTTGGTGCCGTGGAATTTTACAAAGCTGCAAAAAAAGCCAACATCAAACCCATCATTGGTATGGAAGCCTACGTTTCCCCTGGACTTTACACTGAAAAACGAATGCCGACTGAAGGAAAACGAGCCTATCACCTGGTCCTGCTGGCTAAAAATGAAATTGGTTATCGTAATCTGCTAAAACTGACCTCCATGGCCTATCAGGATGGCTTCTACTTTGTGCCTCGCGTTGATAAAGATTTGTTGAGATTATACTCTGAAGGCCTGGTTGCAACCACGGCCTGCCTAAGTGGTCAGGTTACCTATCACGCTGCTCGCGGGGATTATGACCGCGCCAAAGAGCAAGCCCTTGAATACGATGAGATTTTTGGACGGGGTAATTTCTTTCTGGAAATGCAGCGTCACTTCACCCTTGAGGGGCGGGAGCTTGAACTCGAAGCCATTGCCCGCGAAGTGGTTCAGAAAGTCTCCAAAGATACTGGCATCCCGCTGGTAGCAACCAATGATGCTCACTATGTCAGCGCCGATCATCACAAGGCCCATGATGCCCTGATCTGTATTGGTCGTGGCAAGTATGTCAGCGATACCAATCGCATGAAATACGATACCAGGGACATTTACATTAAAAGTGCTGATCAAATGGTAGAACTCTTCAAAGATGTTCCTGAAGCCATTGAGAATACCCTGCGCATCAATGAAATGTGCCAGTTCAAGCTGGAAACCGGCGTCAACCATATGCCTGAATTTCCCATTCCTGAAGGTCGTTCCCTGAATGATCATCTGGATAAAATCACCTGGGAAGGTATGGATCGACGGGTGAAAAATATCGATGATCGCTACAAAGAGCGCTTGAATTATGAGCTGGACGTCATCAAAAAAATGGGCTTCCCTGGATACTTTCTCATTACCCATGATTTTGTTAATTATGCCAAGAAACAGGGTATCCCCGTGGGACCTGGACGAGGTTCGGCGGCAGGGAGTCTGGTGGCATATTCCCTGGGGATTACTGATCTTGATCCGCTTCAGTATGATTTGCTCTTTGAGCGCTTTTTGAATCCCGATCGCGTCAGTATGCCCGATATCGATATCGATTTTTGCTACGACAGACGAGAAGAGGTCATCGATTATATGCGAGAACGCTTTGGGCATGATTCGGTTACCCAGATTATTACTTTTAATAAACTCAAGGCACGTGCTGTTATTCGCGATGTGGGGCGCGTCCTTGAAGTACCCATTAAAGAAACCGACCGTATCGCCAAACTGGTTCCTGAAGAGTTGGGAATCAAGCTGCCTCAAGCGCTCAAAAAGAGTCCCGAACTGAAATTGGCCTCTGAACTTGATGAAGTGCACAAACAGCTTTTTGACTACTCTGAAGTCCTGGAGGGCATGAACCGCAATGCCGGTAAGCATGCTGCAGGTCTGGTGATCGCACCAGGGAAACTCACCGATTATATCCCCCTTTACAAATCGCCTAAGGACGGTTCCGTAACCAGCCAGTACGACATGAAGGCTCTGGAAGACGTCGGATTAATAAAATTTGACTTCCTGGGTTTGAGAACATTGACTGTCATTCAGGAAGCCATCGAGCTCATTCAGAAATTCCAGGGTGTTGAAATTGACATCTCCACCATTCCCATGGATGATCCTGCTGTATATAAGCTCTTTGCAGACGGTCTCACCATCGGACTCTTCCAGTTTGAATCCACTGGTATGCGTGAGTACTTAAAAAAGCTCAAGCCCACGGTGCTTGAAGATCTCTTTGCCATGAATGCCCTGTATCGACCAGGCCCCATGGGCAACATCAATGACTTTATTGCCCGTAAACATGGCGAGCAAAAAGTGACCTCTCTCCACCCCTTGATGGAGGAGATTCTAAAAGAAACCTACGGTATTATTGTCTACCAGGAACAAGTCATGCAGCTGGGTTCGGTGATTGCTGGCTTCTCTCTCTCAAAAGCTGATCTCATGCGCCGGGCCATGGGTAAAAAGATCAAGTCCCTCATGGATGAGATGAAGGAAGAGTTTATTTCCGGTGCTCGCAAAAATGATATCAATGAAAAGCTGGCCAGCAAAATCTGGGACCTCATTGAGAAATTCGCGGAATATGGCTTTAATAAAAGTCACTCTGCAGCCTATTCAGTCATTGCCTACCAGACCGCTTACCTGAAAACGCATTATCCTGTGGAGTTTATGGCTGCCAACATGAGCTCTGAAAAGGATAATACGGAGAAAATCCAGATGCTCCTGGCAGAGTGCAACAAACTGGGTATTCAAACCATTGCACCCGATGTAAATGCCAGTATGGTTCGTTTTGCCCCTGGTGAAGGAAAAAGTATTATTTATGGTTTAAATGCCATTAAAAAGGTGGGTTCCAAAGCGGCTGAAGTCATCATGCAGGAACGTCTGGATAGTGGACCGTTTAAATCCATTTTTGATTTTTGTTCCCGTGTAGACTCCCAGAGTCTCAACAAGGGTGTGGTTGAAGCCCTGGTGGGGAGTGGTGCCATGGATTCACTCCCGGGGACACGCTGGGAAAAATTTCTCAGTGTTGAAGATGCCGTCCTCCATGGCCAGCGCGTTCAAACACTAAAAAATACGAATCAAACAGATCTCTTTGGTGGTGGCGGTGAATCTGCCATGATCCGCGAGCCCGAGCTCAACGATGCTCCAGCCTGGAACAACATGGACATGCTCAATCGAGAACGTGAATATATTGGGTTTTACCTCACTGGACACCCGCTCCATGGCTTTGAAAGTGAGATTCAAGCCTTTTCCAATGTGGATCTCATGGATCTGTCGCTTACTCGGGATGAGCAGGAAGTGCGAGTTGGTGGTATTATTTCCGGGATGAAAATCCATTATGATAAGCGTAATAACCAGATGGCTTTCTTCACACTCAATGGCCTGGCGGGATCCATCGAAGCCCTGGCATTCTCTGACGCCTTTACCAAGCATAAAGAATATATCGTCAATGATTCCCGGGTATATCTGGAAGGTCGGATTTCGAAAAGAAGTGACGACGATCTGAAGGTTCTGGTGAACAAGGTTATCCCTCTGGAAGAGGGTCAAAATGAATATGCCAAGGAAGTTCATATCGCCTTTGATCCAGCTCTTCTCCAGGGTAATGTTCTGGATGAAACCCAGGTTCTGGCCAAACGCTATTCAGGCGCCTGCACCTTGATTTTTCACCTCCGTGAAGGTGAGCAGCGTGAAAGAATCATGCTGGCCAGGAGCACCCGTGTTTCAGCAAATAGAGGTTTTATCCGAACCTTACGAGAAGCCTTTGGTGAAGCAAATGTCTGGCTGGCCTAATTATTTTCTTCCGTGGCATTCTGAGTATGTCGAAAGAATTATTTTAATAAAACCATGATTGCAGTGCTTCAAAGAGTTAGCAGCGGCGAAGTCAAAATCTCTGGTCGATCCAGAGGGAAGATTGACAAAGGGTATGTCATTCTGTTAGGTGTCGCCGAGGATGATTCTCAGCAGGATGCCGACTGGCTGGCAGAAAAGATAGTCGGCTTAAGAATCTTTGAGGATGAAAACGAAAAGATGAATTTATCCATCAAGGATGTGGAAGGAAAAGCGCTGGTAATTTCCCAGTTTACCTTGCTTGCAGATTATAAACGCGGTCGAAGACCCGGTTTCACCAAAGCTGCTCGACCTGACAAAGCCATCCCGCTTTATGAATACTTCATGGACCAGCTCTGGCACCAGGGAATTGAAGTCGAAAAGGGTGAGTTCGGGGCCGAAATGCAAGTCCACATCATGAATGAGGGTCCCGTAACCCTGGTAATGGACAGCATGGTGAAATTCCCCCGCTAATTTCCTCTATGTCATTAGAGAACACTTCGACCAGTCTTCGCTTTATCCTTCGACGGGCTCAGGATGACAAGCTACGACTTGGCAGGCGAGCTCAGTGTGACAAATCATCTTTCCAGTTTCATCCCATTTTCCCATCCTTAACTTCATCCACAATTATAGAAGGGGTCTCATGTCACAAATCGGAAGAATGAATACACTCCATGTCATGCGGGAAGTAGATTTTGGCGTTTATTTGGATGGTGAGGAGTTGGGCGATATTCTTTTACCAAAGCGGGAGGTCCCAGAAGGCACCCGGGTGGATGATATGCTGGAGGTCTTTGTCTACTTTGACTCCACTGACACCATCATCGCCTCTACCCTGAAGCCCAAAACCATGGTGGGTGAATTCGCCAGTTTAAAGGTTATCGACAATAATGAAATGGGCGCCTTTTTGGATTGGGGTCTTCCCAAGGATTTGTTGGTTCCTTTCCGCGAACAGAGTCATAAACTGATCACCGGAAACCACTATGTGGTCTATACTTATCTTGATAATGTCAGCAACCGTATCGCTGCCAGCACCAAACTAGATAAATTTCTTAGTGATGAAAACCCACGCTTTGCAGTCGGTGACAAGGTTGATCTGTTTATCGTTAATCGGACAGATCTGGGTTATAAGGCCATTATTGAGAACGCTCACTGGGGACTCTTATTCAAAGACGAGGTCTTCCAACCACTACGGCAAGGTCAACAACTTGAAGGCTATATCAAAAATATTCGTTCCGATGGGAAAATAGATATCACCCTGCAGGAGCCTGGTAGTCAACATATGGATGCAGCAAGCCAAAAGATTTTGGATTCGTTGAAGGCCGCTCAGGGTTTTTTACCCTTTAATGATAAAACGCCACCTGAGGTGATCTACCGTGAATTCGGCCTGAGTAAAAAAGTGTTTAAACGTTCCCTGGGCGCGCTTTATAAAAAACGTCTGATCAAGCTGGAACCACGTGGGATTCAACTCATAGATGACAAATAAGATTCACGAGGGGGCTTTTTAATGATTGAGGTAAAAGATCTCCACTTCGCCTATGGGTCGAACCCCCACGACACACTCCGGGGATTAACCTTTCACATTGACGATGGTGAAGTTTTTGGATTCCTGGGTCCCAGTGGAGCTGGAAAAAGCACGACCCAAAAAATTCTCATTGGTATTCTGAATCGATACCGGGGGACTGTTTCTGTCAATGGTCTTAATCTTCAGAACCTGAACTCTGATTTCTATGAATCCATCGGCGTTGCTTTTGAAACCCCTAATCTTTATACAAAGTTCACGGCCCTTGAGAACCTTGAATTTTTTGCTCAATTTTATGGCAGCGGCACCCGGGATCCCATGCAACTTCTGACTGCAGTCGGGCTGGAGGAGGATGCCCATACGCGAGTTCGTAATTTCTCCAAGGGGATGAAGGTCCGTCTGAATTTTTGTCGAAGCTTGTTGAACAACCCCAAGCTCATCTTTCTGGACGAGCCCACTGCAGGTCTTGATCCTGTTAATTTACGTAAATTGGAGGCTTTGATTCTTAAGGAAAAATCTCGCGGATCCACCATTTGTATCACCACCCATGATATGCATGTGGCTGACACCCTGTGTGACAGAGTCGCATTTATTGTGGACGGTGAGATCCGGTTGATAGATTCTCCCCGAGAACTCAAGCTCCAGCACGGTGAAAGATTTTTAGATCTGGAATATCGGGATGGGACAAGCCTGATTTGCACATCTATTTCAATGGACAAGCTTGGTACTAACGAAATTTTTCAGAAAATATTATATAAATATCACATTGAAACTATTCACAGCCGGGAAGCCAGTCTGGAAGATGTTTTTGTAAAAACCACGGGGAGATCACTTCAGTGAGGCTCCTGGCTGCTCTTAAACAAGATATTCTCTTTCAGTTCCGACACGGATTCTATTATGTCTATGCTGTCCTAACTGTTCTTTACATCATCACTTTAAGGTTATTGCCAGAAACCCTGGTATATCCCACGCTGACCATCATTCTTTTTACAGATATCTGTACTCTGGGCTTTACTTTTATCGGAGCTATTGTTCTACTTGAACGGGGACAAAATTTGACTGAAAGTCTTTTTGTAACGCCCCTGCGACTTCATGAATACCTCCTGGCTAAAATCCTGTCTTTTCTGCTCCTCTCATTTGCGTCTGCCTTCTTTGTCATGCTGGGCGCATCTGTTGGTGGACATGATCGGATGTGGTTCGTTTATGGCGCCATTTTCAGCGCACTGATTTATACGCTTTTTGGTCTTGTTTTCGCCGCCAGAGCCAGACATGTGAACGATTATTTTGTAAAATCCCTGGGCATTGGTCTGGCCATCAGCCTGCCCATCCTTGCTTACCTTCGTCTCTTTGACACGCCGCTTTTCTATGTATTTCCAACTCGCGCTACCTTGATATTGCTGGATGTGCTGGATCATGATTATGCCCTATCCGAGAAATTATTTTCAGTTGCCAGCCTGTTCATTTGGTTCCTCGTCCTCAGTGGCTGGGTCTATCAACGCTTTGATAAGTATGTCAGGCATCCCGCTTAAGATGAAAACGCCTGTCATGGTTCTGGCTCGGGGAGACCTGAAGCTCATCATTCGCGACTCCACCTTGGTCATGGCGCTCTTTGGACCCCTGGCTATCACGGGCTTGCTTTTTTCCCTGCCTATGATTGAATCGCTTATCATCTCCAGGTTTAGCTTTGACCCAAGCCCCTACCGCCTATTTATTGTCTGTTTTCTCACTCAAATTCCCGGTATGCTTTTCGCCATGATTTATGGCTTCATTATTCTGGATGAACGCGATGAAGAGGTGATTGAGTTTATCAGTATCACGCCGTTGAGAAAGCAGGGTTATCTGACTTATAAGCTTATCATGCCCATGCTGTTAAGCGTTGTGTTTTTCCTGTTGATCTTCTATGCAACGGCTCTGGTTCCCCTCAATCCACTTCATGGGCTAGGGATTGCAATGATGGTCGCCCTTGAAGCTGCTATCGGGACCCTCTTTCTGGTGGTCTTCTCAGAAAACAAGGTTGAGGGACTGGCCTTTAGCAAGCTCCTGGGAATCATGTATCTGGCTTTTCCCCTGGTGTTTTTCTGGGACTCAGGCTGGCACTGGCTGTCAGCTTTCCTGCCGCCCTTCTGGATAGCCAAGGCCTTTCTGCACAGTCATCTCGGCTCACCCTGGATATGGAGTGACATATTTTTCGGGGTTATTGTGCATGTTGTTATCTTGCTGTTTTTTCTCAAAGCATTTCTGAGAAAGCGGTAATTATTTCAACTTGCGATTAATCTTTTTGATCTCTTCCAGAATGGATTTCAAGACGTCGTTATCACCCTCGATTGTTTCTGCTTGAGCAACAATATTCTGCCCTTGATTTCCTCGAAAGGCTTTGACCCTATCTCTCAGGATACCATGGAGCGACTCAAACTCAACCAGGCCTTCCAGCCGGCCTTCATGACCCCCTGCCTGAGCTCCCTGACCAGCAGTTTGAATTAGGAGGGTTCCAATCCCCAGCCATCTTTCATAGAGGGAGCGACTCAAGGTAAAATCGGTAACGGCTGAGTAGGGGATACTGATATTCTTTTTAAAGATAATGCCCTTTTGAACCACGACACGCTCGTCCTCAACTGAATACTTCAAATTGATTATCCACAGATATTGAAACCAGGGTGTTATTGCCCACAAGACAATGAGCAACCCAGCCACCCAGGACCAGACATATTTCACAAACTCAGCATTGGTCACTTCAGGATCAAGCATAACGACCAGGGCATGTATAATAAGGAAACAAAGAATGATTACGGTTGAAATGGTGAGAAGCGTGTAAATCTCACGTCGCATCAATTTGCCAAGATCTGGCTTGATTTCCATGGTCATCCTCCCCTTATTATCTCATTAATTACTCAATGGTTTGGGTTGAATATCCAGATACTGCTGAATATTTACTTCATCGATATATTTGGTATCCAGGTACTGATCGGCATATTCCTTGAAAACACCTTCCCTAAGAAAGACATCAAACAGGTCAGCATCAATATGCTGGTCGGCTTTAAAAAAGCCCATGATGCGCATGGCTTCAGAGAGCGTTTTACCCTTTTTGTAGGGACGATCACTGGCAGTGAGGGCTTCAAAGATATCTGCGATACCCATGATACGTGCCTGTACAGACATATCTGCCTTGGTTAAGCCTTTGGGATATCCGGTTCCAATCATGGTCTCGTGATGGCCCCCGGCAAACTCGGGGACTCGTTTGAGATGCTTGGGAAAGGGTAATTTTTCCAGCATGTCGATGGTGACTACGATATGATCGTTAATTTTATCTCTCTCGGCATTATTCAAAGTGCCGCGGGAGATATTCAGGTTCATTACCCACTCCTCACTGAGCAGATTTTGGGCTTCACCATTAAGTACAATCTGCCGTTTCGAAATATTGATGACCCGTTCCTTTTTGTCATCGGCCATGAATTCACCACCCGTATTGCATTCATTCAGGAATAGTTGGTCGTCCTCGATCTGTGCAAGTTTGGCTTGTTTTTCTGCCTCCAGCTCAGCCTGTTTATCCGGGCTTTGAAGGATTGCATTCAAACAGTCTATTTCTACGTCTCGTTTTATTACTTCAAAACGAGTATTCAGCTCATGAACGCGGTCATAGATGGTTTCCAGCTTGGTCGCCTTATCTACCACATACTCAGGTGTGGTGATTTTTCCTACATCATGCAACCAGGCCGCAATCCTTAACTCATCCATATCCTCCTGTGAGAATTGAACATCGGCAAAGGGACCTTCATTGGTTTGATTCACTTTTTCAGCCAGCATAATCGCCAGGGCGGGAACTCGCGAACAGTGGCCACCGGTATAAGGCGATTTTTCATCAATGGCATCAGCAATCAATTGAATGAATGATTCCAATAAGTTTTCCAGGCCTTCAATAAGGCGAACCGTGGTGATCGCCACGGCTGCCTGGCTGGCTAACGATTCAATCAGTTTTTGCATGTCTTCAGAAAATGGAATAATCTCGTCAGTGACGGGATCAGCAGCGTTGATGAGCTGAAGTACGCCAATAATGTCACTCTCATGATTCTTCATGGCGATGCAGAGAAAGGACTTAGAACGATAATTGTTTTTAGAATCAAAAGCTTTGGTGCCGGAGAAATCATAGACTTCGTTTTTATAGGCATCCGGGATATTCAGAGTTTCTCCAGTCAAACCCACATGGGCAGAAATCATATGGTCGTTGGGCTTGCCATCCTGCATATAAAGTTTCACGGGGTAAATGAAATCGGGGATGGGGGTACCGCTTACGCCACCCCAGTTGGTGCCCAGGCTATTGGTCTTCATAATTTCGAATGCCAGACGATCATCTTCGGTTCTTAAATAGAGGGTACCGCCATCTGAGTTGGTAATACGCATCCCCTCTTCAATAATAAGGTTGAGCAAGGTTGGCAGGTCGCGTTCTGCTGATAGCTGAAATCCAATTTCAGCCAGTTTGTCTATTTGTACTTCACATTGTTCAATGTAATTCAAGACCGTTGGATCTGTCGCGGCGAGATAGTTTTTCACTTCTGAACGATTTATATAGGCTTTCTTATTCATACAGGAATCTCCGGGTTTTATATAACATAAAGAGCCATAAAATAACCGAAGTGATGTTAAATAGGGTTCTTTTTTCAGCATGAAATCAACTATTCATCGATTCCTTCCTTTTTAATTCAAGACCATTGCTGGAAAAATCGTTCATGTATTATTCGTTCTGAATTATTAGATTATTTACAATCATTTTCGAAAGGAGTTCTCATGAAAAAGACCCTCGTCCTGGATACCAATGTCATTCTCCATGATAGTGACTGCATTTACCATTTTGAAGATAATGATATCGTATTGCCCATGGCAGTACTGGAGGAGCTCGATCACTTTAAAAAAGGCAATGATGTCCTGAATTACCATGCCCGAGCTTTTGTGCGCGCCATTGATAAACTGTCTACTGAAAAGATGTTTGAAAAAGGGGTCAAACTGGGAGCCAAGCAGGGGACCTTTCGGGTGGAAATCAATTCAACCTGCGAGGAGCTGGCAGGCGTCTTCGCTGAGGATATCACCGATCATCGTATTCTATATACGGCCTATGAACTCTCTAAAGCTCAAAAACAGAGAGTCGTTCTGGTAAGCAAAGATGTCAATTTGCGCATGAAGGCCAAGGCCGTAGGACTGGAAGCCCAGGACTACTTTACCGACAAGGTGGCCAGTGTTGATGAACTCTATACGGGAAAGTCAATTCAGGAACATATGGACTCTGACGTCATCGATCAACTCTATAAAACACCTTTTGAAATACCCTTTGAACAAAGTGGGATTGAGGAAACGCCAGCACCCTGGCACCATTTTATCCTGAAAAATGACCAGAAATCGGCCCTGGCTGTTTACAATCCAAATCAGGACCTCCTGCAACGACTTGACAAGCGCACAGCCCATGGAATCACACCGCGAAACGCCGAGCAGCTGTTTGCTCTGGATGTATTGACCAATGATGAAATACCGCTGGTTTCCATCACCGGCAAGGCTGGAACCGGTAAGACCTTGCTGGCACTGGCAGCTGCCATGGAGAAGAAGCGGTCGTATCGTCAAATTTATATCGCCCGACCTATCGTACCCTTGAGCAATAAGGATATCGGGTATTTACCCGGCGACATTAAATCCAAAATTGATCCATACTTACAACCCCTCTGGGACAATCTGAAGGTGATTCAGAATCAGTATTTAAACGACAATTCTGAGTTTGAAAAGATCAACAAACTGGTTGAAGACGAGAAAATTGTCATTGCCCCCCTGACTTACATTCGGGGCCGCAGTTTGCAGAAAATCTTCTTTATTGTGGATGAAGCGCAGAATCTCACCCCTCATGAAATAAAAACGATCATCACCCGCGCCGGCGAGGGAACCAAAGTGGTCTTTACGGGAGATATTTTCCAGATTGACCATCCCTTCCTGGACAGCCAGTCCAACGGACTTTCCTATCTCATTGATCGCTTTAAGGGGCAGCGCTTATATGCCCATATGAATCTTGAAAAGGGAGAACGATCCGCACTGGCAGAGTTGGCATCGAATCTATTGTAATACTGATCTGGGGGGGAAACGGCCTTCCGAAGGTTTTGAACCTTCGGAAGGCTATTAATTTGTTAAAACAATGTGGGTGTAAACTGCTGCTGTTCCAGATCCAGTAACTTGCGTTTGATCTCCAGACCGCCAGTATAGCCACCAAGTGAACCATCGGCGGCAATGACTCGATGACAGGGAATAATAATGGGGATGGGGTTTTGACCATTGGCTGCCCCCACTGCCCGCATGGCTCCAGGTTTATTCAGGCGTTTTGCTAGGTCGCCATAAGAAATGGTTTTTCCATAGGGTATTTTTTTTAGGGCGCTCCATACCTGTCTTTGAAACTCAGTTCCCTTCAAAAACAGCTTAATCTCAAAAATGCTTCGTTGGCCGTTGAAGTATTCCAACAATTGATCAATGGTTTCCTCAAGGGCTGAAGCGGATTCCTTGAGATGAGCTTCCGGGTACATTTTTTCAATAGCAAAAATAAATGTCTCGCGGGCACCTTCACCCAAAGTAAGCAGACATAAGCCTTCAGGGTGTTGACCCAGAGACAGTCGTCCCAGGGGTGAATCCACCTCCCTGTAGTATATAATCATCTGGGAGATCAGGCTGGGTTGAAAAGAAATTTCTCAATCCGTTGTTTGAGATCATCACGGGTTTTGCGGTAGTCCGGAAGTTTGGATTCGTCAATATCCCAGCCATGAAAAGGATCTTTGATACTCCAATGAATCCGCTGGACCTGGCCTGGAAAGGTCGGGCAGGTCTGAGCAGCGTGATCACACACTGAAATGACGATGTCTATTCCGGTATCAATATAATCAAGCACATCATCTGAGCTTTGATGTCTGATGTCCACACCGATCTCATCCATAACCAGAATGGACATGGGATGCAGCCGGCTGGGTTCTACACCGGCAGAATAAACCTCATACTTGTCATTAGCCAGATGTCGCATCAATCCTTCACCAATTTGTGAACGACAGGAATTTCCCGTGCATAAAAAGAGAATTTTTTTCTTCATATATTTTGAGTATCAACCTCTATTTAAATAAACAACCTGCCAATCATCGCTCACTTTACCGATGAGATATCCAATTCCATATGAAACGCCACCCCACAAGGCAATGCTGATGATCTGTTGGACAGGCTTAATATCGACTTCGTTCCCATCGGCATCAATCGTCGTTCCATTGGAAGCCAGCCACAGTCCAAGGTTTACACCGATACATGACCCGGCACAATTTTGTCCGAATTTTTTGGCTTTCCCCTTTTTTGCCATGACTTGAACCACATCAGCAAGCATAAATACCTGCTCCTGGCCTCCCACCTCAAGGGCAACCGATTCCATGGTCATGCGCAAAGTCTTGCCCTCCAGAGTCAACCCATTCGCGAGAAACACTTTACCCTCAGCATATTCCTGAGTGACCGTTTGCCCACTCAAGAGAGAGACCAACAACAACAATGAAACAAGCAAACTGATTGATTTATAGCTACTCATTATAACCACCCCTTATTATTCAATTTTCTGAACCGGAATTTAGCTATTTTTTAGGCATAATAAAGATCAAGCTTCTTCATAACGATAACAATTCGAGTTGTTTAGTATCAAGCTATCCTGGTCCGCAACAGATCATAACAATTGTATATTTATGAATGTGCGTTATCTTTCGCATATATTGATAGAAATAACATAACCAATGTTAGGTGATTATGGGAATAGATAAAATTGACCGACAAATTCTGGATATTCTACAGGAGAATGGTCGTATCTCTAATGCTGAACTTGCCAGGCGCATAAATATGTCTCCGCCACCCACTTTGGAGCGAGTAAAAAAATTGGAGCGTAATGGGATTATTCAAAATTATGTCGCCCTGACCAATCCGGCCAAACTGGGGCTCAAGTGTTTTACCTTCGTGGAGGTCACACTGGTCCGTCATGGGCGAGAGGGTGTTGAGCGATTTATGAAAGCCATCACTACCCTGGATGAAGTCATGGAATGTCATCACATTACCGGTGGCGCTGATTTTCTGCTCAAGGTCGCCAGCAGGGACATCCCGGATTACGAGAATTTTGTTCTGCACAAGTTGACAGCTCTACCAGAAGTCCAGCATCTGAAAACAATGGTGGTGCTTTCAACCTTGAAGCACGAGACAAAAATGCCAACCGATTTGAGCGACCAGAGCACCCACTAGTTATGTTATCCAGTAAGGGTTCTGCTCGAAAACATTTGATTGCTCTCGTTGGTTTTGGAACGGTAGCAAAGGGTTTATGCCAGATTCTTTTAGAAAAGCGAGATATTTTAAAACGTGATTATCAATTCGAGTTTGAAATTGTCGCTGTAAGTACCCGTAGCCGGGGTACCATGTTTCATCCCGCCGGCTTATCACTATCCTATCTGAATTATCTCGCTCTGAACAATGAGCCCTTTGTGGAAAACACCAAGGAGTGGGATGCTGAAGACATGATTCGCAACTCAAATGCTACGGTAGTCATAGAGCTTGCCCACACTGATTTTGTCAACGCTGAACCCGCTCTAACTCACTGCCGGACGGCCTTCGAAACGGGAAAGCATATCATTTCCGGGAACAAGGGTCCTGCTGCTGTTGCCTATTCAGAAATGAAAGCCCTGGCCAGAAAACGTGGCTGTGCTTTTCTCAATGAGGCGACTGTTTTGAGCGGCACGCCTGTTTTTAGTTTCTTTAACCACTCTCTGAGGGGCAACCAGGTGAATGGATTGAGGGGAATTTTGAACGGGGCAACCAATTTTATTCTCAGTAAAATGGAAACAGGATCAAGCTTTGACCAAGCCCTCCTGCAAGCACAAAAGCTGGGTTATCTGGAAGCGGATTCATCTGCTGATATAGATGGTTACGATGCCCTGGCCAAGCTGGCTATTCTGGCCAATGATCTGTTTGATTTGGCTGTTGATCTCTCTGATATAAGGCGGGAAGGCATTGCTACCATTACACAGGTCCATATTGAAGCAGCTCGCCGGGAAGGCAAGCGCTGGAAGTTGGTGGCAACGCTATCCATTGATGGTGCTGAAATAATCGCTCAGGTCAAACCTGAAAAGCTGTCACTCTCAGATCCTCTCGCCCAGGTAAATGGAACTTTAAATGCCATAACTTTTTCCACCGACCTGCTGGGGGATGTGACTATCACTGGACCTGGCGCGGGTGGTCGTGAAACAGGCTATGCGGTGTTATCCGATCTTTTAACTCTAAACACAGGGGATTTCTCATGAGCATTAATCTAAAGAATAAGGGTATTAATACCCGCGTAACCCATGCAGGTGAAAATCCCGACACAGTTCACGGCAGTGTAGCTATACCAATTTACCAAACTTCAACTTTCAAATTCCAGGATGCTGACCATGGTGCCCGTTTGTTTGGCGGAGAAGAAAAGGGCTATATTTATACTCGTATCGGTAATCCTACGACCAACACTTTTGAGGAAGCCATCACCCTGCTGGAGCATGGCTATGCTGGCATTGCCACAGCCTCTGGTATGGCCGCAGTAAGCAGTGTTTATATGACCTACCTGGCAGCAGGTGCCCATATGGTGGGAACTGACGCTGTCTACGGTTCCTCAAGAATGGTTATCGAAAACGATTTTAGCCGTTTTGGTGTAGAAAGCTCTTTTGTGGATACTGCCGATCTGGATCTGGTACGCAAGGCCATGAAACCCAACACCAAACTGCTATATATCGAAACGCCTGCCAATCCAACCATCAAACTTACAGATATTGAAGGCTGTGCAAAAATTGCCCATGAACATGGTGCCGTTCTGGTTGTTGACAATACCTTCATGAGCCCGATATTACAGAACCCGCTGGACCTGGGGGCTGATGTGGTTCTGCATAGCATCACAAAATATATTAATGGACACACCGATGTGGTTGGTGGCGTCATTGTGACCAAAACTGAGGATGATTTTAACCGCTTAAAATCTGTGATTAACGCTACCGGTGGTACCATGGATCCCCATCAGAGCTGGCTGGTTCTGAGAGGTATGAGAACGCTGTCTCTGAGAGTTCAGAGAGGTGAAGAAAACGCGCATAAGCTTGCTGAATATCTGGAAACCCATCCCAAGATTGAATGGGTGCGTTACCCCGGTTTAAAATCTCACCCACAGCATGATCTGGCCTGTCGTCAAATGAAGGGTTTTGGCTCCATGATCAGTTTTGAAGTCAAAGGCGGTCTGGATAAGGGGAAAACCGTTTTAAACAATGTGAAAATACCCCAGTTGGCAGTTTCGCTAGGGGGCTATGAATCCCTTATCCAACATCCTGCTTCCATGACACATGCCAACATTCCCGAGGATGAACGTGTGGCTGCCGGGATTACAGACGGCCTGGTTCGATTTGCCGTGGGAACCGAAGATGTGGAAGATTTACAGGCCGATCTGGAACAAGCCCTGGCATTAATCTAAATCACAACACTCCCGTCGTTTTATAATCCCCGTTGAATTTTTAGCGGGGATTTTATTTTTCATGATCTCCCGTTTCATACCCATATTATGTGCTCATGATAAACAGGAATGGCATACAGACAGATAGAGGCTATAATGACCAAATATTTTGTACTTATCATCCTGGCAATACTCGTTCTATCAGCCTGCAGCGGACCTGGCGTCATGCAATCTGAGCAACGCCCTCTGGAGGGCATCAACATTACCCTGGATCCCGGTCATGGAAATACCCAGGCCTACGACTCCTTTCGAATTGGGCCAGGTGGAGAGCGTGAGGAATGGATTAATCTGAGGGTTGCCAAGATATTGGCCCGAAAATTATCGCGAGCTGGCGCAAATGTTCTCATGACACGCACCCGGGATCAAGATGTCAGCCTGGGAGGTCGAGCATCGCTGGCCATAGGACATCATAGCGATCTATTTGTTTCCATCCATCACAACGGATCTGAGAATGATCCTGACATGGATCTGCCCATTGTTTACTTTTTTGGACCGGCATCGATGAATCCGGCTTCCGTTGATTTTGCAAAAATTCTCCTTGATAGCATGCGCGCCAAAATGATTTTTGAACAGCAAGAAGCGGGCGCTGTCTATAGCGATCATCTCATATATAGTTCAGGTACCTCCGTTCTAAGAAACACGGTTAATGAAATGCCTGGGGTTATTGGTGAGGGAGGCTTTTTTACCCATCCCGCCGGTGAATCACGTCTTCAGTTAAAAGAGTATAACCAGTTGGAGGCAGATATCTATTTCAAGGCTATCCTGGAATATTTTAAACGGGGCGCACCCTCAGCAAAACCGCTAGTCCCTGACTCTCTCACTTTTATCGATCTGGGTAAACCCCTTGAGTTCGAGCTTGATGATGGTTTTGGGAATACTTTTTTTGAAGAATACAGTTTTAAGGTCTTACAAGACGGTGTAGAGATACCAACCCGTTGGAACTCAAAGGCAGGCATTTTGACGGCAACACCAGATTCCTCAATTGAAAAGACCGTCACTTTTCAGGTCTTCGCTCGAAATCTCAGGGGCAATGCCATGCATCCAGTCCTTCTCGAATATATGACTGAAACTGGCTACAAATGGTATTCCCGTGAGAAATGGTTCGACGCCTATAAGGAAGCAGAATCACTTTATAGTCAAATAACATCGAGAAATCCGATAGCGCTTGAAAGCCAAATCGTCCTCATTGATTCAGCCCTTCACTTTTATCAATTGAGTCTGGAACTTCAGTTCGTCCATCCACAGGCCAGGCACGCTGAAGAAAAAATCCTCTGGCTGCTCCAGGAGAAACAGAATTTATTGAATATTGACTTAAGTGAAGCCATAGAGTCCCAAAAGGAGCGACTGGAAGAGTATTACCCTGAATGATGGGTTGAAATGGAGCTCCCCGCGGATGAACCCGTGGTTCCCGCCACATTCATCCTCGCCCATGCGTTGCCTGTCAAGCCATAGCACTGAGTGCGACGGCTGAGGGTCTTATGTACGCAACCCTATACTGTTGGCTTGCTTAGTTGGATAAACGCTCTCAGGTCTGAATGAAGCAGGTTTTCCAGTTCCTGCAGGTCCTCTGATGGAACCCGACACATGAGAAAACCAAAAAGGGGAAATTGACGGAAATCGGTCTTTCTCAGCTCCAGGGGTTCCTGAAACATTCCCAGCAGAGCCTCATAATCAAAACTATCAATCTCTTTACCGGGAACACCGGTGCTGTTATTTAAAACGATGAGTGCAGTTACATTCTCTGGATCTCGATTGATCAATTTGGTCCAATCAGGTCTATACTGATTGATCAGGGCGGCATAGATATTCATACCCCAGGCATAATCAGCCAGATCAGCAGTAGAACACCAACCACCAAAGCGTAATGGATTTATTTCGATAGCAGCGATCTCGTCATGATCAATTCTAATTTCTATATGGGCTTGAAAATTTTTGAGTCGGAACAGGGAACCCAGTCTATTCAGGTAATCCTGGACCGGTGTCAGATATCGTTCCATGATGGCTGATGAGGTTATGTAGACCCTGTCATTCACATCAACACCCGAAGCAAACAAGTGCTTCATCATATTCAAGACCACAACCTGCCCTTGCCCATCAAAATAGCAATCCACAGCAAACTCTTCACCCGGGATGACTGCTTCAACCACAAACACAGAACTATCCAGGACTCCCGAAGGATAAATCCCTGCATAGCTTTGTGTCATTTCATCAAGAACCATTATGGCCTTGAGCCACTGATTCTGGTCATCTATCCTTTGTACACCCAGGCTAAAAAAACCAACCGACGGTTTCAAAATGACGGGATATGGCAAGCTGCCCGCCTCTATCTCCCGCAAGCCTGAATACTCACATCCTCGAAAATAGTAATTGGGATGAATCTCAGCTAAAACCTCTCTGAAACGAACTTTGTTCTTCACTTTGGACACCGTGACAGCGAGTTCACTGGCAGGAAACTTTTTAAAAATCCAATTCAACGCATTTTCTGAATTTGTATAAAATTGGGGTTTCTTGTCGTGCTCATATACCTGTACAGCAGCATCTTCCGAAATAAAGTTGATCTCGTAGCCATGCAGCGCTTTCTCGGCATAAGCTGTTTTAATCACGGGAATCTGGTGTTTTTGGAAAGTGTTTTTCAGATAGTCGGAAACAAAGGGGGCATCAATTAAAAACATGGAATATCGGGTCTTGATGATTTTTTAATGGGAGCTAAATCTTTATCAACAGCTCTAATAGCGTTGTTCAAGGACCTTGATTTCCAAATTGCCCAGGGCTGGAATGAGATTGGTCAAATTCTCAAAGTCTCCTTCAACCAGGGCAATGTGCGTCGCATCTGCAGGAAATTGATTCAGACTGGGGTCCACATCAACCCATTCACCATCTATGGCGACCACTGGCCAGGCATGGAACAGAAATCGTCCCTGGAGATAGACGAGTCCAATATGAATTTTAGTAGGAACACCGGCTGCACGACTTAGTGCAGTATACAGGGTGGTATGTTCAGTACAATCCCCTACACCCGTGTTCAGAATATCTACAGCTCCCGAAATGCTGGCCACTGGCTGTTTATCAAGATAGTTGTATACCCAATTGGTCAGGGTCTGACTGATGGCAAAGGCCTGATGCTCATCGCCTAATATCTGTTGCGCTTTATTGCGAATCTTTTCATGGTCACTCTGGACCATGTCAGAGGCCTTCAGATTAGGTGCCAATTCTTGTGGGCTCAGAGGGGTCGGTGTGGGACTCAAAGAGAGCACCAGGGGTTTTTCACTTTCAATTCTCTGGCGGGTAGATGACAGTCCAGCTAATACTTCTGCGGTGATACCCGTCAACTCAATGCGTAGCTCTTTTATTTTTTTTGAATTTGAAATGGGATAACTGGGGACAACTGCAAAACCATTTAAGAGATCCACTTGACCAGCCTGTGATTTAGCCATGGCCAATTCCGGTGTGGTACGCTCCATCATCATGCCCATGATGGTCTCTTCCTTGTAAGTAATACCGTCGTCATCCAACCACATAATGGAGGGGATGCCTTTAAATTCAATTCTCAATTTATTGAGGAGCTGCTTCTCACCAGCGACACTTACTATTTCCTTGCCTTCGTGGGTAATGATGGCATCTGACATCTCGTTCGACATGGCATCATAAGCTGGAACTCGCATGGTTTGACCTTTAAGAATACCTTTGCTGGCCACCATGGGTTGAATTGCTGTATAGGTATATAGATCTTCGGGAACTGTGATTTCACTGTAGGAGGTATCCTCTCCCTGAATGAATTTCAGCTGCATGATGGTACCCTGTTTTTGCCCCTCAACATGGGTTGAATATTGATCTGACAACATCCAGAAGGTAAAGGCCTCGAGCATGAAGGAGGTATCCATCACCGCTGTGTTTTCCAGATGAATTTCTGATTCCAGGCCCCCAAAAACCACATTCAGATTGCTGGAGCTTTTAATGATATAGCCCTCTGACCCCTTGTTATCAATGGAGTAGACCGTGTATCCCATTTTTTTACCATCTAGAAAAATATTCATCCATTCCGACTCACTGGGAAGCTCTCGTAGACCAGAGGCCAGGGAAAGATAGTTCCCGGCTCCACCGCCGGAGAAATAGGTCTTATAAATCAGGCGTCCAGAAAGGAAAAGCCAGACGAGGGTCAGTGTGATGATATAAATTCTTTTCTTCATTGAAAATGACCAGCTTGACCTTTCATTGAATGTTCATCAGACCAGACTTGCATGAGAAATATGTGTTTTCTCATGGCATATTGGGCACAAATTTAGGCTTGATTCCAAAGATTGGAAGGAAGATTAATCTTTAACCTTGCGAAGGTTTAGAACCTTCGCAAGGTTTCACAATATGAGGGATGTAAAAGTGCAATCAAAAGCCACCAGCATAGATGCCTATTTAAACAGTCTACCTGCTGACAGAGCGGAGCAAATCACCCGCGTAAGGGCAACCATCCTTGATCACCTGCCTGAGGGCTATGAGGAAACCATGAATTGGGGTATGATCACGTATCAGGTCCCTCTCAGTGTTTACCCCGACACTTATAATAAACAACCCCTCATGTACGCGGCTCTGGCTTCTCAAAAAAATCATATGGCTGTTTATCTCTCCGGTATTTTTATGTATGAAGAAAAACACAGGGCGTTTGAGCAGGCCTATCGGGAAACGGGAAAGCGGTTTGATGCAGGCAAATCATGTGTTCGCTTTCGTACACTGGAAAACCTGCCACTGGACCTGATTGGTAAAACCATTGCCTCCATCCCCATGGCCGATTTTGTAGCGCAGGTAAAAAAAATCCATTCATCCAGGAAAAGCTAGTCCTGAAGGTTATAAATTCAGCGCTTTTTTCTCCACGATGGGACAGGCCACGAAATGATCCTTGGCGTGTTCTTTAAACTCCGGTTTTGACTCTGCACAAGAGGGCTGAGCAATGGGGCAGCGGGTTCTGAAGGCGCAGCCACTGGGCTTATTGAGCGGAGTGGGAACATCTCCCTTCAGTACGATTCTCTTTCGGTTTTTGCGACTGGGATCTGGCAGTGGAACCGCTGATAGCAAAGCTTTGCTATAGGGATGTCGGGGATGATGATATACATCCTGGGCATCTCCATACTCAGCCATGTCACCCAGATACATCACGGCAATTTTGTCAGATATATGCTCGACCACGGAAAGGTCATGAGCAATAAACAGATAGGACACATCAAACTCGTCCTGAATATCCATCATTAAATTAATCACCTGGGCTTGAATAGAGACATCCAGGGCTGAAACGGGTTCATCACAAATAATCAAATCCGGATTGGTAGCAAGTGCCCGGGCTATTCCAATGCGCTGGCGCTGTCCTCCTGAAAATTCATGGGGGAAACGACGGGCCTGCTCCGGCTGAAGTCCAACTTTATCCAGCAACCAACCCACCCGATCGCGCTGTTCTTTGGCGTTCATTTTTGTGTGTAGCTGTAAGGGTTCGCTGATGATCTGGGCCACGGTCATTCTGGGGTTTAATGAGGCATAGGGATCCTGGAAAATCATTTGAACACGAGATCGATATTTGCGCATTTCACTTGCTTTCAGTTTAGCAAAATCAACAATTCCATCATCAAAATGATATTCAATGCTGCCACCTACCTCAACCTCAGGTGAAATATATTTCAGAATGTTGATCATGGCTCGGCCCACCGTGGTCTTTCCACAGCCTGACTCGCCAACCATGCCGACAATCTGCTTTTTATCGATGGAAAATGAGATGCCATCCACCGCCTTGACCGTGGCAACACGCTTGGAAAACACGCCACCATGAACGGGAAAATGAACAGACAGATTCTTGACATCTACCAGTGTATTCTTGCTCATGCTGACACCTGGTCTTCCTGAGCCACGAAGCAGCGCACAAAATGTCCTGGGCTTACTTCCTCCAACGGCGGCTCCTCAGTATCACATTTTTCCAACTTCACCGTACAGCGGGTACAAAACTTACATCCAGTGGGGAGATCCAGGATACTGGGTACCATCCCGGGGATGGTTTCCAGACGATGGCTCCCGTGTGTCTGGTCAGGTCGTGGAATGGAGCTTAAAAGCCCTCTGGTATAGGGGTGCTGTGGATTTTCGAATAGCTCGTTCACTTCTGCAACTTCCTGAATGAGACCACCATACATCACGATCACCCGCTCGCAGGTCTCGGCCACGACGGCAAGATCATGGGTAATCAACACCACGGCGGCATCGGTGTTCTTCTCTTTGAGTTGCAACATCAGATCCAGAATCTGGGCTTGAATGGTCACATCAAGTGCCGTTGTGGGTTCGTCGGCTATGAGCAGGGATGGATTCTTGGCCAGAGCCATGGCAATCATCACTCGTTGACGCATGCCACCGGAGAATTGGTGTGGGTAATCACCCATGCGTCTCTCCGCGGAAGGGATCCCTACCATATCCAATAATCCTACCGCCTGTTGATACAATTCTAGAAACTCTTTTTTGAAGGACTCACTGATAAGTTTATCAATTCCCATGACGAAATATGCCAGAATTGTGGGAATCAGTCCACCGATGATAAAAGCTTTCAACATAGCGAGCAGCTCAAAATTCCAGCCTCCTGCCAGCTGAGAGAAAAAGAGGATAAAAACAGCAAAAACAGCTGACGTTTGCAGGCGGTTTTTGATGGGGAGAACTTTGAGGTATTTTGCCCGACTGATGAACCAGCCCTTAATTGAATCCTTCACCTTGGTTGGGTGAATGGACTCCATCATTTGCATGCCAATGGTGAAAACCGGGTTTAAAGAAGTCATGGGTTCCTGGAAAATCATGGCAATCTCGGAGCCCCTGATATCCCACATTCTGCTATAAATCTTCTCCCTGAATTCAGCCATGGCATTTTTCATTGGGGAGTTATAGAAGAGATGGACCATGACAGAAAGGTTCAGGACCAGTGAAAGAATTCCCCATAACAAGCCTTCGATGGGAAGCAAATTGTAGAGCAGGATCCACAGCACAAAAAAGACGCCGGCAGCCAGGTTGCGTCGGGATTCAGGGATCATCCTGAAATATTTGAATTGGGGAACAGCCCGGACTTTGGCCAGGTCTTCTGCGTTGAAGATCTTCTCCCCTTTAAAAATGATTTCCCCATCAAACACTTCGCCAGGCGGATTCGGGATGAGCTGAATCAGGGATAAGACCGAAACGGATTTTCCGGATCCGGATTCACCAACAATACCCAGTGTTTCACCCTTATAGATATCAAAGCTGACACCATCCACAGCCTTGGCCCAATCTCCACCCACTTTGAATCGGGTTTTGAGTCCTTTGACTTCTACCAGCTTCTCCCGACTCATCTTAACCTCGAATACACTTTGGGGTCGAAGGCTTCACGTACAGCTTCACCAATAAAGACGACCATGATAAGGGTTATGAATTGCGCACCTACTGGTGCCATAACCATCCAATATTTGCTGATATTCTGTAGCCCAACATCCAGCATTTGTCCCCAGCTGGGTGTTGGCGGCGGCATGCCAAAGCCAAGATAATCCAGCCCTACCAGGGCAGAGATTCCGCCTACGATGGAGAAGGGGAAATAAGTGATGATGGGTACCAATGAATTGGGCAGGATATGCTTGAACATCACCTTGAAATTGGACTGTCCCATGGACAGGGCTGCAGCCACATAATCCTTTGATTTTTCTCGATAGAATTCAGCTCGCATGAGATAGGTCATGCCGATCCAGTTCACGATGGTATAAATGAAGATCAAAAGGAAGAAGGATGGTCGGATAATGGAACTGATGATAATGATGACAAACAACATGGGCAAGCTGGACCAAATCTCAATGATACGCTGGAAAATGAGATCGAATTTTCCGCCGAGATAACCCATACTGCCACCAATGAGCACACCCAGGATATAATTCAGCGTGGACAATACCAGGGCAAAAGAGATGGAAATATTAAATGCGTAACAAAGACGAGAAAACACATCACGACCCGTATTGTCGGTTCCCAGCCAGTGGGTCTTGGAGGGCGCTTCATACATTTTGTTGCCCTGAACGGTAATATCCTCATAAGGGCTGTATGGATAGGGAGGCATGATCAGCCAGTTGTCGCTATCTTCGGCTTTCCAGGTGGCCTTGAGTTCACGATAAATGGTTTCGCCGGGGACATCTTGTCCAAAAAAGCTTCCAGCATGATATCCGGAAATAACGGGGAAATAGATCTCGTCGTTATACTTCACCACCAAAGCCCGATTATTGATCAGCAGGGGGAGAAACCAGGAAAGTCCATATAAAATGATCAGCAGAATAAAGGAATAATAGCCACGCCTGAGCGTCTTGAATTTCAACCAGCGTTTTTTGAGAATGGAAAGTGATATTTCTTGTTGTTCAGGCATCTTTGTTCTTTCCATTTCTATTTAAACCGTATTCTGGGGTCAACCGTAGCCAGGGCGATATCTGAAAGAATATTGGCAACCAGTCGAATGACCACCACGATCACCAAAAAACCCAGGGTGATGGGGTAGTCCCGATCCAGGATCGCCTGGAAACCCATTTTCCCAAAACCATCAATATTGAATACTTTTTCAATCAGATAGGAACCGGCGATGACCACTCCAATGATCCCTCCGATGCCTGAAGCAATGGGGATAACAGAATTACGGATGGCGTGGACCCAGATCACCCGTTTTTCATGTAAGCCTTTGGCAAAGGCGGTGCGGATATAGTCCTGGGATATATTTTCCAGCAAACTGTTTTTCATCAGGACGGTCAAACCGGCAAAACTTCCGATGGACCAGGCGATAATCGGTAAAATAGCATGCCACAATTGATCCTTGACCTGGCCCCACCACGAGAGCGTATCCCAGACATCCGATGGGGAGCGAAAACCGCCCAGGGGGAAGACGTCCCAAAAGGAACCACCTCCAAACAAAACCAGCAGGACACCACCCAGGGCAAAACCAGGGATGGAATAAGCCACAAAGATTGTGACAGAGGATAGAAAATCAAAGGCTGAGCCATGATTAAGGGCCTTGCGAATACCCAGGGGGATACAGACGATATAGGAAAGAAACATCCCTGTCAGGCCGAAGAACATGGAAATTTTAAAACGGGGTGCCATCACTTCAGTGACGGGCTGATCATAGGTGTAGGAGGTCCCCAGATTCCCGGTGAGAATCCCTGAAAACTCGGTTTGAAAGATGGTCGCCAGGACCAGATTCTCTTTGGAACCCTCCGGATCAATGGAAGCTTTCCATTCGGGACTGATCTGGCCATCGCTGTCATACACGTTGACTTGATCGCCTTCCAGCTTCAAGGTCATATACACACCGCGACCTACATTTTTCTGGACTTCGGTGAGGCCTTCCTTGAACTCTACCTCCCGGTGTCTTATCTCCCGGGGCCAGATTCCCAACCAGATCAGGTAGCGCTGGTAAACGGGTTTATCAAAACCATAAAATCGTTTTAATTCTCTCATGGCGGATTCAGGTAAGACGGAGCTTCCACCACTCATGATATCGCCCACACTTCCCACGGACTCACCCTGCTGCAGGGCACCGGCTTGAAGCTGTTGAATGGTGCGCTCCAGGGGACCGCCCGGAGCCATCTGCAAGATCACAAAAATGAGAATGGTGGACCCCAGAAAGGTGGGAATCATCAGTAGAATACGTCGTATAAAATATGTTGTCATAACTAATTAATAAGTAAGAAGGAATAATGAATAAGTTGTGTTGGACATGTGATTTTACCTTTGTTCTGTTTTTTTGCGAGCGGCAGCAAATATTTTTGTCAGTTCTTGGGCTTCAAGATAAATGTCAATGACTCTTTCTCGGTCAAGCAAAGCTGCCTCTATGATGAGATCAAGCCAATACGCACATTCATCAGCCTCCTCCAATACAATACTCAGTTTTGCCCTAAACGCAGCTTTTGACTGGGCCAAACTAGCGGCTCTATAGTTAGCGCCAACCGATGTTGAGGATCTTAGTAATTGGTGTCCGATCACATGTCCGGTTTTTGATTTGGGTAAATCGGCAACCAGAGCAATGCAATCCAGAGCAAACCGTCGTGTTCTAACCTTTAAATCCCAGGCTTTTTCTGCTTCACCAATATAGAGAAGTCCAGCGTTCACCTCTTCCCTTGACACTGTCTGCATCTGGGATTGAACTCCTTCTTACTTCTTCCTTATTCCTTATTCATTGCTTTCAAATACTCCGGCCAGTACATGACATCCACATCACCCACTGGCAGTGAGGTGTCCTTGGCCATGGCCTCTTTAAGGGCTTGCTCCTTGGCCGGCTCAAACCACCACAGGGTAAAAGCGGATCGGTAATCGCCGGTGTAACGGCCAACCATGTATTCGGGATAACCAAATTTATCCCAGTATAGGACGCGCTGATAATTTCTGGCAATGCCCCAAGCTGCGGGATGAATATCAGAATAAATACCATCGATCTCTCGGATAATCTCTACGCGGCGTGCCTGATCAAAAGTGACATCGTATTCATCGCAAAGTTCATCGACCCGGGCATTTTT
This sequence comes from Fidelibacterota bacterium, assembly GCA_021736185.1. GTDB lineage: Bacteria > Fidelibacterota > UBA8477 > UBA8477 > JABMPR01 > JABMPR01. Next base: position 2,231 of record JAIPGJ010000016.1, on the reverse strand, counting down.
AAAGCCACTAATATTGTTGGTATTGTTTTCATCCGCCAGTTCGGATTTAAGGGAAGTCTCCGGATTGGGGAAAACCAGACCGCTCCAATTCTGCATAAAAATTGTGAAATTTCGATCCATCAGATTTTTCCAGCTGGTATTGCCATCTTCATACTTGATCTGCATATCAATACCATATTCCTTCATCATCTGCTGGACAGGAGTCACCATGTAATCAGCGCCCTTTTGGATAGCCATTTCAAAGCGCAGAACGCGACCATCTTTATTCACCAACCAACCCTCTTCGTTACGTTTGGTATAACCGGCTTCTTTCAGCAGCTTGACTGCCTTTTCAGGGTTGTAATGAACCTTTTCATTATTGGGGTTCTCATAGACCGAGCCTGAATAAAGTGAATTCATCATGGAATATTCACTGTAATACATCTCCTCGTTCATTTTCTCCCGATTGTAAAGATAGGTGAAAGCCATCCGCACGCGCTTATCATCAAAGGGCCATTTGCGCATATTGAAGGCATATCCTGAAGTTCCGGCCGGTTTTTCTGAATAGATCTTCTTCTTTTGGACCCACCCTTTTTTCACAGCATCAAAATCGGTCTCCTCGACCCATTCACGGGCAGCAGCTACGGTATAAAAGTCGCATTCGCCCTTTTTGAATTTCTCAAACATGAGGGCGTTGTTGTCTTTCACAACACTGAATTTAATTTTATCGAAGTTGGCGGAATATTTATTCATGGGGTCGTCTTTAGCCCAGTAGTCTGGACGACGGGTAAAGGTAAAGGATTCCTGGTTGATAATATCTTCTTCTTTGATTTCGTAGGCACCGGTACCTGGCATCATTTTAAACTGATATTGCTTCAGATATTCCGTTCCATCCACCTGATTCAGGTAATAGGAGGGCAGGATGGGCATGCCACCAAAATAAAGCAGATTACGCCAGCTGAGCTGTTTACACACCACGGAGACAATATATTTGCTCTCTGCAACTGGACGCTCAAATTTACCATAAACCAACTGATCCGAAGGGGATAGAATCGTCTCATCCATGTGCAGATCCCAGGTGGCAACCACGTCTTTGGCAATGACTTCGCGGCCATCGGACCAACGGGCATCCGGATTGATGCGGAACCAGAACTTCATCTTGTCATCTGATATCTTCCAATGACTGGCCAGTGAGGGTATGAATTCCAGGGTTAATGGATGGGTGGAGATCAGGCCTTCATAGCAAAGACCGGAGATCGTGCTGTTCTCAACATAATTGGCGTTCTGTCCTTCAATGCGCATGGTCGCCGGGAAGCGGGATGTGATGTGACGAAAGAGACCGCCTTTTTTGGCTCGAGGATCACCAAAATAAATTTGTTCTTCTGGTTTCATTTTATAGGTCTGATAACCCAGGTCAGCAGCCAGTTTGTCAAAACCATATCCACCGTCCTGAGCAGGGGTGGTCATATCTTTGGCAACAATGCTGTTGTCGGTTCCTGCTGCTTCCGCAACTTCTTTATCGCCTCCCCCACATGACCAAAACATCAGTGAAACAGCGAGAATCAACAGAACAAAAATCTGATTACGTTTCATGAGAACACCTTCATTTATCATTAATTTTCCAAGTTTTTTATCACAAGCCATTCGAGCTCTTAACATACATTTTTTATGCCGTTTTGGCTAGCTTTTGATCTTAAGTTTCGTTGCGATTTCATAACAATAACCGGACTGGTGAAGCTCTGCGAGCTCTCCTGCAAGACGTCCTGCCTGGGCTGAAATTACGCTTTATTAAAAAAGCTTACGACCACTAATCCGGACACGCCCACTATAATTGAAAATATCAGCCTGAAAGAGAGCGTTACGGGCGGCTCTGGGATAATCCCATAAAGCTTTAGGTTCAGCGGCTTTAAGATTCCAGGGGTTTGCCTTTCAGCCTGGTCCAGCAGAATGAGAAAATCCTCTACACTTCGATAGCGTACCACATCAATTTCTGCAATCCCGGAATTTTCCAGGGTAAGCAGCAAACTTCGCGCTACCAGCGGATCGGCATAGCATGCTCGAGATATCTTCACCGGCCAGGGGTCTTGACTGCCTGCACCAAGGGCATAAAAACCCTGGCTATGATCCCAGGCTTTTATTTCTTCAAAGAAGGGTGAAAGTCTGGGAGCTTTCATGCTGAGCTGGTGAAATAATATTTGTTTCTCCTGGTCAAGTAGCTGACCCGGAGCTTTGTTATGCCATACAGTCAACAA
>JAIPGJ010000147.1 GCA_021736185.1 Fidelibacterota bacterium | reverse complement strand
GGCGGGACTCCCGCTTTGGCAATCAGGGATTGGAGGTCAACGGCTTCCATGCGCCGGGCGTAGGTCCTCAAGGCAAAGAAGGCCAGAATAGTAGTGAGTAAATAAAAGAAATTAAGGGACAGGAAATAGACTAGAACCAGGTAGTTAAAGCCATTTAGCAACATTTCCAGTAATTGTACTAAGATGGTCATATGCCATGGACCTCGGTCAGGATTTGCTGTGCTATTGAGGCTCTCGGATGATGCGAGCTAGCTATTTCCTCGAGTATTTTTGTGCTTTTAATCTGATGCAAAGCTCGGGCTGCCTGCAAGGCTACCCAGCTTGAAGGATCATTTAAACCTTTAAGTATAATAGCGGAATCGAGCTCTGACCCAAGTGCTCCCAGGGCTGACAGGGCATGAATGCGGATAATTTCCTCTGGTGAACTCACCAGGCCAAGCAGCAGCGAGCGATGACGTGGCGTTCCCATATCTCTCAAGATTCTTAAACAAGCCGCGCTTAACTCCGGATTTTCTCCGGCCTCCAGCACTTTTACTGCAGCATCGGAGGCAGCCAGGTCACCGATGCGTCTTAAAGCTTCAGCAGCAGCAATGCGCACTCGCACTGAAGCCTCTCCATTGAGGAGCTCTTGACGGAGACGAGGGGCAATATCAGGTCCCATTTCAGATAGCATGGAAGCCAGAAAGTTCATGCTCCATTCATCAAAATGCGAAAGTTCCGGTAGGATGAGATCGATATGCTCTGGATAATCAGCATGAGCCAGAATTCTTGCAGCAGCCATCTTCACGATGGGGGCATCCTCTTGTAATGCCTCAATGATGGGATTGATATATTCAGGGAAACCCAGGGTAGCCAGAATGCTTATATTGCGTGCTCGAAGTTCCGGGTATCCACGTTTTAATTTTCCTGCGATCATGGGCAAATATGGCACAGCCAGATCTTTAATAATCTGGAGCTCCTGACCACGCAATCTGGAGGCAAATCGGTACAGATATTGAACAAAGAAATCCTGATCTCTTCGCTTAATTTCCAATTCAGGAAGTTTGGTCGTGTCATCATTGGAAAGAAATTCCATGATTTGCCCTTCCCACTCCCCTTCAAGACGGGAATACCTCTTCGCAATCTGATTATTTTTAACTCGCAGGAGTACCACTCCCACTGCAATGATGATGGTTATGACAAGGAGAAATACGACGGTAAGAATAAGAATTTGAAGCGCTATTTCAAGACGGGGAAGTTTCTCAAAATGGGAGAAAAATTCATCACTCTGTTCCTTAAGATAGGCTAGGGCTTGCTTGAGATATTTGACAAATTGTTCAGAATTCAAGATGAACCCGGAGCTGTGCAAGGAGTTCGAAGGGATTAAAAGGCTTTTTTAACACGGCACTGGCCCCCAGACTCAGCCATCTTTCTGTGAGTTCTTGATCATCCCTGGCAGAAAGCATGATGACTTTCGGATGGTGAGAAAAGCTTACGCTTCTAAATTTTTGAAGGAGTTCTTCGCCACTGATATCAGGTAGTTGGTAATCTAAAATGATTCCGTCAACGGCTTGATTCTCCATAATCTGCTCAGCTGCAGCTCCGTTCTCCGCTTCCAGGACTGTCAGATCTTCGATTGAAGCCAGCACAGAGGAAAGTATCAGCCGGATGTCCTCATCATCGTCGATAATTAGAAGGGCATAACTCATTTCAGCAAACGCCTGATTCTCGCCATTAATTCCATTGGACTGAAGGGTTTAAGCACATAGTCGTTGGCACCCAATTTGAGGCCACGAGAGATATCCTGTTCACTCCCCATGGATGTTAGCATGATCACTGGCGTACTCTTATTCATTGATTGCGCACGGGTCCTCTGTAATAATTCGAAACCTTCCATGCCTGGCATTTTCACATCAAAGATGGCTAAATCGTATTTTTTTTCTCGGGCAGCTTCCAGAGCGACATCCCCCCTGTCGAAGTGGTCGATTTCAAAACCATCCTTACGTAAACGATGGAGAATGAATTCAGATGTCAGATCATCGTCCTCCGCTAATAGAATTTTTGTGGATCGAACTTCAACCTCATCATGATAAGCCATGATGGTATTTCTCCCAGCTGCCTTGGCCTGGTAAAGTAATGCATCAGCCTGAGAAAGCGCTTCGTTCAATGCTTCTCCTTTTTTGACTTGATAAACACCCCCTGAAAAGCTCAGCGATATATTCTCGCCCTTCTCGGTAATGAGTGGGTGCTGGTTTAAAAAGTGTAAGGCTTTTGACAAAGCTGTTTTTCCTTCGTCCTCTCGTGTTGCTGGTAAAAGGACTGCAAATTCCTCGCCCCCCCAGCGCGCAATAAAGTCGGACTCTCTCAACTGCTGTTTCACGAGTTTAGAAATATACCTGAGAGCCTTATCCCCAGTGATATGTCCGTAGTCATCATTTATTCTTTTAAACGTATCAATATCCAGCATGGCCACACAGAGGGGCGTATCTTCCCGAAAAGACAGTTTGCTCTGGGAGGCATAATTTTCAGTAAAAGCCGCACGGTTGGGAAGGTTGGTAAGATGGTCATAACGTGTTTGTTTCTCCAGACTCCGGCTCCGCTGTAATGTCACCGCTACCCGAGTCGTCAACAGAGCAGGATCAAGTGGTTTTTCGAAATAATCATCGGCTCCCAGGGCAAAACATTCAGCTTTAATCTGGGGACTGTTTTTTGCAGACAGGACCAGGACGGGCAAGGTAGCAGTCCGATGATCTTCCCTGAGCTTGATAAGAAAATTCCGTCCATCCATATCTGGTAATACGAGATCCAGAATCATCAGGTCAAAAACTTCTGTTGCCAAGAGATCAATGCCGGCTTGTGCTGTTTCAACGGTGCTGACATCATATCCCTGTTTGTCCAGAATAACACCCAGCATGAGTCGAATTTCATCTGAATCATCAACCACCAGAATCCGTTCGCGTTCACTTCGATTCTCTTCATATAGACTTCTAAGATGCCCCACAAGTTGGTCTAAAGCTTCAGGCAATAACTCATCAGGAGCGTCTTCCGTCGCTGCTGCCAGCTCACTAATTTTGGGGAAGCCGTATGTGGCGCCCGAGCCTCGTAGGGAATGAGCCAACCTGCGAATCGAAATTGCAGATTCATCAAAATTATGGCTTAGCCCCTTTTCGGCGGCCAAAAAGGCCTCAATCCGGGAACCCATTTTTTGGAGATATACTTTTTGAAATTCTTCCATATCTTTATTTCTCTGAAAACAGGGTTAACATCTGATGTCTAAGTTCCTTTTCAAAATCCTGATCTTTTTTAATGATGATAATCCCGTCGTTGGTTATCTGGAGTTCCTCTTGAGGGGTCATAGGTTTGCCAGTTATGACCATTACCCTGGGCATGGTATGGCTGCTTCGATTCTCAAGTACCTCAAGAAATTGTAGACCGTCCATCCCTGGCATTTTCAAATCCAGAAGAATTAAATTCGGAACATAGCTCTCCAGCATATCCAGAGCTTCCTGTCCATTCCCTGCCATTTTAAGTTCAAGTTCAAAATTAGAGAGATATTCGGAAATGACATTTTGCATATCTGGATCATCTTCCACGAGAAGCACACAACAGGGCGCAGAGTGAATGTTTCTTCGTATGGCCCAAATGAGATCATGTTGATTGACCGGTTTTTGCACAAAATCAGTGGCTCCTGGTAATTTCCCTCGATTTTCCCGGGCAACCACACTCACTACAACAACTGGGATGTCAGCGAATTGTTTATTCGCTCTGAGTGCTTTTAGAAAAACATCTCCCGTTTCATCAGGCATTCTGAGATCTAAGGTAATTAAATCAGGTTTTTTTCTTTGGACGCATTCCATCGCAACGGCAGTTGATTCTGCCAGTTCCAACTCGCATTCAGTGTCTTTTAGATAGTGTGAAAGAAGTGTCAATGAATCAGAATCATCATCAACCAAAAGAATGTGCTTTCCCTTGAAGCTTTCATCGCCATGTATCCCGTCAGCTCGACCAGCTGAGCGTGTGGTCTGACGGATCAATTCTTCTTTTCTGGCACTCAGGTCTCCAACAGGAATTGATATCTGGAATGTTGAACCTTTTCCCAACTTGCTACTAACATCAAGGGTATACCCCATCAGTTCAGAAAGCGCTTTGCTGATAGATAGCCCTAATCCTGTTCCACCATATTTGCGCTGGGTACTGGAATCAACCTGTTCAAATTCATCGAATATATGGCTGAGACGATCTTCCGGAATACCAATACCTGAATCAATAACCCTGATCGCTGTTGGACGATGGCTTGCAGGGTCCGTTTTCACCTTGATCGTAATGGTTCCCTCTTCAGTAAACTTGATAGCGTTTGAAACCAAATTCAGCAGAATCTGTTTGAGCTTTCCCGGGTCAGTCTGAATTTCACTCATCGTATCAGGGAGATCTTGAACCAGATTGATGGGTTTTTGGGCGACCTGACTTTCAACTTGTCCAATAAGATCGTGAATTAAATCTCCAACATTAAGGCTCACAATCTCCAAGTCCATACTGCCAGCTTCAACCTTGGAGAGATCCAGGATATCATTGATCAATTCGAGAAGGTGTTTCCCATTGGCCTGGATGCGTTCCAGGTAGGTGATTTCCTTTTCGTCCAATTTCGATTCATTATTTCTCAAAATAATATTAGAAAACCCGATGACCGAGTTCAATGGGGTTCGCAACTCATGACTCATATTTGCCAGGAATTCACTTTTGGTCTGATTCGCGGCTTCAGCCACGGATTTTGCCAAACGGAGAGCCTCCTCACCACGTTTTCTTTGAGTGATATCCAGGGCAATCCCCAGAAAACCAGTAATATTTCCAGATGTATCCAGAGTTGCTGTAACTGCAGATTCTACCGTAAGCTGACTGCCATCTTTCCGAACGTAGGTCCATTCTTTCTCAGAGTAACCCCCCATCTTGGCCAGAGCCACATAGGTATCAAAGCCTTCGATGGGACGGCCAAGCTCTTTACTTAATTCTGATGAACGTTGTTTAACTTCAGAATCAAGGTGAAAGATATCTGATTCCCGGCCGATAATTTCTTCACTGGAGTAGCCCAACATGCGCTCAGCCCCAGGATTGAAAATGGTAATCTTACCCTCCAGATCAGTAGCAATAATCCCCACTTGTGTGGCTGAATTAAACACGTTCTTCAACTGCAGATGGGCATTGGCCAGATCATCAGCAGCCTTTTTTACCTCGGTAATATCTCTGAAAGTGCCCGTTAAAAAGTGACTGCCTTCCGTGCTCACTTCATTAATCCCAAGATCCAGATAAACGGTTCTGCCATCTTTGCGTTTTGCAACAACCTCTCTGGATTCAGTGATCGCCTCTCTCGAGCCATGCTCACGAAATCTTTTTAAATAATCATCATGGTTGTCTGATTCAGGGTGCCCCATGAGCATCTTAATGTTTTTGCCCAGCACCTCTTCAAGTGTATAGCCAAAAATATGTTGGGCAGAATCATTGTAGCTTTCGATGGTCCCCAGATCATCCATGGTGATGACACCCACCACAGCTGACCGGACCAGTGCTCTGAATTTTTCTTCACTCCTCTGTAATTCTTTGGTGGCTTTTTCCTGCTCCAAGACCCGACTCACCCATTGTCCCATGAGCTGCACAAAATCACGGTCTGAGGCTGAGAATGGAGTCTTCCGAGGTTGAGAATGGGAGAAATTTAGCGTGCCGAAGGGCTCTCCATTGACTCTAACAGGAACCCCAATATATGATTCAAGATTGAAGGCAGCGTAGCAGGGATGAGAGGAAAACTCAGATGTTTTCATCTCGTCAATGGCCACAATATCCTTGGCAATCAATGCAATGCTGCAATAGGTGTCGCCCAGATCAAATAGCTGTCCTTGAGATAGCCCGGATGATTCAGGATAAAAGTGGATGACCTGGTATTCTTCATCCCTGATCCGACTGATAATTCCCAGTTCCATGCCCAGATTCTCCAGACCGGCTTTCAGAGTGGCCTGGAGCTGCTCATCCGTGGAAAGATTTGAACTGGCAGACAATTCATATAAAAGCCGCACCCGTCGTTGCTGCTCATCCAGTGAATGATTCAGTTTTTGAAGATTTTTCTCAAATTCAACACGCTCGGAGATGTCTCTGCTGATTGACAGGATGCGCTGTTCCTCATTCTCGGCCGGAGCATACATACGAGTAGATGATTCAAGCCAGAGATAATGTCCCTGTTTATGTTTGAATTGATAAGTAACTGGAATGGGGTCATCTGATTCGAGGATACGACGATGCTCTTGCTGAATAAATTCCGTCTGATCCGGATCCACAAATTCATAGATTGAATGTCCGATAAGCTCGTCTGGTGTATATCCCACAATAGAGGTAGATGCCGGGGTTACAAAACTGAAACTCCCATCCAGCTCATGTTCAGCTAACATGTCAC
>JAIPGJ010000146.1 GCA_021736185.1 Fidelibacterota bacterium | reverse complement strand
ACTGAAATTAGGTCGGCAGGCCAGCAGCTGATGGATCTGCCACTGGGAATCATCGAATTAAAAAATGGTGCGCTTCGGAATGACAGTATTTTGGTGGTGGCCGTGGATGGCTATGACTCCCCGGGATACGAGTGGATTACAGGCTTAAAGAATTTGGCAGGGTATTACGGGTCGGTATTCTTTTTTAGATACGATTGGGAAGCCTGCCCTGACCAGATAGCTCATGTTCTGGCAAGCGAAATAAAACAGATAGAGAAGTCTGGTGACTACAAAAAGCTTATTATATTTGGTCACTCCTATGGTGGGATGGTGGTTACTTTTGCTGCCTCTGAACTGGGGAAATTGCCGACAGATATTCATGTGATTGCTGCCCCGCTGAGTGGTTTCCCAAATTTGCTGGATGAATGCAGCAATCTAAGCTACGATAGTGGAGATAAGTTGAAGTACCCCAAATGGAAAGAATCAGTTCATTTGATTCAACACAGAACGGTCCACGCCCAGGATGGGGCTTTTCGAGATTTGGCCAGTGATCCACAGGACATAGATTTACCATTTTATCAAATCTTCGAGCTGCCACCGACCATGGATGGGCATCGACTGGGACACAATTGGTCTGTAACCTGGGTGCTCGATAAACACATCGGGAAACCCCATCGTCTCTAGTGATCTTCCCCGCTGGTTCTGCAATCAATGCTTGCGGAAAATCCTACTGAGCATATTTTTAAGCCTATTGTGATAAATTTTTGAATGAGTTGGCTTTTAAGCTGGTAGGAGGCTCGCCGTGAATAGAAACATATTAATCTCTCTGCTTCTTGTTGTTGGATTCACAGTACCAGCTCTGGCACAAACACCTCTGGTTTATTGGGGCCTGGATTGGTCCATGACTGAGACTCAAATCGATTCAGCATTGACAGATGTGTTCAAAGAAAAGAAACTCGCTACCAAAACCAACTATACCGACAATCGTCAACTGTCTGGATATTCCTACCGAATTGATCAAAAGGGTGTTGCAAAAATCTATGTGTGGTTCAATGTCAAGGGGAGCGAAAAAGTCTCCATCCACTCTATTGAAGTGCTTTACAATTTTGATTATCCCTATGATGCCAAGCATTTTAAGCAGGCCTATTTTGAAAAATATGGACATGTTTTTGAAGAAAATGCCGTTCCCTACGAAACGGCTGAGGGTCTGACCGTCGTGCTTAGAACGGTAAAAGAACCTGCTCCAGGTGTATTGGGTCAAACGGTCTTTCAGCTCAGCATGTTAAGTCCCAATCCTTTTGAGATGACCGAAGAAAATATGGATTTCCTCTTCTGATTTTCTGCCCTGCCATCTTTTGATTCCTATTTGGATATTCCCACAGGCAGGAGTCACATCCCCTTGGGTCTCAGCAGATTCAAGTCCTGATATTCATCCAGAAATGATCAATCTAATCCCTTGAAAATGATGGGTGTCTCAAAAACTTAAAGAGGTACTCGGTAAAAAAAAATTGACATCGGCATATTTTTTGCCCCTCAACAACTCAGAAATGAGAATTATTTGAGGGAAGATAAGTAAACGATGATTGTCCACTTCAGCCATATTTTTGGAATGATCATTCTGGTGGTTTCAGCCATTGTCGGTGGGATTATCCTGCTTGCACCAGGCTCCATTCGCCTGCAACGACCCGATTGTGGATGGGTGGGATGGACCTTCAATATATTGAATCTCCTGTTTTTTCTCGTATTGATCCCCCTGTGCGGGCTCATGATGGTCTTAGGAATTGAGATACCCTTTATTATTTGTGTTAAACTGCCCTCCACGCCGCTGAACATTCTTTTTGAATTAGTCGGCTTGCTCCTTTTTCTCTCAGGAAGTCTTCTCCTGCTCTGGAGCAGACTTTCCCTCAGGCGTAGCTTCCGCCTGGCAGGCGTAAAACCCAGCCAGACCGATTATCTTACCCTCCATGGTCCATACAAATTGATGAGACATCCGATGTATTTGTCAGCCCTCTTGGTGTTGCTGGGATTGTCGTTCATCCTCTTGTCTATACTGGTGGCTCTCATGTTTTTTGTCATGTTCTGGTTGATCATCAAACTCATCCCCGAGGAGGAGAAACAGTTGGATCAGGCCTATCCCATTGCCTATGCTGAATATTGTCGGAGAGTTCCTGGCTCCATGGTTCCCAAAACACATCACTAAGCCGTCCATGCACGCGGTTAATCGCTTCAGTTTCTAATTTTCAAAAGAATTTCTTCGTGCATTTATCCAGAATTCATGTTTATTTGAATTCGGCTTATAAACTAACCTCTTACTATCATTCAAGGAGTTAAGATGAAACTTTACATTTCTGCCGATATCGAAGGTATTACTGGCATAGGTCATTGGAATGAGACGGACAAAGCTTTCCCCAATGAGTATGCCTGGTTTCAAAAGCAAATGACCGCAGAAGTCGCTGCCGCAGCAGAAGCTGCCATTGCAGCAGGTGCCACTGAGATCCTGATTAAAGATGCCCACGATTCAGGAAGAAATTTGATTCTTGATAAATTACCTGAATTAGCTCGGGTAGTTCGTGGCTGGGCCGGTCATCCGCTCTCCATGGTGCAGGAGGTGGATGACAGTTTTGATGCCATCATGTTTATTGGTTATCATTCTCGGGCGGGGCAGAATACCAACACCCTGGCTCACACCATGTCCTCCGCACGAATCGCCAGGATGACCTTGAATGGGAAAGACATGTCAGAGTTTTATTTGCATGCCCTGGCAGCTTCCTATTATGGAGTTCCAGCTATTTTTGTGGCTGGCGATGAAGGATTATGTCAGGAAGTGAAAGAACATAATCCCAGTATTCAGACCGTGGCAACCATCCGGGGGGAAGGTAATTCCGTTATTTCCCAGCATCCCGCCCAATCGATCAGAATGATCAAGGCCGGAGTTCGCAAGGCAATGGGTGGTGAGTGGTCCAAAGGCTTGTTTACGATTCCGGAAAAGTTGGAATTTTCAATTGAGTTTAAGAAGCACCAGGAAGCCTATCGTGCATCATTTTACCCGGGAGCTTATTTGATTAATCCGCTTACAGTAGGCTTTAAAAGCCAGGACTATTTTGAAGTTTTAAGATTTAATCTATTTGCCTATTAGGATTGGAGATAACCGTTAAAGCCTTGTATTATAAATCGGGCTTCTGTCTGTTAGGCTTCTTCCTGACAGTATCGCTGAGTGCCCAGGTAACCCGAACCGATACTTCAGCCACCCCGGCACATGCCTTGGGGATTTATCTCAATGAAATTGATGAAATGGGACGCACCCTGAGTGGTTGGAAGGGGGACAGTCTGGATCAGGGGTCCTGGTTTTTTGGGTCCTATGCCATGTTGCTCCTGAGCAATAATGGGCGGGGTGAAAATGTGCCCTATCCCGGGTTGGAGTCGGCCATACCAGGCCTTTGGAGTGATTTCAAATATCTGACACCCCGCTATCTGGTGGAATTGGCTGGAGGTGCTCTCTCCCACGGAAACCTGATGTCCATCAGGGAAGATTTGGTGTTTAGCAAATTAAAAACTGAAGAAAAGTTTATTCTGGAAGTGGCCGGATTCTGCTATCTGCGAATGCTTCAAAGGTCTGTGGGAGACTCTGTTTTTACCAAAGTGGTTCATGATGTTGTCGAATGCTCAGACAATACATCTGCAATAACAGCGACTCTGATTAAAGCGACTTCCACCTACTGTGGAAATGATCTGGCCGTGCAATTCGAAAAGGCTCTTACCAGTTCCCGCTGGAGCGATGTCAGTCTGAAACGGGTTGAACACACTCAAGATTCTATTGAGATAAGTATTGAGCATCTGGGACTCTGGCATTTCCCTGTGGAAGTGTTGGTGATTTCCGCAGGAGGGGACAGCAGCAGGTATATATACGGTTTAAATCAAACCACACCACTGAAGATTCCCAAGCTTGAAGTGGAAAAAATTATTCTGGATCCAGAACATTTTTTGGCTGAATATTTCAGATACAACAATCAGTGGCCCAGACTACGTAATCATTTCCACATTCAACCATTTGGAGCGCTACCAGATTGGTCCAGCTATCGCATGACCATCAGTCCCACTATCTGGTCAGACTGGGATGATGACAAACGCTTTGGGATTAAGTTAACCTCGGGTTTGGGTGTGAACTTATGGCCGGCTTATCCCAGTGATTATCGTCATCGCATCAGTTTGGAAATCAATGGGCATGAGACCCACAATTCAGACATGAACGTGGGTGGACGATTCAGTTACGGGAATCCAATTAACCTGGATAAGCGGCTGTTCTCCCATGTCGTAGCCCATTCATTCGATGATTGGTCTGGTATCAGTGTGGGCTTAACGCGCTATGTTGGGGGACAGACCTTTCTGATTCAAGGACCTCGTCTGACCTATCAACGGTTGTCACTTGCTTATGAATTTGATCACTACGCTGATAGTCTGATCTGGCACCAAAACCAAAAGATTCACATCCTCAAAGGATCTTATTCCGGTTTATCCCTGACCCGGCAGGGTGATCGCGTTTACTTTAGAATTGATGTGGCTTCCGGTGATGCTCCTCTGGGAAATTTTTCCATTATTAAAGCTCAGACTGACCTGTCAGGTGTGTTCTGGGGCTGGCTGGTTGGAGGCGTACAATTTGAAACGGGTTTCCAAAATGAATTAACCCCGGATCCCTATGAATTCACTCACAATTATGTCTGGCAGGACGGACTGGCTGCCATGCCCAATTTTCGTGGGCAGACCAAAATGGATGAAAATACAAACGAATATATGGGCTTAAGCATATCGGGTGGTTATTGGTTGTCGGGTATTCAATTGAAGGTCTTCACAAGTAGTATGATCGTTGATATGAACAAGCTGGGCTGGGATGGGGTCAAGCCACATTATGCAGCAGGATTTGGTTTCGAGCATAAATCTTTTTTCACCGCCGGTCTCTATTTTCCCCTTTGGCAATCGCACCCACTGGAGGGCGAGGAACCGTGGGCCTGGCGTTACCAATGGCGCTTGGCTTGGAATCTTTAGGGCGGGGTCGAATATCGAATATCGAATATCGAATATCGAATATCGAATGTCGAATGTCGAATGTCGAATGTCGAATGTCGAAGGGTACGGCAAATTAAAGTCAGGACATGGGTAACACTTTTTTGCAGTAAATCCGACGAGATCGCCTGACTGATTTGTGGCGCGACGCTGGGATCACAGTGTCGCTCAGTTCAGGCTGAATTCTCCGCGTGCATTTTTAAAAATCAATACGGGCACATCTTCAATTCTATAGTTTGAGCAGCTTTCAAATACTAAGTTATTCCCCTATTCAAATTCAACAGGAGGATGCAATGGAGTGGGTTTTATCAGTGCGTGCTGAGTGGCTAACGCCGTTAATGAAAATTTTCACTTTTCTCGGTGACGAAGAATTTTTCCTGCTCTTTCTGCCATTAGCCTACTGGTTGTGGAACAAGGAGATCATGGGACGCGTGGGTGTGGTATTGCTCTTCACCTTTGTCCTCAATGCGGTGATAAAAAGCATTTTCCAGGTACCCAGACCCGATCTCATCGAGCATCTGGTTTACGCGGATGATTGGTCTTTCCCCAGTGGACACTCGCAGGCAGCCATGGCTTTATGGGGGTGGTTGGCTTATGAGTTCAAGGATCGACGAGGCTATATATTAGCGACACTTCTCATTGTCGCTGTGGGATTCTCCAGAGTCTATCTTGGCGTGCATTATCCCACAGATGTGCTGGGTGGTTGGTTTATTGGAATGCTGACGCTCCTCGCTTATGCCTGGTTATTAAAACTTGAGCCTGCGACATGGACCTACCTGGGTCCAACCCGGCAGAGCGGGATTATTTTCGTCCTATTGATGGGCTTGTTTATGCTCGTTCCTGAGCTGTCTGAAGTAGCCATCAAGGGCGGTGCAGCATTCATCGGCTTTCTCGCAGGATATCTGCACGAGAAAAAATATTTGGACTGCAGCTTCAGGCCGGGTATGAACCTGCTCATCTCAAAGTTTGTGCTGGGGTTGGTGGGCATTGTTTTGATCTGGATGGGACTGAAGCAGGTATTCATTTCCATCGGCTATACGAATGATATGACGATGTTTCTTCGCTACACTCTGCTAGGTGGGTGGATCAGTTACGGGGCACCTTATCTGTTCTGTCATTTTGGCTGGAATGAGGAGCAGAAATAGCTCCAACTCATTTTACCTTATCCTGAACCAGAGATCACTTTTTTATAAGATTGTAAATCTTGATGTGAACTATCTTGGATGGGCACCTCCCAAGGGTTATTATCATGGTCCTATGAAGAGCGACACAACAATTCTTTTAAACAATTCAATCTACAATATGGGACAAAAAAGGACTTCTTTTATGAAAGCTTTCATTGCGTCTATCAGCCTTTTGCTGATGACTTCACTGGCCTTTGGCCA
>JAIPGJ010000145.1 GCA_021736185.1 Fidelibacterota bacterium | reverse complement strand
TTACGCAAGTTCCCACCCCCTGAGTGGCCGGAAACCAAAAATACAGACGGAAGCTCAAGTCTGGAATTATCAGGTATAGGAGAGTATTTAGGCGAATGAGTATTGGAATTGACATTGGTCGATATCAGATCAAAATCGTGCAGCTTCAAAAAACTCCCAAGGGTTACACCCTGCAGAATTTTGGAACAGAGCCTGTATTCGACGTGAACCGTGACTATGATCCAGAACGTCTGGATGAAGATGTAATCATTGCTGCCGCAGAAAAACTGCTGTCTCGTTTGAAAATTAATCCTAAACGTGCAAAACTTGTGACAACCGGGTTAAGTAATCAACAGTCCAGTATTCGTCAGATGAAAATGATGAACACAGATGATGAAGATGAATTAGCCTCCGCACTGCAGTTTGAGGCTCGCAAACACATCATCATGGATGGTACGGATGCCCTTATGGATTATCAAATTCTGGGTGAAGATATCAAGGAGATGGACAAGTTGAATGTGCTCCTGGTGGCTTCGACACAGAGGAATCTTGAGAATCACCTTAAAATGGTCAGAAATTTTGGTTTTCGACCTGGGATTGTGGATGCTGAAGCAGTGGCCATGGCGAATTCATATGTGATTGAACATGGTTTGCCTGAAGATGGAGCCAATGTGTTTTTGAATATTGGGGCAGTTTCCTCCACGCTGGTAGTTTGGGGCCGCCAGGCACCTTTCTTTACCCGTGATATTCAAATCGGTGGTCATCACTTTACCAAGGAACTGGTAGAAAAAAGAGAAATTTCATACCAGGAAGCTGAGAAAATCAAATGTGCCCCGGAATTTAATGAACTCACCCTAAAGGTTTCTGGTACTGAGCAGCAGAATTTTACAGTCAGTGTTGCTGAGCACACGATTTACGACAATCTTGTGGATGAAATTCGCAGATCATTGCGATTTTATATAAAGGAAAGCAACGAGAGTTATTTTCATAAAATTTTGTTGGTAGGGGCATCCACCAGTATCAAAGATTTGGATGCATTTATTGCAAATCGCCTGAATGTGCCGGCGGAAGTGTACAATCCCACAGCTCAATTACACCATGATATGCATGGGGATATAGCTGATCCCGGCGCCTACGCTGTGGCGGTGGGTTATGCCATGCGGGGACTGCTGGAATAGCAGCTAAAGACTAGTCTGAAATTATTATCGCACATCAATCAGCAGTGAACTACTAAAAAAGCATTTTGAAGCTCATGTCGAGGACTCATGATTAACGTTATTAAAATCAATTTAAACCAGGCTTCCAGCAAAGCGGCACGTTTGGAAAGACGCCGTGAGCAGACACGATGGGGCAGTTTTGCCTTCATTGTGCTGATTCTGGCGGCAGGTTTTGCATATCTGGTGCTTGAAAACTCCCAGTATGCCAATATTATCAATGCCAAAGAAACGCAGATTGCGTCTATCCAGGCCCAAATAGATACCTTAAAACGCGAGGGTCGCAACCTGGCCAAGGATGATATCCTGGCCATGTCTGAACTTTCCGATAGACGGACCATCTGGGCGGAAAAACTCAATGCTCTCGGTCGTTTGCTGCCTCATGATATGGCGATTACTCACCTCACCTTTAAGGATCGCTATCTCACCATTGCCGGTGTATCAAGGATCTATCCCGATGAACGTGAATTTGATATTCTCGAAGAGTTCATTGCCAGACTGGAAAATGATCAAATATTTTCAGAGGACTTTACGGATATCAAATTTGCCAGCTATTCCCGGATGACCATCCTGAATCAGGACGTAGTGAATTTCGAAGTTCGAGCTACCCTTGATATTCCTGACCCCAAAGATCGTAAAAAAGATATGGGGAGGAGGAACTGATGAAACGGGTTCAGATTTTAGCAGTGACAGTATTTGTCCTGGCTCTCGCCTTCTATTATACCGTGAATTGGGTTTATGGAGAGAAACCAGCCGATATTCGTTATCTGGACAAGCAAATTGCCAAGCTTAATGAGAGTTTGATAACGGCTCAAATTTTATCCAATGAACTGGATCGGGTTTATAACCTATTCGAGGAAAACCTGGCTGAGAGCAAATCAGATGAGGTGGCTGGGGATGCCTCCATGAACTTCCTGAACTCTCTGACCATGACTCTGGATAGCCTGGGGGTCACTACCATTTACATGCGACCCAAACCTCGCATAACGGGTCGCATCAGTATCGAAACCCCTTACGATCTGGAAATTCGCTGCAATTATAAACAATTTGGGGTTTTAATGGCAAAACTTGAGAGTTCCCTGCGTTTGATTCAGGTCAACGAATTCCACGTGAAGAATGGAATTGAGCGTCTGAAAAATACCAAGGACGAGAACATCCTGGCGGAACAGAATATTGAATTAAAAATCTCAACACTCACCCTATTGAAAGGTAAGAAAAATGGATAGACGGACACGTTTCTTCTGGTCTCTTACCATTCTGGCAGGTCTCGTAGTGTTTGGAATGGAAGTTTATGCCCTGATTGGTATACGCGCAGACCGCTTGAAAATTCTCGAGGAGACATCCAATATCAGTATTGGTACTGATGAGGAGTTGGAAAGGGTCATTGGTGATTTGGAAGCTGAGTTGGAAAGAAGAGCTGATTTTAAATTCACACTGAAGAATAACCCCATGAAATTGAATAAAGTCGTATTTCTTACGGATGATATGGGTCGATTGATTCAAAGTATGCAGGCCAATACCATTCGAGTGAGCGGATTATATATGAATTTTGACCCTCCCCGTGCAACCGTAGAATACCAGCAGAAGGAAAGTCAGGTCAAGGTAGGGGATGTTGTTGGAAATTATAAAATTATACGAATTACTGAAAATGGCATTGTCGCCTACCGCGAGGGGGAAGCAAAATTTTATCCTTTGCAGGGAAGAACGGTTTCTGCTGAAGCAGCCCGAAATTCGACGAGAGGTCCACAATTTGATGATGAAGAGGAAGACTATTAATGAAAACGAGTAGATATATTCTGGCAGCCCTGCTGACACTGTTTGTGGCAAGCTCTGCACTGGCTCAGGATGACCAGCAGAAACTGATTACGATCCACGCCGAAGATGCCCATCTCCCCACAGTACTTGCAATTCTTGCTGATGAGAGCGGCTATAACATTGTGACCAGCCCGGAAGTGAACAGTCAGGACAGAATCTCCGTCCATATGGATGATGTTCCCATTGAACAGGCCATCAACCTGGTGGTTCGGGCAGCGGGTCTCAGTTATGAGCTGGTTGGGAAATCCTTTCTGGTAGCCACTGCAGATCGTCTTTCTGAAGAGATTGGTGCCAAAGCATATGTCGTCCCTCTGCAATATGCCAATGCCCTGGAAGTGAAGAACATCCTCCAGGATATCACAGAAAAAGTTGAAGTTGATCAGGGTGGCAATAAACTCCTGATACATACCAGCCCCAAAAGCATCTCTGAAATTATGGAAATTATTGCCAGTGTGGATGTTCCCGTTTTACAGATCATGCTTGAAGCTCGTATTATTGAAGTGACCCTTTCTGGAGATAACCGGGTGGGTATCGATTGGTCACGTCTGGCTCAGATTACGACCATCGTTGCAGAAAATGCTGCCCCGACGCTGGCTCAAATTGGCGGAAGTCTGGTTCCGGGTATGTCGCAACAGAGTCAAACCGATGGGAGTGTGATTGAACAATATAGCGCTCTGCCCAACGGACGGACGCCAGATAACATGTATTTCCAGCGTTTGGATCCATCCAATAAAATCGGTTTCAGCCGTCAACTCTCGGCCTTCGATATCACTCTGGATATGCTGCTGAAAAATAATGAAGCTGAAATTCTGGCTAATTCCTCAGTTGTGACATTGAATGGCCGCGAAGCCTTCATTGAGATGGTCGATGTGATTCCTTACATCCTGTCCAGTGGTGGTGTGGGTGGTCAGGTGCAGGTGCAACGCGAAATTGTAGGTATTAAGCTGCATGTGAAGCCAAACGTGAACAGTGATGGTTTTATCACTGCCACGGTGACACCTGAAATTTCAAATTTTTATGATTTTGTTGGTCCAGAACGCAACATCCCCTGGGTCCAGAGACGCATTTCAACCACGACCGTCCGTGTCCCTGATGGCGAACCCATTATCATTGCTGGACTATTGGCTGTAGACCGTAAGAAAATTACGCATACGGTTCCAATTCTTGGCAAAATCCCTTATATCGGACGTTTTTTCCAGCATACTTTTGAGCAGGAAACCAAAAAAGATCTTATCATTGAAATCACACCTCATATTATTAAAGATACCTATACTGGCATCAAAAAAACGAATCGAATGCTGGATTTAGAGGACACTTTTATTAATGCTGACGAGGACGAGACAGGTGAATTTGATCCTGAAACCGGTGAAGTGGTTCCCGTTGAGCAGAAATAACTCGAGACTTCTTGAAGGAGATTTGATTATGAAAAATAAATATTTCCGGGTGATGATCCTCAGCCTTGTAGCCCTGAGCATATTCGTTGGTTGTGATACGAGAAATCCAACCGAAAAACAGGATCCTGTGATTAACTATCATCTCAACCTCACAGCGGATCGTTATGTCATCTATGCTGATAACGGGAAGACCGTAGCCAAAGTGACTGCCATTCTCACCAATGAGGTCAATGAACCCCAGGTAGGTGCAACCATTGTATTCTCTGCACTTTCCGGCGCCATCGCATCCAATATCAGCACCAATTCATCAGGTCAGGCTGTAGCAACCTTTGATGATAAGGGAATAGCTATTGCAAATTTGAACATCGTGGCTCGATATACAGACAGCAATAATAATACGGTTCGCGATACTGTTGTGATCAACGTGCTCCCTATGGAAGATCTGGTATCTTCGTTCTTCGCGACGACCCTACCAACCTCAGGTGAAGTAAAAGTCTTTAAAGAGGACTCAACTTATTCTGCCACCATCAATGCCAATGTGCGGGACAGTCTCGGTGTAGCAGTCAAAAACGTACTTGTAAATTATCGAATTCTTGAAGGATCCACGGTTGGCTATCTGGACGCTGCATCAGATTCAACCAATGCCATTGGTACCAGTCATGTCAACTTTACCAATAATGAAGGACAGATTGGTCTTGTGGTAGTGGAAGCCTCGGTTACTTCGCTGGGGATGCAAACGTTACTCAAAGAAAATCCCGGGGTATATGAGTTTGGCTCGCTATTGAAAAACAGTGAAAATTCGTCCATTGCCTTTGCAGATACGGTGACTATCAATTTTGTTGCTGGTCAGGTATATTTTCTCAATCTGAATACCCTGGACACTACGATCTATGCAGATAATGGTGAAACAAGAGCTCGAATTTTCGCAGTAGTGAAGGATGAGGATAATCAGGGAATTGATACGGTAAAAGTTGTCTTCTCTTCATCCATTGGAACAATCAATTCGCCCAAATTTACCAACGACGCGGGTGTTGCAGAAACCATATTTTCTGATCTCGGTGCCACCATCACTGTCGATGTAGTCGCAAAAATTGTGGCAAAAATTGAGCATCCCTTTTATGGTATTGTACGCGATACTGTCAACGTGCTGGTTCGAGCAAATAACCCAAATCCACCTGAACGAGTTCCGGCCAGAATTGATCTGATTTCTCAATGCCTGCAGCTTCCCTCTCTAACGGATGCTGAATGTGTGGATGCTTCATTACTTACGGCCACGGTGATGGATTCATCAGGTTATCCTGTAGAAGCCAACACACTGGTAAGATTTAGTACGGATATTGGTTTTGTCACCGAATTTTCAACAACAGATGAAGAGGGGGTGGCGCATTCCACCTTCAGTATTGGTGATTCCGCAGGTATCGCAACCATTTATGCCCGGACTGGAGAAGTAAAAGATTCCACCTTGATTACCGTCCGTCCTGGTTTACCAACCTATATCGTCATCCCACCCTCTGCACCAAACAGGATTGTGGTCGCAGGGGGCTTTGGCGTGGCCTCAACAACTATCAAAGCAGTAGTTAGAGATGCTCGCGGCGAGCTCATTGATACGCCCTATCCTGTGCGCTTCGAATTAGGACCCAGTATCCCCGCCGGGGCAAATCTGGACGGTGTGGGCACGGTAACCACCGTAGAATCAAATTATGGAGTGGCCAGTGTCACCTTGAACAGCGGCTCCCAATCTGGACCGGTAAGAGTTACGGCTAAAGTTACCCTGGCCTCAGGAAACATCTCGGCCACAGCCATCCCGGTGACCATTGCTGCCGGTCCGCCTGCATTTATTGATGTGGATATTGATATCAATCAAATAGAACCCATTGGGGGCGGACAGTATCAGGCCGAAATGGCAGCTCGAGTCTGGGATCGTTATACCAACCCGGTAGAGGATTCCTCCCAGGTATACTGGCATGTGGTTCCAGATAGTATTGCCTCAGTCATCGGTGGAACGCTCACTTACGGGGAAAACTTGAATGGGGATCAATATCATGGTTTATCCTGGTCATTGGT
>JAIPGJ010000144.1 GCA_021736185.1 Fidelibacterota bacterium | reverse complement strand
TTTTAGCTGATTTTATTTAAACAGGGCTTTTAAAGAGCCCCAGGTACGGGGAACCACGTCCAGGGTGGATTGGATGCTAATCACATCACTCAGTTGAGAGTTTCCGTCAATATCCCTGATTTTGAGACGATAGAAATAGCTACGCCCAGAAACTTTGGCAATAATGGAATCATCAATAAAGGTGTAGCCACTTCCCTGCCCCTGGGCATGCAGGAAGCCGATGTCAAAAAAGGTATGACCATCCGTACTGCGTTGCACTGAAAAACCCACCAGACCTGCTTCTGCAGACGTGTTCCACTGGATGATGATCCTGGACTCATCGGAATAACCGCTAAAGCCACTCAGGGTAGCGTCACCAAAGCTGGTAGTGACCAACAACATCATGATTAGTATGCTACTGAAATATTTCACGAGGCGAAAATAGTTAACAGGCCAGAACAAACCAATCTCTTTTTGCTATTCATCTATGACTATTTGATTTGGATCAACAGCTCTCTAAAACTTCCCAGGACCAATAAATGAGGAGATGAAAATCCTGCCTGAACCGGGATTAGGCTTAAAAAAAAGGGCTGCTTGATAAGCAGCCCTTTTTATTAAGCTATCTCGAAATGATTACTTCAGATACATGAGCTTTTTCACAGCACTGAAGCCATTGGTTTCAATTCGATATAAATACACACCCGATGATACAGGTGAACCATATTGATTCAAGCCTGACCAACTGATGTTATAATATCCAGCATTCATGGGCTGATCAACCAGCGTTGCCACTTTTTGACCAAGCACATTATAGATCATGATCTTCACGTTGGTTGCCTCTGGCAACTGATAGTTAATGAACGTGATCGGATTGAATGGATTCGGATAGTTTTGTTCCAAGGCATAGGTATCTGGAAGTCCCAGTTTATCTACACCAACAACCTGAATCTGAACCACATTTGAATAATCGGATTCAGCGATATCATATAGCGCGGTCACCTTATACTCAATTGATTGAGATGCCAGGGCTGACTCATCTGTATAATCCATAGAGTTTGTAGGCCCAAGCATGGTCCATTCGGCACCATCTACGCTACTGTAGACTTTGAAGAACAACAGTTCAGATCTCAATGCGCTCTCTGAGACAGGCAGTCCTATGACTGGCCAACCAGTTACGGCTTCCTTGGTAGGATCTGTTCTCAGGCTGGGTGTGCTTTCGTGAATGGTACGCCCCTCACCAATAGCCGGGGCCTGGGCAATCGTACCGTCTTCTGGGTTGTGAATCCAGAGATTGACCATAAAATCACCACTCGTTGGGTTATTCACAGAAATATCATAACTGGCATCTACTGCAGCCATGCTAATAATATAACTGCTACCAACCAGAGCAGGTGCTGATGCATCTGTCATAACTCCAGGATAAGCATCGTCCGCAGCACCACTCAGTGGTTCAATGAAAATACCTACGAGAGTTAAGCCACTCAGGCCACCTAAGTCGATACCTTCTTCCAGCTGAGGTGCAGCTGCTGCATCAGCCGATGTAGACAATCCATTGATCACAGCTACCTCGCTGAAATCCGTCCAGTCGATGATGTGGAGATTATAGTTAAACAAGCCAGGCAGGCCCCACCCATAATGGACAAAGTCAGCCATTTCAATCGTGGCGTCGGGATAGGCACTTAAGTCAAAAACAACACCATATCCTTGCCCGATATTCTGATAGAAAGAGCTTTCGCCAATACCATCATGATAGGCAATCAGTTGCGTTTCAGGTCCAGGCATCGCCCAACTCAGATAGACACCACCCTCAACTTCTTCAGCAACCAGATCAATGGGTGCGTCAACGTTGGGTGACATTGCCATATCCAGAGTGGTTGTGGTATTCAGGCTAATCTCCACAGTGGCTACTTCAGCGTCATATTCGTCGTATGCCATGCTGACAGTGTAGGTACCCACGGGAAGAACCATTGCATAGCTTCCGTCAGTACCCGATACGCCAACATGCTCTTCCTGGGTTGTTGTTTCAACAGCCAAAATGTCCACATCCGCCATGGCGGCATTATCATAGCTGGAGGTTATCATACCAGCCAATGTACCACTTGCTGGTGCAAGGTTAACATCGAAGGGTATCCAACCTTCAGGATCAAGTAGATCATTTGAGGTGTACCTGATGAAGCCAGGATAAAATCCCACCTCATAACTGTTAACCGTTACTGAAGAAGTGATCAGCGCTGATCCAGCTGGAGCGATCGTTCCGTTCATGGGGCTGACCGCAACTTCCACAGCTGGCGGCATAAATACAAAAGTGCCAGAAGCGGTATGTGGTTCACTTCCATAGATTTCACCATTAATAAACCAGTCAAATGACAGGTCACCTGTAAAACCGGCATCAATGGTCACGTTGATGGTGGCCATTGCCAGCGAAGTGCTATAGATATTTGCCGGTCCTCCAGCAGATCCCCAGCCAGCATACAGGCCGTCATCAGAGATGCCGCTGGCTGCCAGCCCACTGGTACTATTGATCTTTAACAAGGGTGTCATTTCATTGATGGTAACTCCCACAGGGAAGGTCACTGAAGCACTGTCAACCCATTCAACATCTGTACTGGCGTTCTGTACATAGATACTCATGTTAAATGTAGTACCTGGAGTAACCGGCCATGTTGTTGAATAAGCATATGCTCCAGATATCTCACGCATTCCTGAGATACGACCGGTTGCAGCTTCGTACTGTAGTGTATAATTCAGATCGGCCGCACCAACGTTTCCAATGGTGAACTCATCTGAGCCAGCCATGACGTTATAGGCAAGATCAACACCAAAGTCTTCTCCCACAGTAAGTGCGAGTTCAGGCAGGAGTACATCATCAACAGCGAAATCATCAATGTAAACACCAGCATAATTGATTGAGCCATCAGGTGTCAGTATCAAGGCAAGTTTAGCATAACTCGATACCAACGAATCTGGTATAATTACGCTATAGTCAACCCAACCAGCTGAGTTGCCCTTCACTTCTTTAAGGACATCATAACCATTGTCATTGTCATGATCAATTGCAAAGATAAATTCATCACAACATGATTCGGTATCATACCAGACCTTGAATGAAACGACCACAGTTCCTGTAGCGCCGGTGAGATCAAAGGGCTGAATGAGCCAAGAGTTAACGCTCGCAGTATAATCACCATCGAGAACCGTACCCCAGACATTCAAGCCACTGTAAGCGGTATCCGGACCATCAACGAAAGTTGGTGCTCCCCACTGCCACTCACCATCACCAAGGAAACCACCATTGTCGGCTTCAAAATCGCTGAAGAAAGGCATGGAAGCGACAGCAAGAGGTGTCGCGGCCACCATGTTGGAAGGTACTGATTCGCCTTCATCGTAAAGCGCAGTTACCGCATAAACATAGGTCATGCCATTTTCAACAGCAAGATCAGTGTAGGTAACTTCGGTGGTGGTGGCTAGAAATTCCAGCTCTCCATCCTCAACAGCACGAAAGACATTGTATCCGGTCAACTCCCTGAAAGGACTTGATGTAGAAACAGCGCTGCGATAACCACCCGAACGCCTGATCTCATCACCATTTGGGGAATTCTGCATCATGGCAAACAAATCAGATGCGTTGAAGTCTCCGTCTTTGATTAAACCCAGTCTCTCGGCTTCTGCGCGAGAAGCAAGTGGATGTACTTGATTTGATCTTGCCCCGGTGCTTATGGACAGTACAGTACCACCAGCTCCCGAGAGTGCGATATCATCAATACCCCAGACATACCATAATCCACCAGTAGCTACTGCCTGCCAGGCTATATCTACGGTTTGACCAGCATAGGTGCTTAGATCAATGGCATATGGATAATCATAATTATTCCAATCACCCAGCGTCAACGCTGAAGCATCCCAGAGGGTGGTCCAGGTGGTACCGTTGTCAGCAGAGATATTTACATTATAATGATCTCCATAGGTTGACCCTTCCCACACTTTGGACCAGAAGGATAATTCACCAGCTGTTGGGATGACTACATCTTCAACAGTGAGCCATTCATCCTGATCGGCAAAATCCCAATTGATGGCTGCGCCATACATTCCCAAATTAACAAAATCGACAACATCTGTTTGTTGCCAGGTCGCCGCAGTATTCAAGATTGACTGAGACCAGCCTGTTGGTGGGAACTCATTTTCGAATCCAGTCAGGTAACCTTCAGGCTCAACATATGGAGCGACCCATGCCAAATCAACTGTGGCATCAGTAGCTGTGGCAGTAAGAGCTTGGGGAGCATTACCAAAAGGTAGAAAATCAGCTGTTCCAGTCAGCGGAAATTCCATTGCTTCCCGAGTCACACCATTTGTGACAACCAGTGTAGCAGCCTTTTCACCTTCTGTTGTTGGTGCAAAAGCCACACTAAAAAACGGTTCTGTCATGCCATCACCAGGGAGAACCACTGGATAGGTATTTGCATCAGTCAGAGCAAATTGGTCGGCATCAGTACCTGATATGACCACACTAAGAATGTTCGTTGTGGTTCCAAAACCGGCATTATATACGGTTACATCCCTCGGTGGAAGTGGCTCTTCAATCCAAGCATGACCAAAACCAAGTGAATCTGGGGTAACAACAATCAATGGTGCCGAGGCAGCATCAACCGTCAGGGTTGCCGGTATAAAATGGGGTGATTCTTCCAGATTAGAAGCAAGCTTAACATCAGCAGCATGCACGCCAAGAGGAATACCCATGGAGTTAAAGTGGACAGGAATATCCACATTCTCACCGCTTGCTATAGTGCCCGTTGAGGCGCCAAGACTGAGCCAGTTTGGTGCGGCAAATACTTCAATATCATCTAGAGCCCAGCCAGCGTATAATACTGAACCATCCGACTCTAATCTAAACCGAATGGAAACCTCTTGATTTCCAAACATGGATAAGTCGATTTCTGAATAAATCCAGGCCTCGTTGGTGAGGACAGATGAGCTTGTCGGTACCGGGGTACAATCATATTTGTTATAAGCATCTAATTCAACCCAGGTAAGTCCACCATCCGTACTGGCTTCAACAAAACCATTGTCCCAGGAACCGCCCTCAAGATAAGGGATCTGCCAGAATCCAAGGACAGCGTTTGGAATACGAGCCAGATCAATGGGTGCACTTGTGACAAGCACATCATCTGCATTCGATCCATAGACATCTACAACACTCTGTGTACCACCATGGTATACAGTTGTGGACGTGGACCAAGCACCTGCTGATTCATCAGTGAAGGCACCCAACCCCGTCTCAAAGTCCTCTTCGAGCAGAAAATTGATTGCAGCATCAGGATATTCTACACTCAAATCATATTCCAGAAAACCACCACCAACATTGGCCAGGTTTAGCACCTGATCCTCAAAAGAACCCGATTCAAGCGTAGCTTCCAAGCTTGCAGGATCCATGGCGAGTATTGGTGTTACATTGGCCTCAATTGCAAAATCATCAATGTATATTCCAGCTCTCTGGGAGGAACCATCAGAGTCAAGCAAGAAGCCAAAAACAGCATAGTCAGACGTGAGCGAGTCTGGTATGATTACGGATTCATGGACCCAACCTGGAGAATTACCTGTATAGGTTCTAAGGACATCGAATTCACCGTCATTATCATGATCAATAACAACATAAGCATAGTCCCAGTTTGTTTCAAGTTCATGCCACATGTAAAAGGAAACAATGGCACCATCCGCTAAGCCGGAAATGTCAAATGGCTGGGTTAAGAAAGACCAGGAATTGTTTGGATAGTCACCATCCAGTACTGTTCCCCAGACATTTAATCCGCCATGGGCTGTATCCGGTCCATCGGCAATGGGGTCAGGAGATCCCCAGGCCCAATCACCTGATGCGTTAAAACCACCATCATCAGTTTCAAAATCTGATGCAAACGGCAGCAGAACAACGGCAGTAGGTGTGGCCATGACAGAGTCTGACAGTACACTTTCACCGGCTGTAAAGCTTGCGGATATTGCATACTCATAAGTTGATCCGTTGGTTACGGCCATATCAGAGTAGCTAAATCCAAGGACACCTGATGCAAGCGCAGTCCCCCAGGTGCTTTCTCCAGCGGCTCTACGATAAACATTATAGCCATCAAATGAGCGCAGGAGCAGCTCATGGACTTCCTGAGGAGAAGCTTCTGACCCATCAAAAGCATCGCGCGCGATTGTGGTGCTATAATAATAGCTTTCGAGCAGCAGTTTATCTTCAGCTGTGAGATTCGCTTTATCTTTCAAGCTCATCACGGCGTTAGCTAACTTCTCGTAACTCAATTCGCCAGAAAGGTAGCGTGACATGGTAGGATTGGGATCATCCCACATTAATTCAACAGCACCATCTGCGGCAATTGCAGCAAGACCCGTAGGAGCTACAGGACCAATGGCGTCCAGGGTTACGTCTACCATGGTTTCGGTATCGGCGACACCCAGATCATCACTGGTGATGATCAGACGACCAATATTTTCACCTTCTGTGGCAGGAGCCGTCAGTGTGACG
>JAIPGJ010000143.1 GCA_021736185.1 Fidelibacterota bacterium | reverse complement strand
GACATGTCGCCGCTCTGGCCACGATCCTCCTCATTGACTCCGTTGGACACAATGACCGTCCTGGCGGCTGGCTCATTCAAACAGATGTCTTCCACCTGTCGGACAGCTTTGTCGGTTTCCTCAAGGGCGGAACCCACGGGTAATTTTATTTTCATCATCAACATGGCCTGGTCCATCTCAGGCATGTATTCAGTACCTACCAAAGGCGAAATGACCAGTCCAAGAGAGATGAAAAAGAGGGCGGAAACACCAATTAAGGTTTTCCAACGATTTTGCAGAACCACGGTGAGCACTTTCACATAAAAAACTCTTAATCGAACGATCCACGAGGTGTCCGCATGCAAGGTATAATCCACTTTGCTACGTGGTTTGAAAAAGACGGACGCCAGCATGGGGACCATGGTCAGCGAAACAAATAATGAAGCCAGCAGAGAGAAGGAAATGGAGAGTGCCAGACCGCGAACCAATTGGCCTGCCGTTCCCGATCCCATGGCCATGGGTAGAAAGACGGCCAGAGTGGTCAGGGTTGAAGCCGTGATGGCCATCCCAACCTCAGAAGCACCCAGCCGGGCGGCTTCCTTGCGGCTTTTCCCATCCTCCAGGTGTCGGAAGACATTCTCGATAACCACAATAGCATTATCAACCAGCATCCCTATACCCAGTGCCAATCCTCCCAGTGTGAGCAGATTCAAGGTGTAGCCCACAGTGTAGAGTGGGATAAAGGTAACCACGATGGAAACAGGAATGGCGATTCCCACGGCCAGAGTGGGTCGGATATTTCTCAGAAAGAAATAGATCATCAGCATAGCCAGAACACCACCAATGAGTGCGGTCTGTCCCGTACTGTTTACGGTGAGCTTGACGCTGGCTGACATATCCATCCCGATATGCATGCCGATATCTTCTGGAAGTATGTCCTCCAGGGCTTTCAGTTCCTTCTTTACCGCATCGGCCACTTGAACCGTGTTGGCGCCGGACTGTTTGGTAACAATCATCATCACGCCAGGTTTGTTCTGGACGCGCATCTCAGTTCTTAACTCAGAGATGGTGTCAATCACCCGACCAACCTGACGTAATTTAATGGGATTCCCGGTGGGGGAAACGCCAATAACCAGTTCTTCAAGTTCTGCCAGAGATGTGAATTCAGCGCGACTGCGAATGAGATAATCTTTGTGGTCTTCAACGATACGCCCGGCGGGCATGTTCAGATTTTCTGCTCCGATCATCCTCACTATCTGATCAAGAGTGATGCCGGATGTTTCCAGCGCATTCTGATCGATTTCCACCTGGATTTCCCGGACTTCAGGTGATTGGACCATGACTGAGGCGACGCCCTCAATGCGTTCCAATCGATAACCCACGGTTTCATCCATATATTCCGCCAACTCGTTCAATTTGCGGGTTTCGCTGGTGACCCCATAAAAAAGCAGGGGCAGGGCGGACATGTCAAACTTCATGACCAGCGGGGTCTGGATGCCATCGGGTAGAAAATCAGCAAACATGGCCAATTGATCTCGCAGATCCTGGGCTGCAAAATCCAGGTTCGTTCCGCTGGCAAACTCCACGGTGATCAGTGACATGCCCTCCAACGTGGACGAGACCACATTTTTTACACCAGTAACCGAGGCGATGGCTTGTTCAAGGGGTTTGGTAACAATGGCTTCAATATCGTCGGGACTGGCGCCACTGTACACCGTAACCACGGATACCATGGGAAATTCAACATCAGGAAGCATGTCCAGTCCAAGCTTAGTGAACGCGATCAAGCCCCCCAGGATCATGATGAGGGTGATCATGGTGACGGTGATCTTACGATCAACAGAGAGGTCTACAAGTTTCATGGCCAGTCCTTATTTGGAAATTTCTACCAGGCTGCTGTCCGTTAACACGTAGGCACCACTGATGACATAGGCTTCATTCTCGGTCAGACCACTTTTGACAACGAGATCGTCAAGGCTTTCCCGGTCAATTGTAATACTCCGCTGGTAGGCGTGATCTCCTTCAACAACAAAAATATGTGATTTATCAATGAGTGATTTTCGCGGGATAACAATGACATCTGGAATCTCTTCGATGGCGATGCCCACCCGGCCAAAGGTGCCAGCTTTAAGCTGCCCCTTGCTGTTGTCGAACTGACATTCAACAAAGAAAGTTTTGGACATTGGGTCGGCTGCCACACCCACGAGAGTCACACTACCTTCCACGGCTTCGCTGAGATAATCCACTGTTAAACGGGCCCGCTGTCCCTTTTTGATCATGGATATTTCGTTTGAAGTGATCTGGAGCTCAACTTTGATGCGAGACACATTTTGGAGCGTATAAACGGGCATCATGCTGGCAGGACTGTATAAGTCACCAGGCTGAAAGCCCTTCTGGGTGATCACACCTGCAAAGGGCGCTTTGAGCCGGGACTTGTCCACCTGCATTTTAAGCAGGTCATAGCCTGCGCTGGCCTGGCTCAGCTGGGCCTGGGCAGCCTCAAGACCAAGTTTCATTTTTTCAAGTTGTTGCTGAGAAACTGCATTTTCACTGCGTAAGGCGGCCAGCCGCTCCCAGTTTTTCTGAGCATCCAACAGATTGGCTTGAGCGACGGCAACACCGGCTTCGGCTTGTTTTTTCTGGAGCAGGAGGGTACTCACATCCATCTGGACCAGGGTCTCACCAGGAGTGACATAGTCACCGATCTGGACCGCCAGCACTTCGATTTTACCGGGGATCTCAGGGATAATACGGGCAGTTTGAATAGCCGCCAGCGATCCGCTATAGGCCAGCGTGCTGGTAAAGGTCTGATTTTTAGCCATGGCGACCTTAACGGGAACAGCCCGTCGAACATAGGTCTGGGAGTCTGTGGCTGCTTCATCTTTGCTACATGATAGCAGGGATGCCATAATTAGAGCGAGAATTAGTGTATATTTCAAATTTTTCATTTTGTAATCATTCCTTACTGATGGAGGGATTCGCCGATGGCCTTTTTAATACTGGCTTTGGCAAGTGTGTAATTGTACATGGCTTGCAGATAATTGGCTCTGGCAGCCGTCAAATTAATTTGAACCTGGTTTGCCTGGAGATTGGTTATCGTACCTTCGCGATATTGAAGTTTGGCCAGGCGAGCAGCCTCTTCGGCCTGACCCACGGTCTTCTGCTGTAACAGAATGTTCTTTTCAGCCTCATTGAGACGGAGGTAAGCCTGCTCCACATCCAGGAGAATGGCATCTTTCAGAGCTTCAAATCCATATTCAACCTGACGCTGAGCGATCCGGGCCTGACGTACTTTTGAAAAGCGCGTACCGCCTTTAAATAGGTCATAACTCAAGCCCACCGCCACCATGTAGCTATCATTCCAATCTGAGTAGAGATCCAGATCATTTCCAGCTTTGGAGTAGGAGTAGCTGAGAGCCAGCATGGGCAGAAAACTGGAACGAGCCATATTGACATTCATGGAACTGAGTGATTTGGAGAGATTCATCTGCTGTAGTTCTGGCCGATCCATCAGGGCTTTTACTTTTAATTGCTCCAGATCGAAATCACCGGGTGTATAGGCCAGCTCATCGGTCAATTCAATGCTGGTTTTCGAATCCAGACCCAACAGCATTTTCAATCCAGCCGTTGCCATGGTGACGCCATTTTCAGCCTGCGTTTTCTGTGGCAGAAGATTTGCGGCCTGGACCTCGGCCTGCAGTAAATCAAGTTTTGAGATCATACCCTGTTCATAGAGTAGCTTGGAAATATCATAGAATTCGACAGCCGTATTGTAGCCTTCTTCAGCGACTGCTAGAAATTCTTTGGTAACCAGCAGGCCCAGGTAAGCCTGGATGACATTGAAGGAAAGCTTGTTTTTTTCCTGGGCATATTGGGAGCGACCCATTTCAACACCCTTATTGGCCATGAGGGTGCCCAGAGCGATTTTCCCACCGGTAAACAGGGGTTGAGTTACGCGAACATCGTACTGGTAGTCCATGGTGAAATCCAGTTCCAGGGTGGTTGGACCTCCAGGAATTGGGAAAGGATTGGGAATGACCTGGACTTTTTCATCCATGATCCGGGTTCCCTGAAGACTGACACTGGGCAGGGCGGAGCCGATGGCCTGATAGAAGCTTTGTTGGGCATCGGATACCTTTTCCTGGGCTATTTTGATGTTGGGGTTTCGATCCAGGGCCATCTGAATACTCGCCTCAATTGAAAGTGCCATTGGACTCTGAGCTCCCAGCCATAGCGGGAGCAGGAGCAGGATACTAAATTTTTTCATCAGGGGATATTCCGTTCACAAATAGTGAGATTACTTGACTTTTAATTACTTCCAGATCATGGGTTTCAGGGGCCATCATCCAGGTCATCAAATGGAGGTTGATGGCACCAATGATACTGACTGCAAGGATGGATGAATTGATAGGGCTCGTTTTTGGCAAACCTTGCTGGATTGCGGCAGCAACCTGATCGATGTGGGAGTGTTGCTGGGCTAACATTTTTTCTCTTAGTCCAGAATCAGAGCTCTGCATGACTTTGCCCTGTTCTGAGAGCACCAATTGAAAGAAATTCTTATTCTCTGTAAAGAAATAAAATTGGGCTTCCACCAGGGCCGTGATCTTGCCCTGTATTCCTTCCGATGCATGGAGCTTGCTCAGCAGCGTCGCTGTAAATTGGTCCATTTTCTCAATGAGGATGGAGAAGAAGAGATCTTCTTTGCTTTTAAAATAGAGGTACAGAGTGCCTTTGCTCCAACCACATTCTTCGGCGACGGCTTCCATGGTGGTGAGATGATAACCCTGACGGGCGAAAACCAACTCCGCCGCATGGAGCATCTCCAGTCGATGTTGTTCTTTGCGTTTTTCTTTTTTGTCCAGCGCCATGCTTTGACTTGCCTTTCAGTTTCTGACTGACCGGCAATATAATGACCGACCAGTCAGAAAAAAGAAATTACTAACAGCTTTAGCTTTAGAATTATTTACATAATCATTTACATTGACAGCTAGGAATTTAAACACATACTTGGTGAGTCTAATTGATGATGAGGCACAAACACTTGCAGGGGAAGAGCATGATTGAGAATTATAAAAAACGGGGATTGCAGATACTGATTATTGCTTTTATGGCTACAGGACTGGTTTTCGCCCAAGGTATGGGTGGCGGGCATCATGGCGGTGGTCCTGGTGGACCAGGTTCTGGTGGTTGGGGACCAGGCGACAGCACCCAGCAAGATTCCAGTGGGTGTGGTGGTAACTATGATGGTCCTGGATGGGGACAGGATGATACCACAGGTTGTGATTCAAAGGGTGGTGGTCATCATGGCGGTGGCTTTGGCGACGGTTGGGGTCCATGCGATAGCACCCTGCATGACAGTTTAGGACAGGGTGGACATCATGGACCTGGGCACGGTGGTCCCGGACCTGGATTTGGTCATGGTGACAGCTTGAGCCTGGATAGTATCTTCGTGAGTGGTGTTATCTCCACACGAACGGATACCTCGGGTCTTAATGGCGATGCCTGTATGCATCTAGCCTACTTTATTGATGTGGATGCTGATCTGATTGCTGATTACCGTCTCGTTCACCTCATGGGATTGGTGCATGCCGATTCTACCTTTGTTTTACCAGTTGATGGAAATCAGGTTGAGCTTGTGGGTTTCTTAATACCTTCTGATGAGGGTCTGCATCGAATAGTTGTTCTGGATTTAAGTATTATTGATGAAGACGAATTATTCGGTACTCTTAGGGTAGCGGACCCAGCACAAGCAGGGATGCATTTTGGTCTTCAATCAAGAAATTATCCCAATCCCTTCAATCCCAGTACATCCATAGAATTTTCCATCGAATCAAGAGCTCATGTATCTTTAAGGGTATATGATATTACAGGGGCCGAGGTTGCTCAACTTGCAGATGGCACTTACGGTGCAGGTTCACATACAATCCAGTTTAATCCTGGCTCATTGAGCGCCGGAACTTATCTCTATGTTATTGAATCAAATGGAATGCGAGAAGTAAAGCGGATGGCCTATCTAAAATAAGCCTCCCAACATACAGGTACTTACAGAGCCCTCGGTTTTTCCGGGGGTTTTTTGTTCTATTGCAGAGAGAATTACCTCAAATGAATAAATTTACCGGAGTAAAAAGCGGTGTTCGTTTTCACTGAGATAATTAACAGTTGATTCGTCAGGTTCAGACTGGAAGGGATGTAAATTTTTATAATGTTTCCCGATTCCTGAGTAGTCCTGAGAGCCGCAATTTCTCTTCCTCGAATATCATAAAGAGTAGCCATTTCAGGAAGGTGTGAGATAGGATGGGATAGTACCATCCGAATTTCGCCGAAGCCTACCGGGTTTGGATAGATCAGGCAGTTCTTTGATCCGCCTCCATGAAGCATGGGGAAAAGGCTTGTCAGGTTAGGGATGCCCCATCCATAACTGTTGTCCGGAGTCTGTACCCGATCCCCATAGTCCTGAAAAATGGAAATCACTGAGTCGGGTGCAAGTTGAGGGTGGGCCTGGAGCAGCAGGGCGGCGAGACCGGCGATCTGGGGCGCC
>JAIPGJ010000142.1 GCA_021736185.1 Fidelibacterota bacterium | reverse complement strand
ACCCACCCTACCCACCCCGATTTTGGCTTCAAAGGGGGAATGACTTACTCTTATGTCGATACTGGGGGAGTAGATGGTATAATAGCTTTCTTCTGTGGGGGGGATGGTGACTCAGCACTATTGTCATTGAGAAGTGTGAGAAATGCTTCTGAGGCTAGTTTTGAATATGTAAGATCCATTTTGAGAGCATGAATTTTGAATCTTGTCAATAAGTCTGGATTGAGCAGGATAGTGAGTTTCTTAGTTGTGATTGAGCCGGGTTTAGGTTTGCTCTGTCCTCGTCGATCGCCTGTGTTCCTGGTTGGTCGTACTGCTCTCCTCACTGGTTTCTTCACATTAGAAACCGACATCGGTTTCTCAGTGGCACCTCCATTAGTCTCAACTTTGACTCTTGGTTTATTATCAGGTTCAGGTAGAGGCTCCCGCTCGCCTGTTTGGGTTGGCATAAAGTCATTTTCATCATAGTCCGAATTCATTTGATTTCTCCTTTTGTTGAGGTTTAGAAACATCGCTTATTATATTGTTCGATATTTAGTTCGGTAGGATTACCAAAATTGGGCGGGGGGCGTAACTAATCTTGAATCCCTTTGATGTATTTAATGCACTCTCTTAGTATAGCAGAGAAAGATTATCATTGTGGAATATTGATATTTCATATAGAGCAGGAGAATTAAAATTTGTTAACTAAACAAGCACTAGGCAGCACTCTTTTCGGAATGGCAGATATTCTCAGAGACAAGGTTGAAGACTATAAGTCCTATATACTTTCTCTCCTTTTTTTCAAACGACTCTCTGACAACTACAAATGGGAAAGTGAAAATGGAATCAAGGAGTTTGTTAAAGAAAATAAGCGTGAGCCTAATGATAGAGAGAAAGAGATAATTCTCAATAAGAAGCATGACTTTACAATCCCTGAAGGGTGTTTCTGGGAAGACATCCGTAATGCTCCAATTGATAAAAAAAATGATTCCTTGAATAAGGCAGTAATAGCAATTGCCGATGCAAATCCATCACTAAAAGGCATCATTAACACTGTACGTTGGAATGAGCCCTCACCTGATGGCTCGGGTGGGAAAAGGTTACACCCTGATGTCTTAAGTTTGTTAGTTAGCTATCTCGATGCGGTAGATTTAAGTAACCGGAATGCTTCTGTGGACATTCTTGGTGATGCCTACGAGTACCTAATTAAACGATTTGCGGATGAAAATAAGGGTGGTACCATCGCAGGTCAGTTTTATACCCCTCAAGAAGTTGTTGATATCATTGTCCGTTACTTGAAACCTAAAAAGGGCAGCACTCTTTACGACCCGACCTGTGGCTCTGGAGGCTTTTTGATCAATGCGGCTAAGTATATCAAGAAAAAAACCGGTACTCAAAAAAATATTCGTCTGTTTGGGCAGGAAGATGTCTGGAATACATGGGCAATCGCAAATATCAATATGATTCTTCATGGGCTAGACGCGTCCATAAAAAAAGGTGATACCCTAAAAGCCCCGAAATTCACTGAGGAAGACAACGAACTCACAATCAGAACTTTTGACCTGGTAATGGCAAATTTCCCGTTTTCACAGGAAAACTGGTGGAAGAATGGGGAACCCAAGAAAGACAAAAAGGGGAAGCCAATTACCAAGAAAGATGGTTCTCCTCAGTTGAATTATCCGGGCAAGGAAGATTTCAACGACCCCTATGAGCGTTTTGATTATGGAATTCCGCCTTTTTCAAACGGTGACTTTGCCTTTCTTCAGCACATTGTCGCTTCGATGAATGAAAGCGGCAAGGCCGGAGTCGTTTGTCCGCAGGGTGTGCTGTTTCGTGGTCAACCCGAAAAAACCGAAGAGGAAGACGGACAAAACCGCAAGGCTGATGATGAATATTTGATCCGCCGAGGATTTTTACAAGGACCGATCAATAAGGACGGAGAGTTTGTCAATGCGGTCAACATCATTGACGCAATCGTTGTGCTGCCCGGCAATCTCTTTTACGGCACCACCATTCCCGGTTCGATCCTGCTGCTCAATAAAAACAAACCGGAAGAGCGCAAAGACAAGGTACTGATGGTCTGTGCCGCCAAAGAGGGCTGGTACAAAGAAGAATCAAATATGAATACGCTCCTGCCGCAGGACATCCTGCGTATCTCCACCATCCTTGAGTCATGGGGTGATATGGAGACCGCCAAAGCATGGATCACTTCCCAGAAGTCTCGCCTGAGAGACCTGATTCAAGAAGAATTGGATTTCAAAAAAGGTGAAATTGAGTTGGATACCCAAGAGGACATCGAGCTGGCCAAAGAGAAGCGCCAGAAGGCCGATGAGCTGATAAAAGGCAAAGAAGCGGAAGACAAGAAGCCGACCAAGACGCAGCTCAACAATCTACAAAAGACCAAAGAGGCCCTTGAAAAATTGATTGCTCAGAAAGAGCAGCGCATTGCCGATGCCGAGACGCAGGCTGAAAAAGAACGCATCGCCATTGATGAAGTGGAAATCGAACTCCTCACCATGCTGGCCGATCCGGAGCTGCGTAAACGCTATTTTTCCGTTGTTGATATGGAAGAGCTGGAAGAAAACGAGTTCAACCTCAATATTCCGCGCTATGTGGATACCTTCGAGCCGGAGGAGGAGGTTGATCTCAAGGAAGCTATTGAAGGGTTTAAGACTGCCTTGAACGCTGAAAATTCAGTTGATGAGTTGCTTTCGAAGTTGATGGAGGCTACCAGGAAATGATTGGATTCAGTTTTGATGACAGAATAGGCTACTTCCCAACAGACTGGAACTTAAAGCAACTAAAAGATTCTGGTGATTTTGTTAGCGGAAGCACCCCATCATCTACAAATGAAAATTATTGGGGGGGCGATATAACCTGGCTGGTTCCGAGTGACTTGACAGCACTAAGTGGTTCAACAAATTACATTTATGATTCAGAATCCAAAATTACCATAGATGGATTTAACTCTTGTTCCACAAATATGCTGCCTGCCGGTTCTCTATGTCTTTCGTCAAGAGCAACAATCGGTGAAGCTGTGATTGCTGGGGTTGAACTTTGTACGAACCAAGGATTTATAAACATCGTACCCAATGAAGAACACTATGCACTCTATTTGCTGTATTGGGTGAAGAATAACAAACAATATATTTCGCGTTATGCTGCTGGAACCACCTTCCTTGAAATTGGTCGACGTACCTTCAAAAACTTAAAAATAGCACTTCCCAAAGAACTCCCTGAACAAAAAGCCATTGCCGGGACTCTTTCCAAAGTTGATGAAGCTATTGAGGCGGTAGAGAACAGCATCAAGGCTGCGGAACGCCTTAAAAAATCACTCATGCAAAACCTGCTCACCGGAAAGCTGAAGCCTGATGGTGCCTGGCGCAGTGAGGATGAGATGCTCATGACCAAGTATGGTTATGCGCCAAAAGATTGGAAATATTGTCAGATAAAAGATTTGATTAAAGAAGGATATATTGAAGGCGTACAGGATGGTAACCATGGAGAGTCCCATCCGGTTGCAGCGGAATTTGTGAATGAAGGAATTCCATTTGTAATGGCCAGCGACATCTCCAATGGATTTATAGATGTCGATAATTGCAAAAAGTTAACAAGAGAGCGTGCTGATAAGTTGCGAATAGGGTTTGCAAAAAACGGTGATGTTTTGCTGTCACATAAAGCATCTGTTGGTTACACGTGTATTGTTAATGAAGCAGAGCCATATGTAATGCTCACTCCGCAAGTGACATATTATCGTGTCGCACCTGATAAACTAATCCCCCAATATCTAAAACTGTTTTTTCAAACATATCCCTTTCAGTGCATTATGGAGGGATTAGCAAAGCAATCTACGAGAAATTACATTGGAATCACTAATCAGAAAAAGATGTGGATTTATCTGCCCGACAACACAGATGAGCAACATGAGGTTGTTGCTGAAGTGATCCAAGTTGATGATCAGGTTCTCAATAAGAAACTAAAAATTCAATCTCTCAAAAAACTCAAAAAATCTCTCATGCAACATCTGTTGACCGGCAAAGTTCGGGTGGATGTGGAAAAAATCAATAAGCTACTGGAGGAGGTGTAAACCATGGGCAGGCTGTCAGAACTCAAAGGCGTTGAAAAACCAGTCACGGAATGGCTATCTAAGTTGGGCTGGACTTTTAAAAGCAATGAGGATCTGAAAACATATAATCGCCCCTTCGCTAATCCTGTAATAACTCAGATTTTAGTAGAAAAAGTATGCACAATAAACAAAGTCCCGAATGCTGTTGCAGAATTACTCGTTGAGCAGCTCACCCACAATCTTAACAATCCAAGTCCCATTATTGGCAATGAAAATTTTCTCGAAAAACTGGTAAAAGGAATCACGCTCTCCCACGAAGGGGAAGACAGGGATTTTTACTTTATTGACTTTGAGGATATCTGGCAAAATAGCTTCATTGTCACCAATCAATACTGGGTGCAGGGCTTTAAAATGGTAAAGACAGATATTGTTCTGTTGGTAAATGGCATCCCGCTTGTACCTATTGAAGCAAAGCAGCGTGCCCGAAAGGGGACCAATTGGTTGGAGGGTGTAAAACAGTTCTCAACTTATGATCAACGTGCAGATAAATTGTTTATGTGTCATGCTTTCGGTGTCGCCTGCAACGGTAGAATTGCAAAATATGGCATACCCGGGGCATCTTCTTCATACTTTGGAGAGTATAAAGATACAAGTATAGATACTATTTTCAAGAATCCAATCCTAGATCCAGCAAACGATTTATGCAAAACTCATCAGGATGCGACTACGGGAGATTTTCATTTTGAAGTGGATAAATTACCTAATGGTGACGTATTAGAGCGTATGAAGCTCGGAATTGTTGGACTTCTACAGCCAGCTAGAGTATTGGATATTACTAAGAATTTCATCGTTTTCGAACGCACGGATGGCAAAATCATCAAGAAGGTTGCAAGATATCAGCAGCTCCGAGTCTCTAATAAAATTGTCAAAAGGGTGGTGAAATCTGAGCTGACACAAGGGGTGGTATGGCATACCCAAGGTTCTGGAAAAAGTCTTAGTATGCTTTTTACGGCAAGTAAATTGCGCAATGCCCCCGAAC
Source organism: Fidelibacterota bacterium (assembly GCA_021736185.1). Taxonomy (GTDB): domain Bacteria; phylum Fidelibacterota; class UBA8477; order UBA8477; family JABMPR01; genus JABMPR01. Next base: position 1,445 of record JAIPGJ010000142.1, on the reverse strand, counting down.
TAAATGATCCTACAGTTTATATCGTGGTAGATCGAAAAGATTTGCGTGAGCAAATTGGAGGAACCTTTGATGATTGTGAATTTCCCAATGCAAGGGCAGTCTTTAATATTGGGGATCTTAAGCACATCATTGAAACGGCTCCATCTGGAGTGTTCATTACCACCATTCAAAAATTCAGAGAACTTGGAGATCGTCAAGATGATAGGGCCAATGTAATCGTTCTTATCGATGAAGCACATAGGACAGAATACGGTGATTATCAGATAGAATTGCGGAACGTGCTTCCAAATGCCAATCGTTTTGCTTTCACCGGGACACCAATACCCAAAACGCATCAAGAATTTGGTATCAAGAACGAAGAGGGTCAGTTCGAATTTTATCTTGATAAGTATGGAATTAAAGATGCTATAGATGACGGTGCAACCGTCGCAATTCGATATACTTTTGGCCCACAGGAGTGGTTTCTTGATAAAGAAAAACTCAAAGCTGGTTATGCTGAAATCACTGCAGAGTTAACTGAAGATGAGAGACGTCTTGTGGAGAGAAGGGTTCAACCCTGGAAAGTGTTTCTTAAGCATCCTGACCGTATAGGTGTGTTAGCAAAGGACATTGCTCAGGATTATAAAAGTGTAGTCGAACCGCAGGGATTTAAGGCTCAAGTAGTCGCTTGTGATAAAGAAGCATGTGTGCGGTACTATGATGCTTTGTTGGAATATTTCGATAGATCTGAGATCGCTATCATCTTCTCTACCGGTAATTACGAGGAGGGGGAAAGGTACGAGTTATTTAAGGACCACTATCTGGAGGATAAAGAGAGGCGACAAGTAATTGCTAAGTTTAAACGGAGACTTGATTCGGACGAATTGCAGAAGGGTAATAATCTTAAAATCATCATCGTCTGTAATATGCTGCTAACTGGTTTTGATGCTCCAGTTGAACAAACAATGTATCTTGATAGTCCAATCCGAGACCATAATCTTCTCCAGGCTGTAGCACGCACCAATCGACCATTCGACGACAAGGTATCAAAATTATCAAAGAAGTTTGGACGGATCGTTGATTATGTAGGTGTGTTTGAGAACTACAAAGCAGCTCTCAACTATGATCCCGAGGATTTAGGGGAGTTTGAGGATGTTGAGAGTCTTGTAGACCAATTCCCCGAAATACTTGAAAGTGCCTTCGAACCGTTTCAGGATATTACTCTACAAGATTCCTATGAATGTTCGATAGAAATTGTTCGAAAACTGTCTGAACTGGATCAGGGGCAATTCGAGCAGGACTATCGTGAAGTCTTGCAGCTCTGGGAATCAATATCCCCACATCCAAAATTACGGGGACATAGGGACAGATATTTATGGCTCAACGCTATATATGAAATTTATTTGGATGAATTCAAGCGAACAGATTTTGATTCAGAAGTATTTGCAGCTAAAACCAGGAAACTA
>JAIPGJ010000141.1 GCA_021736185.1 Fidelibacterota bacterium | reverse complement strand
GGGTTCTATGGGTTTTATGGGTTCTATGGGTTCTATGGGTTTTATGGGTTCTATGGGTTCTATGGGTTTTATGGGTTCTATGGGTCCAATATGGGTTCTGTGGGTTGGAGGGTTTTTGGGTTTGTGAATTAATCGGGCCTGTGGTCGAGTCAGGGAGAGCATTAGCCGAGTAAGTGTTCCAAAGCCTCTATGCCCAGAAAAGGGATTGTTTTGTCCTGCGGTAGCCTATCGCGATAGGCCATTACAGGCATGGTGTTATTTATCCTTCAGCAAAAAAAAAAGCACCAAACTAGATTGGTGCTTTATAAAAGAACTATAGTTTCAGATGTTTATGCGCTAATCGGTGCAACTCCCAGTACATCCTGGAAGGCCTGGATGAACGATTCTTTGGGAAGGGCTCCAGCAGCCATCTGCGGCTTGTCACCAACTGGCACAAACAACAGGGATGGAATACTGCGGATGCCGAACACACCGGCAAGTTCCTGCTCAGTTTCTGTATCAACCTTATAAACCTTTACTTTGCCGGCGTACTCATTGGAAAGTTCTTCCAGTACGGGGGCGACAGCCTTACAGGGTCCACACCATTCAGCCCAGAAATCGATAATACAGGGTGTATCACCCTTATATTTCCATTCCTGCTCATTTTCGTAATCAAATACTTTATCGAGGAAATCTTGTTTGGTCAAATTCTCAGTCATTTTTTTCTCCATTTCAAGGTACCTGCACCAGCACCATGTTTAAATATTTCGTTGTCAAATTTTTGTGCTTACAGGTCTTTGAGGCAGGGATCATTGCTTGGTTACAAATTGTTTTTTTTGAATGAAACAAGATATTGGCAGAAGATGGTGGCGGGTCGTTTCGCGAAACGAGGCTAGGTATGCGACACTCTTTGACGGAGCTCAGGGTGATAGTTCCGGGGATCAGTGGGGTCGTTTCGCGAAACCACCTTACTGTCTAAGAGTTATTAGTGATTTTCCTTGAGGTATTGTTCATCGGAGATGCACTTTATTCCGGCTGCCTTCAGGGCCTGGGTAAGAACTCCATCCCCGGCTTTCAGTCGTTTGGAAAAAGTTCCATCGTACACCTGCCCGCACCCACAGGCCGGGCTGCGACTTTTCAGGATGGCCAGGTTTGCTTTTTCGGCAATTCCCTTATCGCGACAGATTTCTGCACCTTTTATAAACTGGGACGATACTTCTTCCCCATTCTCACGAAACACCTGCTTCCCCCTAATCTCTGCAGGTGGTCTTGGAACGGGCAATCCGCCTTCAACTTCCGGGCAAACCGGGATGAGGGTTTTATCTTGAAGTAAATCTAGCAATTCAGAATTGTATTTACCCTGCCCATCGAAGCGACAGGGTTCTCCCAGCAGGCAGGCAGAGATGAGGAGGGGTATTTTCATTTCAAGATGACAGGCATTGAAAATTCTGGAGGATCAGACAGTTTTACCTGCCAATTTTCTCCATAGTGAGTAGTGTTTTTGCAATATCACCTGCATATACATTAATCCGTTTTAATAGATCTAATAATTCCATATGAATATCATGAGTTTGCACGGACTCTTCTCTAGCAGCATGAATACGCTCCAGATGAAATATGCGATATTTAGATTCAAGATTGATATACTTCTCTTCCTTTAGAATGATGTTTCTTGCCTTCTTGAGGTCCATTTCTGTAAAAACATCAAGTAGCCTGCTGATCTGTTTGCAGACTTTGGTATGATAGTGCAGCAATTCTTCCTCACCCTGTTTTGAAAAGCTGAGTGACAAGGCTCGCTTCTTCAAAATGAGCGGCATGACGCTCCTTTGGATAATATCCCCAATATTCTCCATATAGCTTACGATGGACATCATGGCAAATACTTCTGAGACCTGATCATCTGATAACTTTTTTTGCCCAATTTTCTGGAGATATTCTGAAATTCTTATGCGGAGGTAATCCACCTTCTTCTCCCTCATTTCAATGCCCTGGAGCAGTGATATACTGGGATGGATTTTGTCCAGACCCGGATCTTTCTTGAAGAAAGGTTCAATCACAGCCTCCAGCATACGTCCTAATATTTTTGCCATTCTGGCAATTTCAGCCCGGGCAAGATCAAGAGCAAGCGCCGGTGTCTCGATACTGCTGTCATCCAGGTGCCATACAACCGGATTCAGAGCCAGGAGGTCCTTCCTATCTGGAAGTACCCTGGTTACCAATCCCGCCACCAAATTGGTAAAAGGTAAAAACAGGAAGGCGAGACTCACGTTAAAAATGGTATGTGCGTTGGCAATCTGGCGTGAACTGGCTCCGGCAAGTTCGGTGGTCGCAGGAGATATGTATCGAATAAAATCAGCATAGGTCGGAATCCAGAATACCAATAACATCACACCTAATATCTTGAATGATACGTGGGCAAGCGCTACTCGTTTGGCTGCCCGACTGGCACCGATACTCGCCAATCCTGCTGTCACACAGGTTCCAATATTCGCTCCCATTAAGAGAGGAATACCTGCCTCAAGCGAGATTAAGCCTTGTTGTGCAAGTACGATGATGATTCCCGTAAAGGCACCACTGCTCTGTATCAGCGCAGTGAAAATGGCTCCGATCAGGATGCCCAACAAGGGGTTCTCAAGATTATGGAGCGTGCCAATAAAGGGTTCGTAGCTTTTCAGGGGAGCCATGGCATCAGACATCAGTTTCATACCATAAAACAGAATCCCAAAACCCATAAGGGATTCACCCAAATTTTTCTGATGATCCGTTTTCCCAAACATGGATATCCCAAAACCAAGGATGATCATGACCAAGGCGTAATCGGACAAGTTAAAGGCAATCAACTGAGCGGTGACTGTGGAACCAATATCTGCCCCTAAAATAATACTTAGACTCTGGGTGAAGGTCATGAGCTGGGATTGGACAAAACTTACCAGCATAACGGTGGTGGCACTACTAGATTGGACAATCATGGTTACAAACGCACCCACTGTCAATCCCAATAGCTTATTTCGTGTCAGAGCTGAAAGGATGTTGCGCATACTTTCACCGGCTGCCTTTTTTAAACCAGCGCTCATCTTCTCCATTCCATACAGGAACAGGGATAGACCTCCCAAGAGGGTCATGATTAGCATACCCCAGGCAATGCCGGGTGTCTCCAACTCAGCTCCCAATAAAGTGCTGGATGTAAAAAGTATTGCCAGAATGGTGAGTGATGTCTTCCTCTTGAATATATGCGTCATGGTTAGTTTTCCCATGAAGTGAAGGGGTGAACAAGCAAATTAGAATTGAAATAGCGCCAATCGTGACTGACATCCTTTCCCACCCAAGGGGGTTTTAAGAAGTGTTCTTTTCTGTGTGAAAGTTCTATCTCAGCAACGACTAATCCTTCATTTTCCCCGTGAAACTCATCGATTTCCCATGTATGTCCCTCAAAGGGGACTTTATAGCGGGTTTTCTCAATAATAGGCTGCTGACACAGATCCTCAAGCAATTGGGTGGCATCCTGGTGGGGTATTGAATACTCAAATTCGGTCCTCTGGATGCCCCTGGACAAACCTTTAATTGTGAGAAATGCTTCATCATCAATTATCCGCACGCGAACGATACGTTCTTTTTCTGAATTCAGATATCCTTGTCGATAAGCCTTACCTTCAGCCCCTTCTTTATAGGCGTCTGAAATAATCAGAAACTTGCGTTCGATCTCAACACCCATCAGGACACTCCTCTTACGATTCCCATCAAGCGCTTCAAAGCCTGAGGATAATTCTCATTCATTAAGTCTTCTATTGCCAGGTGGTTGCGAATTTGACCTATTTTTTTAGCATCCACATGCTCAAAAGCGATGGTAAACACATTTTTTTTGCCAATCTGCAAATGTGTAAACTCCCCTGCTACCCCCTGGAGTTCATATTTTTCTCTCATTTTGGTAAGTCTCACTGGAGAAATTGTGGATTCAAGACCCATTGCAGAAATAAAATCTAACTCACTTAAGGAATCGCCGAGAGGATGTCCTTGCAGACCCAATAATGCTGCTATTTTTTTGAAAGCTTCCTGAGACATGGGAAACTCAACTTTAAGTATTGGCAGCCACTGCTCCAAGCCATCAGAATTTACTTTGAGTTTCTGCTTCACATCAAATATTTGATTGCGAATTTTTACGTTTAAATCCCTTTGAGGAACCAAAAGATAGGTCTCTTCACTTTTCACCAGCTGCTGCGGTTTAAAATGCGCAAACAAACGTTCGAGATATTCACCATTCTCTTTGAATGTGCGCCATTCCCAGCGGGGTACTATTTGTGAATAGTTCTCTATTTTGGACCTCTATGGTCTTGCAAAGCGATTGTTCCAGGCCTGAAATTGCGTGTCTACCATCGGTCATCCTTAAAGAACTCTTCCTGATCATAAACTGCTTTTAACATATTGGTAGCCAATTTTCGCACATCGCCATTGACCGAAACCTCTACTTTATTGACATCTTTTTTTTTCAGTTTCTCCAGGATGATTTTGAGGTCTTCGATTTCATACTTATCCAGGTCAAATTTGAAGGTCCATGCCATATTAATCTCCTTTTCTGTTTTTCTCGTAATCATGTGTATGGACAAACGCGGCTACTTTGCTCCCAGTATCCAGATTCATTTGCGCAAACCTCTCCATCTCCTGAATGATAAAAAGTCCCCGGGCACTGGCATATTGCTTGTCTGTTTCATCAATTAACTTTGCCTTGAGGCTTATTTTATGACCATCAACCATTTTAATTTTTGCACAATACAGGACTTCTTTTTCAAGGGGCAGTGGTTTAAAGAAGCGAGTGGTGTATTGGGCGGTCATGGCCGGATAACTATTCACCCAACAGCAGGCCCCCATGAGTTCATCAAATACGGCAGAAATTGCACCACCATGGGCATGTCCCGGAGGACCTTGGGCGAGTTGACCAAATGTCACTTCGGCGAAAACCTCTCCACTCTCCTCATGGAAGTGATATTTCAGTCGAATTCGATGGTCATTGTGCTCACCGCTAATAAAAGAGATAAACTGCTTCCCAAATTCGATGGGGACGGTTTTCTCTAGTTGCTTATAATTGATCATCTCTCAATATTTCTCCTCAATGGAATGCCCATAAACTAATGAGAACTTCTCAGGATTGAAGATGATTGTTCAAGTTGGGGCTGTATGGTGAATTGGCACCGCCACAGGAAGACAGCGGTCTGAAGGATTAGATATTATGAAGCCCACACTAGGGGATAGCATATTTTAACTATTCATTCTTAAATGTTAACTTGGACTACGCATAACAATGTAGAAACTTCCTCAAAATTCATCTGGGTTCAACACCAAGTCCCGGCTTATCATTTAAAATGATCTGACCACCCGTGTTCCCAACACCCAGATAGGGATCGTCAGCTATGAGTACATTGCCATCCAGATCCAGCCAGCGGGCAAATGATCCAAGTTGTGCCATGGCTGATATTCCAATGGAGGTTTCAAGCATACAACCCATCATGATATCAAATCCGTATTTCTGAGAGAGTTCTACCATTTTACGGGCATTGGTCAGTCCCCCGCATTTCATGAGTTTTATATTGATCCCATCATAAGCACCCACTAAACCTTTCAAATCTTCTGGTCGAACTGAGTTCTCATCAGCAACGATGGGAAGGGGTGAAAACTCACGTAATTTTGCAATATCATCCAGTTGACTGGCTGGCATGGGCTGTTCGAGAAATTCTACATTCTCTTCGATCAACCATTCTGTTCCCTGCTTGGCTTCATCCAGTGTTTTCCAACCCTCATTGACATCCACTCTTAGTACCTTATCTGTTTCAGCGCGGATGGCTCGAATGATGTCATGATCATAATCTGTACCTAATTTGATCTTTAAGATTGGATATGGCGTAGCCTCTTCAATCTTGGCTGGAATCGCACTGAGATCAGAGATGCCGATCGTATAGGAGGAGATGACCAGATCCTTGTTCGCGCCAAATATCTTCCAGAGAGGTGCAGCTCGGCGTTTTCCATACAAATCCCAGAATAGTGTATCCAGTGCTGCCTGCAGGGCATAGCTTTCTGGAAACATTTTTTCAAGAGCCTCCTGACGACTTTCTGCATCATTAATCGCTAGTTCAAGAATCTGACTTTTTTTTTGATCCAGCATAGCTACGATAGCTTCACATCCAGCTTCATAGCGAATATTAGGTGCCGCCTCTCCATAGGCAAGATGCTGTCCGTCACCTAAATGAAGAATAACTCTGTCGTAGTGGCTAAATGCACTTCTGGCAATTTTGAATTCAAACTTGGTATTAACCCGCACAACAGTCCAGCTTAGAGATAGTGACATACCAATTCCTTTTTTTGTTTAAAGATTCTTGCCTGCAAAAATCGTCCCCACAAACCCTTGGGGACAATTTCTTCCATTTCTTAAACATATCCCCCATCGCTGAGCAAGGTGGGAACCTCGACATTCCGACATTTCCATTCATTGGCTGCAGCAATCAAAGCACCAGAATAGATATAAGTTTCCAGAAATTTAAAATTATTTAATCGGTCTACTACTGATTCATGCACATCAACCCCTTCTCGGGGAGCAT
>JAIPGJ010000140.1 GCA_021736185.1 Fidelibacterota bacterium | reverse complement strand
ACGGTATGACCCGTGTCTTCAGCACGTACTCTGGAAGGTTGACCGGGAGCCATATTTGCTCTGGCTTGAACTAAGCTGGTAGGACCAGATTCCTGGCCATTATCATAGGCAGCAGTGACTTGATAGAAGTAAGCTATATCTTCTTCAACTGCATCATTATAAATGGTCTCTGTCGTTGTGCCAATAACGCTACCATCACGATAGATATTATAGTGAGTAACGTCAGTCGTTTCACGCAAGTCACTCTGCGCGTATGCATTTTCAATAAATACAGGAGCAAATGGAGTGGACTCTTCTGCTGCGAGAATGGCCTCAGCTTCTGAGGCTGACAGCTCATTGTTCAATACCAACTTTTTCAGAGATTCACCAGTTGATACAGGCACGAATTGTCTCTGAGTCACAGACTCAGTAACCGTCAGGTCAAAATTACCCTGGTTTGCACTATATCCATCTACAACGATGAAATATACACCCTCTGTGAGGAAGGCACCTAAAATTTCAGATGGACCGATCAGGCCAGGAGCGGCATCACATGCAGGACCATCATCATCATAGTATCCAGTGGAGAGGTGTGATTCACAATCACCATTGAATATTTCAACTTTTGCATCATAATTGATGTTTGGTCCACACAGAGTAATGTCGATACTGCCATCAACAGGCATGAAAAGCTGGTAGGTATAATCTTCATTGTCAGTTCCACTGACATCAAAATCATCACCCATACCCACGGTGCTGCCAGTCGTTATAAATGGAAGTGAAGGTATCTCTTCATCGGCACAATCCATGAGCGGGGGTGCCGGGTTGCCAGGTGCTCTCCAGGTAAGTTCAATGTGATCATCAAAATTGCCATCAGCGCGCAGATCGCTTGGAGGAACTTCACCAACCAATGCCTGGTAACGATTTGAAGCTTCAGATTCCATATTCCCGGTATCAAAGGTTTTAACGATGTAATTGAAATCACCGTCGCCAGGAGCTTCTGAAAAGGCTGATTCAGTCACCGTACCCGCCAGCACGTCATTGCGATATACATGATATCCTGCAAAATCATAATCAGTATTCGCGTCATCCCACTCAAGTGAAACATTGTCACCATCTACAATCCCTGTGAGATTTTCGGGGGTGAGTGGGGCGTGATTTATGGGCGTGGCACATACCGGCAGTGAGCTTGTATTTGCTGCAGTATAAACGGCCTCCACGGTATAACAATATTGTACACTATTGGGGATATAGCCATCAAGGTATTCATAGGTTGTTGCGGATAACACATCACCTATTGCAACATCATCACGATAAACCTGAAATCCATTTAAACTTCTGGTTTCACGCAGATTGCTGAATCCTTCAGGTCTTTCCATAAAGTGAGGTGATTGTTCTGATGCTTCAGTTAATGATACTAACATTGCCTGCGCATCTTCAAAATTCATTTCACCGGTGGCAACCAATTTCCTAACTGCATCATGAGGAGTTTCATGAACAATTTGTCGATTGGCTGTAGCCTCTGTAACGGTAATATCATAGTTACCTGAAGGATACGTAGACCCAAAACCATCCACCACGATAAAATAGAGACCTTCAGGCAGGAATATTCCGGCCAGTTCCGAAGGCGTGAATGGAGCCGTTGATTCAGGACAGCTACCAAAGGGGCCATCATCATCATAATAACCAGCACCAATTCTATCACCGCCCACAACTTCACAATTGGCATTAAAAACTTCCACCATGCTGTCATAATCTGTGTTCGGACCACAAAGCGTGATGTCAATGTTACCATCTTCTGGCATAAAAAGCTGATAGGCGTAATCCGGATTTTCATAGCCAAAATCAGCGATATCAAAATCATCACCTGCACCTACTGTGGTGCCTGATGAGGTAAATGGCAGGCTAAGTATTAATTCATCGGCACAGGCCATGAGAGCGGGTTGCTCGTCCCCTGGGGCTGCCCATTCAACTAAAACCTGGCCATCAAGACCTGATTCTGCTCTCACTCTGGCTGGTGGTAATGGGCCTGTTCCAACCCTGATTCTATCGCTGCTGGCTGATTCACCTGCCTCATTGTCCACTGCAGTAACGGTGTATTCATATACACCGGCTACGGTAAGTTGCTCTGAGAAAGAGGAGACCAGAACATTTTCGATGAAAACTTCATCGCGATAAACGTTATATGACTCCATGTCCTCTTCGGTGTTGTCGTTCCATTCAAGAAACACGTTATAATCCTCATCACCGGTCCCAGTAAGCCCGGTTGGTGCTGCTGGATCGTGATTTAGGGGGATTGCGCAGGTTATTTGCGATCCGCTATTTCCATCTGGATAAAGGCCAATGATCTGGTAACAGTATTCCACATCGTCAACGAGGGGCATATCGGTATAGCTGGTTACCTCAATACCGACGGTGGCTATTTCACTTCCATCACGTTCGATGGAATAACCAGTGAGATCCTCTTCACGCAGGGTCCTCGACCAGCCAGACGGGAGGTGGTAATCAATCACACCGCTTTGATTATTGTCGACATAGTTGAGTCTATCCTCAATGACAACTTGTGGAGTAGGTAGAGTGGGATCAAAGAGTGCGACTCGAGCTGGAGAACTCAATTCAATGGCATCCAGATACCACCACTCTCCCCATTGGGATGTATATTCCCAGGCAAGTTTTACAGATGCTCCGATATAAGCACTCAGGTCAACAACCTCTAGAGTCCATGCAGAAGGTAACGGATTTGCACCTCCGTAGGGGTCATAGGTAATCAGGATATCCCACGTTGCTCCATCATCAGTACTGATTTTCAAATAATTTGGTGCGTCATCGAAAGATAAAGATGAACCATAGTGATAATAAGAGAGGGTGGAGTTCAAAGTTCCAATTGAAATCGTATTGGTTATGAGCCATTCATCAATAATGGGCTCATCATATCCTCCCCAACCGCATTGTGCTACTTGACCACCCTCAGGGGCTGTAGTACTGGTTACAACGCGCCAACTATGTGCCACAGGATCTAGTGCTGTTCCCTGGACTGTCCAATCTGCTGGTATTCCATCTTCAAATCCCTCGAACATAGGATCACCAGGATTTGCAGTGGGGGCAATCCAGGATAGTTCCACCATTCTTTCGAGGCCACCTTGAGCAAAAGCACGCAGTGGGGGAAGGTTAGGAAGCACATTTAAAATGAATGTCTCCGAGGGTGCTTCTGCAGGAGCAAAGGCTTCATTCCCTGCTTCATCTGTCGCCATAACGTAATAGCCAATATCACTGTAAACTGGCTGGCCAGGTATCTCTGCACTGTAATGGTTTTCACCCTCATCAGTCATGGTTATGGGTGAGAAGGCACCATTATCTACATTGTAATAAAGGGTCACTGATGTGACTCCAACATTATCAAAAATCGTTGCCTCGATTGGATAGGGACCGACTACATCCAGAGTATAGTTATTGGGAGTCACTCCTGAAATAGTGGGCACCCGAATATCCGTATACTCCATGGCCATAAACTCAAGGTATTGAGCTAAAAGTTCACTCACGGTTCCAATGCTATCCACGAGGCCACCAAATTCAAAAGAATTACCTATGGTATTCGCTCCAGGGGTCAGATTGCCGATGCCACATACTTCTCCATCAGCCGGATTGGTATGGAAGACGACAGCATCGTAACCAAGCGGTGCGAGATGATCCACCCAGTTATTATTCCCATGGTAAGCCAGATCGATACCATCCAGCAGTGTCTCTCCTTCAACAGTCGTGAGATCTGCCTCATCTCCATCACTAAGACCATCAATACCAAAAAAAGCATGGATGGGGGTAGGAGGATCAAAAGCCCATGTATCGCCACCCTCCATATAAAGCGGGTAGCCTGCGGCAGCATAATTTACCAGCGCACTGACCTCTCCTGAATTTGGATCAAGCACATAGTTGCCATTGTCATACATACCAAGGCAGACAAAAATTCCAGAATAGCCAACATCAGCAGGAGCCCCAAACATAAATAAATCTGTAGAAAGTGCTGCAGTGTGACCCAGAGCTGTGAGCTCAGTGAGGAAGGCCTCACCACTGATTGAGCTGGAAGGATTCCATATCAAGTATTGTGGAAGACCATCGTACACCATGGCAGAGGCGTTCACTACTATTTCAGTCACATTGTCGGCATCACTGGTGATGGTATAGATTCCACTGGCAGGTCCTTCACTTGTGGGCGTAAGGGTTACGTCCATGGTAATGGATGCTCCTGATGCAACAGTAACGGGGGTGGCAAGTGCTGTGGAGAAATCTGCCCCGTCGATGGCAATGGATGTGATATCAAAAGGATCCAATCCAATATTGCCAATGGTCACGTCTACTGAGACAGCACCATCATCAAGTTGGAGGACACCAAAGTTGATGTCCCGGGTATCAATGGTTATGTAAGAACCGGTAATATCCTGGGGAAGATATGAGGCAGAGATACCAAAGTTTCCAACAAGTGTCGGTTCGCCAAGAACAGCATCATTAATGGTTACCCATGGAGCGCCTGAAACCCAGTTTCTGTCCAGATAGTTGGGTTGAAGGTCATTTGCGATACCCAGAAATGCCCCAGCATTTTCCCAGACCACAACATAATAATCACCAGCCTCTAGCGCTAAATTGTCTATAACAACATCAAACTGAGTCGCCGGGGGAACTGGAGAGCTTAGATCCACTGGATCAGATTCCCAAATAGCGCTTCCATCTCCAGGAGCTGTTGGCCCAGTGGGCGGACCTGCGATACTGGAAGTTGGATCTGCATATATGCTAATGATGGCAGCATTGGCATCACCAGTCTGGGTATATACGGATAGACCGGTGAGAAAGATGGGGGTCTCAGCCGTAAAGCGTACACTGAATCCGCAATCACCATCTGGACATCCAATTTGACCTTCAAAGGAGCCATCGTGATAAGCCACAACTTCGTCGCGGAGTGATGAACTGGCGATTGTCTCTGCGCTCCAGTTGACTTGCAGGGTTCCGTCAGCAGAGGTTTTTGGGCACAGTTCACAGTCATCCACCGAGGCAGACTTCTGGTCTGCAAAGACTCCCGTTGCCATAAGCATGACAAGCGCAAAAACCCATCCGTTAGAGAACAATCGTTTCATGGTGTACTCCTTAGTATTCATTTTAATAATAGGCCTTTTTGGCTTTATTACAGTTAAAAAATTTACCAGCCAATATCCCCACCCTGGCGAAGGCGCAAAATTCTCTGGTTAAACAGCAAATATAGAGTTGGCTCAGACCAATTCAAGGCTATTGCCGGATGCATTTAGCATGACATGAAAATGAGATATATTAGAGTTATAGATATAAGAGGGCTTACAATTTGGTTATTTGGCCGAACCAAACCCGCATGGAAATCCCTGTAAGCGGAGCATATTTTGGGTTGAAACCCAGTTCAGAAACTGGAGTTCGCCCGGAGAAATCATGGAAATACCCCAGCTCCACCCCCCAGGTCTTGCGAAAATTAAGGCCATACAGTAATCCAAAGAGGTGAATCTTATCCCCCCAGAATCCGGTGGGGATATAGGCGTATCGTAGACCGAGATATCCATAATTGAAGACATCAACCTCCGTCTGTTTAAACACCTTCCCATCTCTACGTACCGTCTTGGTTCGATCTTTCCGGGAAACATTATAATAGGTGGTTTCAAACGAACTTTGCTCAGCATAGGTGACAGCGAAATTCATGGTATGTAATCTTGAACCTTCATCTCTCAGGGCAATGGTAGCATCTACACCGCTGCCATGAACGGGCAGCATGCCAATCCGAATACCTCCATCCATTCTGGGTCCCAAGCCCTTCCGGTAAACAAATTGGGGGATCATATTTTCTGCAGAAAGGACCACTCCCTGATAACTTTCATTGGGCTTAAGGGGCTCTGGAGAAATTACAGCGTGAGAGGTGCAGGAGACCATCAACACGCTAAGAATGACACACAACGAGTAATATTTCTGGTTTTTGAACATGTCTCGGAATTTCCCCGCAGGTGACATTGATGACAAGACTTTTGTTCTCATATTATCATGTCTCCAAGTGTCTGCCCTTTCAATATCTGGCCCTCATTTTCATGCATACTTCAGCGTTGATTGGGCGAATGGGTCACCATTTTGAGACGGGAGCATGACAGCAAACTGTTTTGGACATCAACGAAGTTGGTTAGATTGTCAGCATGGATACTAAAATGGATACTAAACAAGCAATAGTTAAAGATTGGATCTTTCGCTACACCGGGGTCGAACCGGAAGCCTTTGGCGATCGAATTTTACTTACAAACTTTAAAAACTATGTAGACAAGTTTGCCCGGCGATTTGATGTTCCTGTTTTTGGTCAGGATCGTAGCATGACGGTGGCCACCAACAGAGAAGGTTTGAGCATCATCAATTTTGGAATGGGTTCGGCGAATGCAGCCACCATTATGGATTTACTTTCAGCCATTGATCCATACGGCGTGCTTTTTCTGGGTAAATGTGGCGGTTTAAAACAATCGACTGATCTTGGGCATTTCATTCTCCCCATTGCCGCCATACGGGGTGAAGGTACCAGTAACGATTATCTACGACCTGAAGTGCCTGCC
>JAIPGJ010000139.1 GCA_021736185.1 Fidelibacterota bacterium | reverse complement strand
GCTGGATGGTAGTAATATAGAATTCAATATTTCTCCCCTTGGTAATGGCTTACCCAGGGCAGTGCCATATATGCTGCAAGATGTATCTGTCGATGAGATTATGCAGATCCTTGAATCGGGAGAATTACCGGATATCGATCAAATTAATCAACTATATCTAGCTGTCGGAGTGGGTAGCGCCATTTTCAGCCACACGACTGAAGGGAATGCTGAGTTTGACATGTGGGAGAATGTTTCCATGACCAACAGCTCAGGGGATATGACTACACTTAGGACACAGTGGTTATTATCGAACAGTCCCATTACATCAATTCAAGGCGAGACTGATTCTCATCCAACAGTGAATTATCTGTCTGGGGATGCCTATCCAAATCCGTGCAATAGCGTTACCATCGTCCCGATTCAGCTTGCATCGGGAACTGTCTTATCGCTACAGCTTTACAATATATTGGGCCAGGAGGTTCACAAAATGGATGCTGGATATCTTGATCCCGGCTTTCACTCCCTGGGCATTAATCTCGGTGATACCAATCTTGGTAGCGGACTCTATTATTACACGCTTCTATCCCGCGAGAGGCAAGTCGGAAGTGGATCTTTCGTCTATTTGAAGTAGAGCCCCTAGAAGCCTCGCTAAAATTTCTTTACCCCTCAGTGATAAAAATCGTCATATAATCAAAAAAAATCTCCAGAGAGCTTCCTTTGGCATGATATTTATACATGAATAAGACGATGTTTTATGAACAATTCTCAGGATCAAATCCACTGACCACACACAGGAGAAACAAATAAATGACACGTAAGATGGTAACCATCGACGGGAATGAAGCAGCCGCTTACATTGCCCACAAAACAAACGAGATTTGCGCTATTTATCCTATTACCCCGTCATCCAATATGGGTGAACATGCGGATGCCTTCAGTGCCCAGGGACGAAAAAATATTTGGGGTACAGTTCCAACGGTTGAAGAGATGCAAAGTGAGGGTGGGGCTGCCGGGGCAGTCCATGGTGCCTTGCAGACAGGTGCATTAACCACAACATTTACAGCCTCCCAAGGGCTGTTGCTTATGATTCCCAACATGTACAAAATTGCCGGGGAATTAACCTCAACCGTGTTTCATGTTTCAGCTCGTTCACTGGCAGCGCAGGCCCTCTCCATTTTTGGTGATCACTCTGATGTCATGGCCACTCGGGCCACAGGTTGGGGCATGCTGGGCGCCAATTCGGTTCAGGAGGTCATGGATTGTGCACTTATCGCCCAATCAGCGACACTGCAAACTCGAGTTCCATTTATCCACTTCTTTGATGGATTCCGTACTTCACACGAAGTCATGAAAATTGAACAACTCAGTGATAAAGATATTAAGGGCATGATTGATGATGAATGGGTCATCGCTCACCGTAATCGGGGCATGAATCCCAATCGTCCGGTCCTTCGTGGAACCGCCCAGAATCCCGATGTCTTCTTTCAGGGTCGCGAAACGGTCAATCCCTATTATGAAGCCGCTCCTGAACTGGTAAAGAAAACCATGGATCGTTTTGCCAAAATTGTTGGTCGCCAGTATCACCTTTTTGATTATGTCGGGGCAGAAGACGCGGATCGTGTCATCATTATCATGGGATCAGGTGCTGAGACTGTTGAAGAAACAGTGAACCATATGCGGACCCAGGGTGAAAAAGTCGGCCTACTTAAAGTTCGTCTTTTCAGACCCTTTTCAATCAAGCATTTTATCTCAGCTCTGCCTGCTTCAGTCAAACAGATTGCAGTCCTTGACAGAACCAAAGAACCCGGTGGTGCCGGTGAACCCATGTATCAGGATGTGGTCACTGCTTTCGCCGAAGCTGCCATTGAAGATTATTTCCAATTTGAGAAAATGCCTACCATCATCGGTGGTCGCTATGGTCTTTCTTCCAAGGAATTTACTCCGGCCATGGTCAAGGCGATTTATGACGAATTACTCAAAGGCAAACCGAAGAATCACTTCACCATTGGTATCAATGATGATGTTTCACACACCTCCCTGGAATACGATCCAGAATACAGAACCATCAAGGGTGATGTATTTAGAGGTCTATTCTACGGCCTGGGTGCCGATGGTACGGTGGGTGCCAATAAAAACTCCATCAAAATTATTGGCGAAGGCACAGATAACTTTGCCCAGGGTCATTTTGTCTATGATTCTAAAAAATCAGGTTCAACGACAACGTCTCACCTGCGTTTTGGAAAAGACAAAATCCAGTCAACCTATCTGATTGACAAGGCCAATTTTGTGGCCTGTCATCAGTTCGAGCTGCTGGAGCAATTTGATATTCTGGACAAAGCTGAAGACGGGGCAACCTTTCTTCTGAACAGTCACCTGAACAAAGATGAGATCTGGGGCGGATTATCCCGTAAATATCAAAAACAGATCATTGATAAAAAATTAAAATTCTATGTGATTGATGCAGTAACCGTCGCCCAGGAAACGGGTATGGGCATGCGTATCAACACGATTATGCAGACTTGCTTTTTCGCCATTTCCGGTATCTTGCCCAGAGATGAGGCCATCAACAAGATTAAGGGTGCCATCAAAAAAACCTACGGTAACAAGGGCGATGCCATTGTGGAGAAAAACTTCCATGCTGTGGATCAATCCGTGGCCAACCTCTTTCAGGTTGATGTTCCGACAACCCTTTCTGGTAGTGACGCGAACCGTCTCATCGTTCCTGAAGCTGCCCCTGATTTTGTCAAGAAAGTAACCGCTGAAATTATCGCTGGCCGTGGAGATGGCATCCCGGTGAGTGCCATGCCCAATGATGGAACCTGGCCGACTGGAACGACTCAATGGGAAAAGCGGAATATTGCCCTGGAAGTACCGGTCTGGGAACCCGACCTTTGTATCCAGTGTAATAAGTGTGCCATGGTTTGTCCTCATGCAGCCATTCGACCCAAAATTGCTGATGGAAAGGCCTTTGATGGTGCACCTGCGACCATGAAACACACCGATGCCAAGGGTAAGGAATGGGCAGCTGGTTCGCAGTATATTCTCCAGGTAGCGGTAGAAGATTGTACAGGCTGTAACCTGTGTGTAGAAATATGTCCTGCCCGGGACAAGACCAATCTCAGTCGTAAAGCCATCAATATGGCAGAGCAGCGCCCCCTCAGGGAAACCGAAGGTGCCAACTGGGAATTCTTCCTTGGTCTTCCAGAAGTGGATCGTGGCAATGTCAAACATGAGACCGTTAAGGGTGCTCAATTATTACAGCCTCTCTTTGAGTTCTCCGGCGCTTGTGTAGGATGTGGAGAAACACCCTACGTTAAGCTGAGTTCCCAACTATTTGGGGACCGTATGGTGATCGCGAATGCCACGGGTTGTTCATCCATTTATGGTGGCAATCTGCCAACCACACCATGGGCAAGCAATAAGGCTGGACGCGGACCCACCTGGAATAACTCCTTATTTGAGGATAACGCTGAATTTGGTCTGGGATATCGCCTAACCATTGATAAGCACCGTGAACACGCCATTGAACTGATGAAACTTCTCAAAGATGACATTGGAGCTGAGCTGGTCGATTCAATTGCCAATGCTTCTGAGTCCAATGAGCCTGAGATATTTGAACAGCGCGAGCGCGTGAAAGCCATGACGGATATCGTTGAAAAGCTTGATACACCGCTTAGCAGACAACTGTTGTCAGTCTCTGATAATCTGGTCAAGAAAAGTGTCTGGATTATGGGCGGAGATGGTTGGGCTTATGATATTGGTTATGGAGGTCTGGACCATGTCCTCGCCTCAGGGAAAAATGTGAACATTCTTGTTTTGGACACGGAAGTCTATTCAAACACGGGTGGTCAGAAATCTAAATCAACCCCTCTGGGAGCTGTGGCAAAATTTGCCGCCGCTGGCAAGCCATCTGGCAAAAAAGATCTTGGTATGATGGCCATGAGTTATAAAAATGTCTATGTCGCTTCGGTGGCCATGGGTGCCAATGATGCTCAGACGGTCCGGGCCTTTATGGAAGCAGAGGCCTATGACGGTCCATCACTCATCGTTGCCTACAGCCAATGTATTGCTCATGGAATCGATATGTCCAAGGGTATGGATCAGCAGAAATTGGCAGTTGACAGTGCCTATTGGACGCTGTATCGCTACAACCCAATGTTAGCCGTGGAAGGCAAGAATCCGCTTAAACTGGACTCTAAACCGCCTACTCGACATGTTCGGGAGTATTCGATGAACGAAACGAGATTTACTATTCTCAGTCGCATAAACCCAGAGTTGTCAGCCAAATATATAGAAGCCTCTGATGTCGCAGCGAAGGAAAAGTATGCATACTATGCGAAGCTTGCTGCCATGTCATACGATGAAGCTTAAGTGAAGAACAAAAAGGAATAATTGATATGCGTCTAAGTACAAATTATATGGGCTTGGAATTAAAGAATCCTTTAGTTCCCTCGGCTTCACTGTTAACAGAAAAACTGGATCAGATTAAAATTCTGGAAGATAATGGCGCCTCAGCAGTGGTGCTGTTTTCTCTTTTTGAAGAGCAGATTGAGCAGGAAGATAGTTCCCTGGAATTTTTCATGGATTATGGGACTGAATCCTATGCTGAAGCGCTTAGTTTTTTTCCCAAGGCTCATGAATTCCATACTGGTCCCCAGGACTATCTGGAAAATCTCCGCAAAATTAAAGCAGCTGTTAATATTCCTGTTATTGCCAGCCTGAATGGCGCCACTCCAGGTGGATGGATGAAATACGCCAAGAAAATGGAAGAAGCTGGAGCAGATGGCCTGGAGCTGAATATTCATTATCTGCCAGTGGATTTTAATGAGACCAGTGCCGATGTTGAAAAACGTTACACAGATATCGTAAGCTGGGTAAAAGCCAATGTGAATATCCCGGTAGCCGTGAAAATTGGATCCAGATTCAGCTCGCTCCCTGCCGTTGCCAAAGCACTGGAAGGGGTTGGAGCAGATGCTCTGGTGATGTTTAATCGCTTTTATCACCCGGATATTGATCTGGAAAAGCTGGAAACAAAACGTCAGATAGATTTAAGCCGCAGCCGTGAGATTCGTCTTCCCATGCGGTGGATATCCATTTTACGTGGAAATGTGAATGTGAGCTTTGCTGCCAGTGGTGGTGTTCATAGCGCCAAGGATGTGCTGAAGCTGATTATGTGTGGTGCCGATGTGACCATGTTGACCTCGGCGCTCATGACCCATGGACCCGAATTGATGAAAACCATCGAGAAAGATCTGATCATCTGGATGGATGAAAATGAATACCAAAGTATTTCCCAGATGAAGGGGAGTATGAGCTTGATCCATTCACCCAGCCCCAAAACGCTGGTTCGAGACAATTATATGCGAACCCTTTTGGAATTTCAGGCCACCAAAAAAGCTTAGGTTCGTACATTCTGGTTGCGGGACCCTTTGCTGCGGTTCCCGCAACCTTTTATATGCTTTTACTGATTTTTTCCAGGGTCATGATAGGTGATTGAATTTGCAGTAGCAAATGATTATGTTTTCACCATAGCTTGTAGTTATGGGAGAGCATGTGATGACAAACCAACAATCCGATCAACGTAAGGGGTACTGTCCTGTCTACGATATGGAATGCCCATCAGGTCCTGAAGCTGCGGCAGAATGCGAAAATCGCTTTAAAAGCGACTACAATCCATTGACCAGCTTTCGCGACTCCGATATTGAGCATTGTGCAATTTATCGGATGGAGCAGAAAGCAAAGGACAAAGAGAATTCATACTGGGATGAGGAATAATATTGTGAACAATGCTGAAAAGTCATCTGAATTTATATCCGTCCAGGATGTGCTTAAACGAGCCATCCTCTTAGAAATGAATGGTAAGGAGTTTTTTGCCATGGCAGCGAAAACGGCAACTTCGGCTGTGGCCAAAGAACTTTTCGAGCATATGGTTAAAGAGGAAACCCATCATTTGCATATCCTGCAGTTGACTTTCAAACGCCATTTGGATGAGGGGAAAGTAGTATTACCCTCTGAGGATGAACTTCAGTTCGGTTTTAAAGACCCCATCATCGATAAATCATTTCTCGAGGAGTTGAGAAACAGTAATTTCGATTCTTCGGCGATCAGTATTGCACTTACTCTGGAAGAGCGGGCTTTCAAATTCTATCAAAAAGAAGAACAGGCCGCTACGGATCCTGAAATAAAGAAGCTTTTTACCTGGTTGACTGACTGGGAGATTGACCACCACCAAAAGCTGATGGCTCTGGATGAAGATTTCCGAGAGGAAGTCTGGAATGATTCAAAGTTTTGGCCGATGTAAGCAAGTCCAATAAAAGTGATTCTTTCAAGGCGCGGATTTCTCCGCGCTTTGCATTTTACTCCAGGTTTATTTTCCCTGGCATCTCATTAATGGCATAAATTCTTTAATCTATTTCGAGTTAGTTCTATTGCATGGCTTGAATTCAGGACCTATTTTCTCTTAACGAGTTTTGAGGGATTTATGAAGCGAATGACATATTTGATGGGCCTGTTTTTAATAAGTGCGGTCTATGCTCAGGTTTATGAAAATACTGATGTTCCCTGTAAACCCATCTCAGAGATGATGGCCCATTATGGGGC
>JAIPGJ010000138.1 GCA_021736185.1 Fidelibacterota bacterium | reverse complement strand
TAACGAGTTTTGAGGGATTTATGAAGCGAATGACATATTTGATGGGCCTGTTTTTAATAAGTGCGGTCTATGCTCAGGTTTATGAAAATACTGATGTTCCCTGTAAACCCATCTCAGAGATGATGGCCCATTATGGGGCCCTGGTCAAGGCCGCTCAAAGAGCCGATATTTTTGATTATGATGTGCATTACTACAATATCGAATTAGATATAAATATTGATACCGAAATCGTCTATGGCACTGTGGAAGTTCACCTCCTTTCAGAAGTTGATAATCTGGAGAATATTCAACTGGATTTTGTCAGTGGAATGACAGTGGATGCCGTCACGCTCAACGGAGCCACCTTCAATCACTTCTCTGATTTGCTAAGTATCACCCTGGATGGTAGTTATGATACTGATGAAGCCCTTGTGGTAGGTATTGAGTATCATGGGCACCCTGAGCAGACTGGCTTTCAGGCTTTTGCCTTTGGCCATCAGAATGGCAATCCCTCCCTGCCACCCATGATTTCAACCTTGAGTGAGCCCTATGGCGCTCGATCCTGGTGGCCCTGCAAGGATGTTCCCTCTGATAAAGCAGACTCGGTGAGGATTTCACTGACGACTGATAGTGCCTATGATGCTGTTTCCAATGGGCTACTGGTTTCTGAGACACAAAATTTGGACGGCACGAAAACAACCGTATGGGAGAATAAGTATCCCATCGCTCCCTATCTGGTATTCCTATCAATATCTGACTATACCACCTGGACGGATATATATCACTTCGCCGATGGGGATTCCATGCCTCTGGAGTATTGGATGTATCCTACCTCCGCCACCACCGATATGATTGATCGCTGGAATCGAACCAGTAATATGATTGAAATCTTTAGTGGTTTTTACGGTGAATATCCCTTCGCAGATGAAAAGTATGGCATGAATGAATTTGAATGGGGAGGTGCCATGGAGCACCAGACCTGTTCCAGCATGGGATCATATGGCGAAAATACCATTGCCCATGAGTTGGCTCATCAATGGTGGGGCGATCTGGTTACCTGCAGCAATTTCCACCATATCTGGATTAATGAGGGTTTTGCCACCTATTCAGAAGCCCTCTATTGGGGTGCAGTCAATGGTGAAGATGCTTATCATGCCCATATGGCATCGAAAATGAATAGTGTCAATAGTACTGTATATCGCCCGGATACAAGCAGCGTTGGAGCAATTTTCAGTACTTCCATGGTTTACCAAAAAGGGGCTTGGGTCCTGCATATGTTGCGACATGTTGTCGGGGATGATATCTTTTTTGAGAGCCTGGCAGCCTATCGAGATGAGTATCAGTTCAGGACCGCCTCCACAGAGGATTTTCAGGCTGTTGTTGAAGAAGTCTGGGGTCAGGATCTCGAATGGTTTTTCGACCAGTGGATTTATGGCATTGGGATTCCTTCATATCGATGGTGGTGGAGTGCTGGGGAGGAAGATGAATTTGGGAATTCTCAGGTGCGGGTGCATATCGACCAGATGCAGAGCAGCTCGCATCCCACCTACAAAATGCCCATTGATTTGAGCTTCACCGATGGTGCCAATGTCTACACGACAGTCATCTGGGATTCACTGAGAGTACAGGAATTCGATCTGGTTCTGGACTTTGTACCTACAAGCCTTACTTTTGATGAGGAGAATTGGATATTAAAAAGTGCCAATCAGGTCGCTGCTATTGATGGCGGCATCTCTCCTGAAAGCTTTAAGCTTCATTCCGCCTATCCAAATCCATTTAATGGCGAAGTGACAATACCCTATACGACCGGTGCTTTTTTCAGTGGGACATTGAAAATCTATGATCTCAGGGGAAGCGAAGTATACTCCCGAGCGCTATCTCACCAAAACCAGGCTGAATATGAAGTCCACTGGAATGGTAGAAATCAGCAGGGTATCAGTCTTGGTTCTGGAATCTACATCCTACAAATTAGTTCAAATGGTCATGGGACGCTCTCCCAAAAAATTTCAATCCTGAAGTAACCTCCTCTCATACTCCGGGCAATTGAATTCCCTCATTCTATGGGTAATTCACGGGCCCTAAGTGGTTTGGCAACATATTTGCCTTTATCTCATGGAAACGAGAAATTTTATCCAAGATGACAGGAATTTATGAAGGAAGAAAAAAAAGTCGGATACTCAGCACTCGTTGTTGGTGCAATCTCTCTGGGAGAAGCTTGGGTGAATATTCTCGGTGGAGCAGCAGATGCTTTTGACATCTTCTTTCTTATGCTGGGTCTCATAGCCAGCCTGGCTGGTATAGCCTTGATTATTCAAAAGGGTCATGCTCCTGTTGAGGAGTAGGATCTCTATTATGTGTCGATTCATTTGGGTATATTCTCAAAAAAAAATGCAAAGTTCATCTGGGATTTCTCGCTATTAAGAGTAATATTCTCACAAATAGTATTTTGATGTTATAACCTCCAATCGCGGAAATTTTACTTTTAATGAAACAAGGAGATAGATTGTGATTCGATTAACTAAAGCTGGGGAATATGGACTGAGAGCTGTTAGATATCTGGTTGAGAATGTTGATGAGAGCCGAATCAGTATTGGTGATATCTCGGAGAATAAAAACATCCCTGAACCTTTTCTTAGAAAATTGTTCAAACCACTGGTTCAAAAAGGGATAATTAATAGCACTCGGGGCGTATCAGGCGGTGTCCGTTTAGCACGTGATCCCAAGGACATTACCGTGCTTGAAGTTGTTGAAGCTCTGGAGGGTCCCCTGGCCCTGAATGAGTGTCTTCTGGAAGATTCTGCCTGCGAATTTCTAAGTGAATGCGGCATGCATGGTGTGTGGGAAGAAGCTCAATCGGCCATGGCAAAAGTGTTAAGATCAAAGAATTTAACCGATCTTAAGCTATAGCCGCCCACTTGATTTAAATTTAGGTTTTTTGTGAGGGGAAGTATGAGAAGAGAGACAGTAAAACCAGAACTAGCGCCGGAGATTTATCCCAAATGGGAAAAAATCAAGGATATGATCGACCAATTGATTGATATCACGCTCAATCTGAGACAGAGTGGTCATCCCGGTGGTTCCCGTTCCAAAGTACACATGTTGGTGGCACTTTTTTTGGGTGGTAGCATGCGTTGGGATATTCGGAACCCTCAAAAACGTTTTGCAGATAAATTTATTCTATCTGCTGGCCATACTGTCCCTGGAATGTATGCACTTCTGGCTGTTTTTAACGAATCCCTGCGTCGTAAATATGCCGAAACAAATGATGAGCGCTACAAGCTCCCAACGGCGGACCGGCTGTTAACCTGGGAAGATCTCCTGACCTTGAGAAATCGAGGAGGGCTCCCGGGACATGCGGAAATGGCTGGCAAAACCAACATTTTTAAAGCCAACACTGGACCTTCTGGGCATGGAATGCCTGTGGCTGTGGGTGAAGCCATGGCGCTAAAATATGCGGGTGCTGATGATGTTCGTGTATTCACCGTTGAAGGTGAGGGGGGGCTGACTCCTGGAGTTACCCATGAGTCCCTCAATTCAGCATGGGGACTGGGTCTGGGGAATTTACACTTCCTGGTAGACTGGAACGATTTCGGAATTGATGATCGTCCATTCTCATCGGTTGTTTACGGGACGCCCAAAGATTGGTTTGCCTCCCACGGCTGGCGTGTTTTTGGTGCTGACAATGGTTCAGATTGGGAAAGTACCAACTCAGCCCTCCAGGAGATGGCTTTTGATGAAAATTCAGAAGATGCTCCCGCCATGGCCTGGTTCAAGACCCGCAAAGGTCGCGGTTATGGTGTTTATGATAACAAGTCCCACGGTGCAGCCCACAAATTTAATAGTGCTCCTTACTGGCAGACCAAACAAGAATTTACTGATAAATATGGTATCCCGTTTGAGGGGATGGGGGAGTCAGGACCTGACACCAAAAACGAGCGAACAGAACAGGCCAGAATCAATATGGAAAGGGTCTTTCAAGTCTTTGATCAGGATCCAGAGTTGCTTAACTATTTGGCAGATCGTCTCGTAGAGTTGGGTGAGGCTGTCCCTGATGAAAATGAACGAGTATGGATTGATACCAGAAGAAATCCCATGAACGATCCGGTATTAACTGATATTCAGAGTCTACCCCCGGA
The DNA here is from genome assembly GCA_021736185.1 of Fidelibacterota bacterium. Lineage (GTDB taxonomy): Bacteria > Fidelibacterota > UBA8477 > UBA8477 > JABMPR01 > JABMPR01. The sequence goes on along the minus strand of JAIPGJ010000138.1, from coordinate 2,508 downwards.
ACTTTTTGTTCGGCCCGGCGAAGTTGCACCGAACCGTGGAGGATTCTCAAAATACGCTTCGTGGTTGAATGCTTATGTGAGTAAAAATTATGGTCGCCCGCTGTTTCTGGCCATGTCGGCTGATCTGGCAGATTCAACCAATATTTCAGGCTTTGGCAAGCCTTTTGGTGATACGCCGGGTTATGGGTTCTATAACCGCAAGGATAATGTCAGAGGTTGTATGCTGCCTCAGGGCATTACCGAGTTTGCCAATGCGGGTATTTGCACGGGAATTGCAGCCACTAATTTTTCCAAAACTCCAGAAGCAGAGTTTAATGGCTTTTTTGCGGCCTGTTCCACCTATGGATCCTTTTCATATCTGAAATATGGATCTTTCAGAATCTTTAGCCAGATGGTTCAGGATGCAGACGTGAAATTAGGGAAAGTCATCTGGGTTGCCGGTCATTCGGGTCCTGAAACTGCTGAGGATTCGCGAACCCATTTTGGAATATATGCACCTGCGGTTACCCAGCTTTTTCCCAAAGGCAAGGTCATCAATCTGTATCCCTGGGAGCACAATGAAGTAGCGCCCATGATAACGGCAGCTCTAGCAACAGATGCACCGATTATTGCCCTTCATCTCACCCGGCCTGGTGTAGAAATACCAGATCGGAAAAAACTTGGAATGGCATCACATATGGAGGCCGCCAAAGGCGCTTATATCATCCACGACTACAAGTCTGATCGTCCCAAAATGGGAACCATCTTTGTACAGGGAACTGCAACCACGTCAAATGTGACCAAATTGCTGCCTGAGCTGGATAAGCGGGGACTCAACGTGAAGCTGGTTGCTGCCAGCAGCCCGGAACTATTTGCATTGCAGCCTGACGCCTATCGTCAGGGAACAGTGAGCGATGCAGACTGGCTGAACTCTACCTTTATTACCAATGGTTCAGTGATTTCCATGCAGGATTGGACTGGCAATCGTTTGTCGGTTGAGTATGCCATGACCGCCGATTGGGATAATAATTGGAGATCTGGTGGCTCCCTGGATGAGGTCATTGAAGAAGCTCATCTCTCGGAGCGCTGGTTGCTGGAAGGCATTGAACGCTTTGCCAATGATCGTGAAACTCGCATGAAACGTCTGGGGATGATTTAATTTCCGACGAATATGATAGAGGTGTAAAATGAGAAAATTTGCGAAACGTTACGGCCGTCTGGGAACAGAGACTGCCTTTGCGGTTGGCGCTGATGCCGCCGCCTGGTCTGCCAAGGGAAACCAGGTTTATCCTTTCCATCTGGGGGACATGAATATTACCACTCCTGAGTATATCAGGGATGCAGCCATGAAGGCCGCCCGCGATGGAAAAACCGGCTATGCCCCAGGTCCCGGCATTATGCCCTTGCGTGAAGCCCTTGCTGAAGATATTGGTATGGCTCGCGGTCTTAATCTTACAGCTGAAAACATCTCTGTCCAACCGGGTGGTAAACCCGTCATCGGCAAGTTTTTAGGCGCTTTGCTGGAGGAGGGTGCCGAAGCCCTGTATCCCAATCCTGGATATCCAATTTATGAATCTCAAATTGAATATCTTGGTGGCAAAGCTCTCCCATACGGATATATAACGACAGAGACCGGCTTTGCTATGAATCGGGCGGAAGTCGAACGCCAGATTACGGATAAAACGTCCATATTTATTTATAATAATTATCAGAACCCCATTGGAGCCGAATCCACTGAAGAGGAAATGAAATGGGTGGCAGATCTGGCCATCAAGCATGACCTTTGGGTCCTTTCCGATGAAGCTTATTTTGAAGTGCGTTACAGCGGTCGGAGTAAAAGTATTGCCTCACTTCCCGGCATGGCTGAGCGTACTGTGATTCTCTATACCTTTTCCAAAAAATTTGCCATGACAGGCTGGCGTCTGGGCTGTGCCGCTGGACCCAAGGAGGTGATAGAAGCCATCTCCAAATTCAACACCAACCAGGAGTCCTGCTCCAATCATTTTGTTCAGATGGCGGGAATTGCCTGCTTAAACGGACCTGCTGGACCCCAAAATGAAATTCTCAACGAGTTGAAACGTCGACGCGATGCTCTGTTTGATGCCCTGGTGGCCATTGATGGGATAAAAGTTACCAAGCCAGAAACGACTTTTTATCTGTTTCCCGATGTCACTGACATCTACAAGCGAAAAGGGTATAGCAGTTCAGCAAAATTTCGTCTAGATGCACTGCATGAAACCGGGGTGTCTTTTTGCTCTCGTGAACACTTTGGGCGACCATTGCCCGGCGAAGAGAAAGTATTTATTCGTTTCGCATACAGTGGTATCAATGTGGATCAAATACAGGAAGGTCTGGTAGCTTTAAAAAGCTTCTGGGAGTAGAGCCCATAGATTTAGACAATAAAAATTAGCTATTTAACCAGATGACATCTTTTTAAGGTGTCATCTTGATTTTGGATAGGATAATATGATTACAAAAAAAGATGCCCTTCATTACCATAGCATGGGACCTCGTAAGGGAAAGATTGAA
>JAIPGJ010000137.1 GCA_021736185.1 Fidelibacterota bacterium | reverse complement strand
TATCCATGTTTTTCATGTTATGAATCCAGGGGACATGTTTGTCACCAATTCCTTCAATGCGATGAGCTCCATAGCCATTTTGAAGTAATGTGGGTACCTGAAGGGCTTCACCAGCACCGACTTTGATTTTGGGAAATACGGTTCGGAGATAGTCCGCTGATCCCAACGTACCAGCAGAACCCTGGGTCAGGAATAATCCACTAAATCTTTGCTGGCCCGAATTTAAATTTCTGAATACTTTTTCCATCGCTCTACCCGTGACCGCGTAATGCCACAGGGCGTTGCCAATTTCATCAAACTGATTTAAAGTGACGATCTCATCGCCCCGTTCAGCTTCCAGTTCTTTTACTTTGTCATAGATTTCTTTTACGTTGGCCTCGCCACCGGGGGTGCGGATAATTTCGGCACCGACTTTTTCAAGCCAGGCATAACGTTCCTGGGACATTTCCTCAGGAAGAACCGCAATGGATGGACAACCCAGCAAATAGCCATCGTAGGCACCTCCACGGCAATAATTGCCTGTTGATGGCCACAGGGCTTTTTGGTGTGTGGGATCAAATTGACCGGAGATCAATTTTTCTACGAGAGGACCAAAAGTGGCACCGACTTTATGGGCACCGGTAGGGAAGAATTTGCCAATTAGAACGATGATACGAGCTTTGATTCCAGTGAGTCCCGGTGGTAGTTCGATATAATTGACATCACCAAACCCGCCGCCAGTGGGAACCGGTTCATTTTGCCAGGTGAGCCGAAAAAGGTTACGGGGATTGAGGTCCCATAATCCAATTTTTGAAAGTTCATCCTTAATTCCTTCTGGAATCAAATCTGGATCAGCCATCTGTTTGTAGGTGGGTAAAATGATGTTTCTTTCTTTACAGCGTTGAATGGTGTTTTTGAGAATCTGTTCTGTGTTCATAGTTGACTTTCTTTTAAAATCGCTAATTGTGCGAATTTGTTTATCCTAATTTTAAGTGGATGTGTCATGCTGAGCCTGTCGAAGTATAAAACACATCTGCTTTATGTTAAGTGGTCCAGGGCTGCCATAGGATCTTTTAGTCCTGTCAGAAACATCATGGCAGCGATGATAAATGGCTTATAGCTGGCTTCCAGGTAAGTGTCTTTGCGGTATCGATCAAAAACAGAGGCACTCACCTCTCCCTGTTTACAGCTTACTCCACTGATATCAGCGGGTAGACAGTGCATATATAGTGCCTTGCCGTCTCTGGTGCGCTGCATTTTCTCCTCTGTGCATTCCCAGCCTGTGAATTTTGCGTTATTTGCCAGGCAGCTTTTTTCCAGCTCTTTGAGCCCTGCTTGATTCCCTTGCTTTAATAATGAAGTCCGCTCTTCCATGACATGGAAAGGAGCCCAGGATTTGGGATAAACAATATCAGCGTCAGCGAAGGCTTCATCCATGCTATGGGTCATCTGGAAGGACCCACCAGCAATCTGGGCCTGTTTATCTGCTAAATGCACCACATCAGGGATCAGGTTGTAACCCTCTGGATGGGCCAGTGTCACATCCATCCCATAACGGGTTAGTAATCCAATAATTCCTTGCGGCACCGAAAGGGGTTTTCCATAACTGGGTGAATAGGCCCAGGACATGGCTATTTTTTTCCCCTTTAAATTCTCAAGGGACCCAAAATGGTTTTTTAACATCGCTAAATCCGACATGCTTTGTGTGGGATGGTCAATATCACACTGCAGATTTATTAAACCAGGTCGGTTGTGTAAGACACCTTCTTCAAATCCGGTTTGCACAGCAGACGAAACCTCTTTCATATAACTATGACCTTCACCGAGATACATGTCATCGCGGATTCCGATCACCCTAGTCATGAATGAAATCATGTTGGCGGTCTCACGGACCGTTTCACCATGGGAAACTTGAGATTTCTCCTCATCCATATCGGATACAGCTAGTCCCAGGGCATTGGCTGCCGAGGCAAAGCTAAAACGTGTCCGAGTGGAGTTGTCCCTGAAAATTGAAACAGCCAGACCAGAATCAAAAACCAGGTTTGGTTTATCAAGACGATGCCGTTCTCTCAGAAGTTCAGCCAGGAGGATGGTGGCCTCCAGCTCTTCCTGTGTTTTATCCCAGGTCAGTAGAAAATCGTGTCCGTAGTTGTTGAGGTCCAAAGCTTTGATTTTATTAATTAACGCTTTCATAATACTCCATTATTACCATGTCACTCCAGCCGGGGATTCGATCCGAAGGAAGCCGAGAGGGCATCTCGGAGGCATTCCCTGCCTAGTTTGCCAATCTATTCAAATATGTCAAAGGTATAGCCGCATACATGGCTGCTGCTTTTACCAGCTGGTCTTTCCAGGTTTTTTCATTGGGGGCATGAGCTTCTTCTTCTGCTCCTGGACCAAAGCCGATACAAGGCACGCCATATTTTCCCATGATGGCTACACCATTGGTTGAAAATGTCCACTTATCTACGATGGGCTCTTCCTTGAATAATCCTATGTAGGCATCAACCAGGGAAGTGGTCGTCACATGATCTTCTTCGATCAACCAGGTGGGAAAATAGGCTTCAGTGGGATAACGAAACCCGGTATAACTTGGCCGCTCATAATCATACATCTCCACAGAGGCTTTACCAGTCTTTACAGAGGGTAAATTTTTGATTTCCTCTATGGCGGATTCAGCAGTTTCACCGACAGTAAGTCGCCGATCTACAGATATGGAACAACCATCAGCAACGGCGCAACGAGAGGGTGAGCTGGAGAATACTTCAGATACTGTCAACGAGCCCTTCCCAAGAAAATCGTGTTCTGCCAGACCTTTATTCAATTCCTGTAGCTCCAATAGGATAGGTGCCATCTTATAGATGGCATTATCGCCACGTTCAGGAGCAGAGCCATGGGCACTTATCCCCGACGTACTCACCTTGATTTCCATACGGCCGCGCTGACCCCGATATATTCTACAGGAGGTAGGCTCAGTACTTACCACAAACTCAGGTTGGATCTTTTTATTATCCATGATGTACTGCCAGCATAAACCATCACAATCTTCTTCCTGGACTGTCCCGGTCACTACCAGGGTGTAGTCAGCCTCAAGACCAAGGTCTTTGATAATTTTTCCGGCGTAAACCATACTGGCCATGCCGCCTTCCTGATCTGAAGCACCCCGCCCCATAATGATTTCGTCATCTTCAAAACCCTTATAGGGGTCCACATCCCAGTTTTCAAGATTTCCCACACCCACCGTATCAATGTGGGCATCCATGGCGATGACATGGGAGCCATGCCCCAGGGAACCATAAATATTGCCCATTTCATCGATTTCAATCTTATCAAAGCCAACTTTTTCCATTTCCTCTTTGATACGCAGGATAACTTGCTCTTCGTGACAACTTTCGCTGGGGATGGCAATCATATCCCTTAAAAATCGGGAAATTTCAGGTCGATAATGTTCTGCCTGGGCAAGTATCTGTTGGAAATCAATCTTCATCATGTGTTTTTCCAGTTATTCATATTATTTCCCTGTTTATAGCGAATTCATGGCTGTCCAAAGGCGTTTACTTTCCTTGCGGGCCGTCTCACGTATTCGTGATTCATCAATATCTACCATTTCTCTGTGTCGCATGCGAAAGATGCCGCGGGTCATGACATCAGAGGGCAGGTTCAGTCCAAACATAAGATGATTCCTGAAATTATCGGCGTTCAAATCTGTCCTGGGATCATAATCATAAAACACCAGGTCCGCCTGAGCTTCCTCTTCAATATGCCCGATCAATTTTCCAAATAATTTAACGGCAATATCCGGATTGTTTTTAAATAGTAATTCGAGATAATCCACGGGGGGGCTGTCAGTAGCAGCTCTTATAAGGGTGCCTTCTTTGGCCTCCTTAAGAAGATTGTTTTGCATTCCATCCGTACCCAGACCGGGGTTCAGGGATTCAATAATCTCCGTTTCCAAAACCCCCACTTGATTATTGGCGTTCGAAGTCGGGTTATGGACCAGCTTACAACCATGTCTTAATAAAATATGCCGGTCTTCACGGGTCATAAATATGCCATGGATAATTAAGGATTGATTGGAAAGCAGATGAAAATCTTCCAGCCGCTGAATGACGGAGCGATATCCCCTGGCCTGAGCCTCTTTTTCATCGGCCAGGTCCTCCGAAACGTGAATATGAATGCCACAATCAGGAAATTCCTGGATCTGTTTGCTGATCATCTCCAAAGACTTGTCTGACAAGGTAAAAGAAGCATGCAGCCCCAGGCGCGGGGAGATATGGGGGTTCGAGCTATATTTCTTGATAGCTCTGATGTTTTCCTTGAGCTCTTCATGAAAATTTGATTCACCATTTCTGTCTGAACTTTCAAAACAGAGACTGATATTTACACCGAATGACTCTGCGACACTTGCCAGGATGTCCAAGGAGCCATCAACGAATAAAGGACTTGCGTGATGATCAATAATGGTGGTTGTACCATTCTTAATACAATCCATGAGACCTGCTTCAAAAGATGCTGTGGTGGATGCTTTGTCCAGACCCCGATCCAGTTTCCACCAGATTTCCTCAAGATGCTCTACAAAATTTTTGGGTGATTTTTTGGGCGGAGGCATTCCCAGTGCTAATGTGGAGTACAGATGGGTGTGGGCGTTGATCATTCCAGGCATAGCTATTTTGCCCTGCATGTCCAGTATTTGGCCCTCGAAACCAACATGGGAAAAACCACGACCTACAAACTTGATGGTTTCATGCTCAATGAGGATGGAAGCATGCTCCAAAAATTCTCGTTCACCGAAGGGATCGATGATATTCAAATTATGCAGTAAGAGTGGTTTCATCTCATTCACCTACCATTTCTAAAATTTGCTCAGGTCTCATGGGAATCTGAGCAACTGATTTCCCCAGGGCGTCACTTACTGCATTGGCAATAGCCGCAGCTGTTGGTATGATGGCTGGTTCTCCTATACCCTTGGCACCCCAGGGACCTTCGGGTTCCGGATCTTCCACCAGAATTGATTCGATGTCGCCCACGTCCATAGCCGTTGGTAAAAGATATGTCGTGAGATTATCGCTTAAAACCTTACCCCCATTCACTTTGAAATCCTCGGTAAGCGCCCAACCAATCCCCTGGGCGGTGCCACCTTCGATTTGAGCTTCCAGACCTGCTGGATTGATAGCTCTCCCCACATCATGTGAGGCCCAGATTTTTTCCACCTGCACCTGGCCGGTGAGTGTGTCCACTTTGACCTTGGCGATATGGGTTGCATAGGAATACGTGAAGTAGGCTTCACCGACTCCGTTGACTGGATCATACTCTAATTCAGGAACATGCCACCAGCCCAATACATCCATAGGACGGTTTGACAAATACAGATAGTTGGTGAGCTCACCGAAGCTCAACGATTCACTATTTCTCGTGTTGCTTACCTCTCCGCGTTCAAGATGAATTTCTTTCAAATCGCAATCCATGAGCTCAGCGGCAGCTTCTTTGAGAATGGGTAATAATTTCCTGGCCGCATCCCGAATCGCATTTCCAGTCATAACAACATTACGGCTGGCCACTGAGGGACCACTGTCTGGCACCTGGACGGTATCCGTGGGCAAAACAGTAATTCTTGCAGGCTCCACACCCAGGGCTTCCGCGGTCATCTGCTGAATAACGGTTAACGCTCCCTGGCCCATTTCGATAAGACCAAAGGCGACTGAAATAGACCCATCCCGGTGGAGTTTGATTTTGACACCACTGCCATCCATAAACCAGCCAGCGGCACCGAGACAGTTGCCGTAGTGAATCAGAGAAACGCCCCACCCTGTTTTCCAGTGAGCATCGCCTGATCTGTCACGATGTGTCCAATCACAGGCAGCAGCAGCAGTATGAAGGGTTTCTTCGGCTCCCACGCTGCTCTTCAGGTGGTGGCCGGTGAGGGTTTGAGTGTCAACCTTCACGATATTTCGCAAACGTAATTCGATGGGATCCAGGTCAAGTTCAGCAGCGATGACATCCATCATCCGCTCATGACCAAAAGCTGCCTGAGGAGATCCAAAACCCCGAAAGGCACCAGTTGGAGGTAGATTGGTATAGTATGATTTGGATTCAACCGAGATATTCTCGATGACATACGGTCCCATCGCCTGCATACAGGAACGATAAGAGACGACCGATGATAAAGTGGCATAGGCTCCAGCATTTTCCTCAAGCAGGATTTCCGCAGCTAACAATTTTCCTGAATTTGAAACGGCAACTTTGTAATGCATTTGAAAGGGGTGTCGTTTGCTGGTGAGTTGAATATCCGTGCTGCGATCATATACCATTTTCACCGGTCGTTTGAGGAGGAGAGCGGCCAGTGCAGCACGAGTACAGGTTTCTGAAGGAATATCCTCTTTGCCACCGAATGCCCCACCCGTGGGTGCCTGTTCAACCCGCACTTTGGAAAAGGGGATGGCCAGTGCTTTTGAAATCGCCTTTTGAACATAGAAAGGACACTGTATAGAACCAAGAATGTCTATTCCACCATCCGAAGTCACTTGAGCAATACATGCCTGGGGCTCAAGATAATAATGTTCTTGATAAGGCGTTTCAAAACGAGCCTCGATGATGTGATCGGCTTTTTTAAAAGCTTCAACCGGATTTCCTCGTTTAACCTGATGTT